>JAMLGM010000001.1:0-300000 GCA_023957975.1 Microthrixaceae bacterium | reverse complement strand
TCGTCGGAAGGCGGTGGCGTGGTGACGGTCTCGATGCGCGTGATGTCGGCGGGCGATGGCTACAAGTACCTGCTGCGCACCGTCGCGGCCGCAGACGGCGACCGCACTCTTTCAACACCGCTGACCAGGTACTACGTGGAGGCGGGAACACCACCGGGCCAATGGCTCGGCTCTGGCGTCGCCTCGCTCGGCAAGGGTCAGCTCGCGGTGGGTGATCGGGTGTCGGAGGCTCAGCTCCAGCTCTTGATGGGCATGGGCCGTGATCCGATGACCGGCGACCCGCTCGGGCATGCGTTCCCGGCCTACAAGTCGGTGCCGGAGCGGATCGAGGCCCGGATCGCCGACCTCGACCCCGAGCTGAGTCCCGGAGCGAAGGGCGAGGCGGTCGCGCAGATCGAGGCCGAGGAGACCGAACGCGGCAGACGGCGGGCTGTGGCCGGGTTCGACTTCACCTTCTCGGTCCCGAAGTCCGCCTCGGCGTTGTGGGCGGTCGCCGACGCCGGTACGCAGGCGCTCATCGGTCAGGCGCATCATGCGGCGGTCGCAGAGGTGGTTGCGTTCATGGAGCGTGAGGTTGCCGCCACGCGGTCTGGTGCAACCGCCGGTGACGGTGCGGTTGCGCAGGTCGATGTCACCGGGTTGGTGGCGACGGCGTTCGATCACTTCGACTCCCGCGCCGGCGACCCCCACCTGCACACGCACGTCGTCATCTCCAACAAGGTCCAGACTGTCCTCGACGGCAAGTGGCGATCCCTGGATGGGCGGCCGATGCACGCCGCCGTGGTCGCGCTGTCGGAGTTGCACGAGGCGGTGTTCGCCGACCACATGACCCGCACCTTCGGCGTCGAGTGGGAAGCAAGGGACATGGGCCGTGACCGCAACCCGGCATGGGCGATCAGCACCGTCCCGGAGGAGCTGGTCCAGGAGTTCTCCACCCGCGCCCGGCACATCGACGCCGAGAAGGACCGGCTGATCGCCGAGTACGTCGCCCGACACGGCCGCCAACCCTCCACAGCCACGATCATCAGGCTCCGCGCCCAAGCCACCCTCGCCACACGCCCGGAGAAGCAGGTGCGGTCGCTGGCCGACCTCACCGCCGAGTGGCGCACCCGCGCCACCGGGGTGCTCGGCCACGACGCCACCGGCTGGGCGCGCACGATCACCGGCAACGACAAGCCGCTGCTGCTCCGCGCCGATGACGTGCCCCTGGACGCCATCGGGGAACTCGGGCAGTCGGTGGTCGAGGTGGTGGGTCAGAAGCGGTCCACCTGGCGGCGGTGGAACCTTATGGCTGAGGCGTCTCGGCAGACGATGGGCTGGCGCTTCGCCACCATGCAAGACCGCGAAGCCGTCGTGGCGATGATCGCCGACGCCGCCGAACAAGCATCGCTGCGGCTGACGCCGCCCGACCTCGCCACCAGCCCGGCCGCGTTTCGGCGGATGGACGGCACCAGCGTGTTCCGGCCCAAGCACTCCACCGTGTTCTCCTCCGAACTGCTGCTCGCAGCCGAGGACCTGCTACTCGACCGCTCTCGCACCATGACCGCACCCACCGTCCCGGTCGACACGGTGGAGAGGATCACCGGCCGTCCTGATAATGAGGGGCGGATGCTTGGGGAGGATCAGGCCGACGCGCTCATGAAGATCGCGGTCTCTGGCCGGATGCTCGATGTGCTGGTGGGACCGGCGGGCGCCGGGAAGACGACGGCGATGAATGCGTTGCGGCGTGCGTGGGAGAAGGAACACGGCACCGGGTCCGTGGTCGGGCTGGCACCGTCCGCCGTGGCCGCGCAGGTTCTCGCTGACGACCTGGGGATTGCGACGGAGAACACAGCGAAGTGGTGGCAGAACCACCTCGTCCACGGCACCGACTTCGAGGCCGGTCAGCTCATCATCATCGATGAAGCCTCCCTCGCCGGAACCCTCTCGTTGGACCGCATCACCCACCTCGCCGAACGCGCCGGGGCGAAGGTGCTGCTAATCGGCGACTACGCCCAGCTCCAGTCGGTGGATGCCGGCGGCGCCTTCGGGCTCCTCGTCGGTGACCGGGATGATGCGCCCGAGCTGGTCGACGTGCACCGGTTCATCCACGAGTGGGAGAAGACCGCCTCCCTCGCCCTGCGGCACGGTCGCACGCAGGTGATCGACACCTACCTCGCCCACGACCGCATCCATGACGGTGAGGCCGAGGCGATGACCGACGCCGCCTACACCGCGTGGCGCGCGGACCGGGAGCGGGGTTTGACGTCGGTGCTGGTCGCCGAGACCCGCGACCACGTGACCGCCCTCAACCAGCGCGCTCGTGCCGATCTGATTCTCGACGGCGCGTTGAAGCCGGGTCGGGAGGTCGAGCTGAACGACGGGACCACGGCGGGGGCTGGGGACACGATCATCACCCGCCGCAACGACCGCCGCCTACGCAACGGCAAGGACTGGGTGCGCAACGGCGACACCTGGACCATCACCGGCATCCGCGACGACGGCTCGATCACCATCCGCAAGACCGGCCGCAGGTTCGGCGGCTCCATCGACCTGCCCGCCGCCTATGTGGCCGATCACGTCGATCTGGGTTATGCGGTCACGGCGCACAGGGCGCAAGGCGTCACTGTCGATACCGCGCATGTGCTGGTGGAGCCGACCACGACGAGGGAGAACTTCTACGTCGCGATGACCCGCGGCAAGCAGGCCAACCACGCCTACGTGATCCTCGACCGGGCCGACGAGCACGCCCACCCGCATCCGGGCGACACCCCCGACGCCACCGGCCGATCCGTGATGTTCGGTGTGCTGCAGCACGTCGGCGCGGAGCTGTCCGCGCACGAGACCATCACCACCGAACAGGAGCAGTGGGGTTCGATCGCTCAGCTCGCCGCCGAGTACGAGACCATTGCCGCCGCAGCCCAACGAGACCGCTGGGCCACCCTCATCCGTGCCTCTGGTCTGACCCCCGAACAAGCCGACACCGCGATCGAGTCCGAGGCGTTCGGGGCACTCACCGCCCAGCTGCGCCGCGCCGAGGCCAACCACCACAACCTCGACACCCTGCTTCCGCGCCTGGTGGCCGCGCGCGGGCTCACCGATGCCGACGACATCGCCTCCGTCCTGCACTACCGCGTTGCGCGCGCCACCGCCCGCCCGGCGGGCTCGGGTCGTGCTCGCAAGACGCCGCGGCTGATCGCCGGACTGATCCCGGCTGCGGACGGCCCGATGACCGACGATATGCGGCAGGCCCTCGATGAGCGGCGCGAGATGATCGAAGCTCGCGCTGATGCCGTGCTCGACACCGCACGCGAGACCGGCGAAGCGTGGGTGCAGCATCTTGGCGAGCCACCCCGCGATCAGCGCCAAGCCGCTGCGTGGCGACGTTACGGGCGCACCGTCGCGGCCTACCGCGACAGATACGGCGTCACGGATGACCGACCGCTGGGACCGCCGCCGCAGTCCACGGCGCAGAGCATTGACGCCGCCCGTGCACGAACTGCTTTCGATCGAGCACGTGGCTTCATCATCCAAGCGAGCGATGTACCGCAGCATTCACCGGGACGCGAGGACGTCGAGCGCTCGTTGTAAGCGTGGTGCGATTTCGGCATTTCCGCAGCTTGCAATCGACTTGATCTGACTGTGAGGGTCAGCCATTGCCGGTCGGCGTCGCTGATGATTGTCCACCGCCATGTCCTTTGCCGGTCGGCCAAGGATACGCATTCCAAGCGTTCAACAGAATCGGATTCTCGGTATCAGTCTTCTTGCCGATGTCACGCAGGCTGACGACACCTCCTGCACTCTTCGCCATCTCTGCGAGGAGCAGCGGCTCAAGGTCTTTGCCGTGTGTCACGAGCCACTCGACTTCACGCGCGCTCGCCGCGGTTACAGGAACATCTGGGAGCCTCCCGCCAGGGATAGTCGCAACGTCATGGTCGAGAAGGTACGCGGCCCCGGTATAGAACGGCTCCGCCGTGACGATCAACCCCAACATGGGGCGGTCCGTTGGGATGTGCGTGAACGCCGGGTGACTGTCAGCAAGATGGCTGACAGTCCGGGTCAACTGCTTCCGTGCGCCGCCCAGGGTCTCGCTGAGCGAGTTCATCAGCGTCGCATCGCCGGCCCGTGCTGCCGGGCCGAGGCGGCGAGACTTGACCTCAACCAAGATGACCAGATTGGGCAGGATCACAAACCAGTCAACGCTTTTGTGACCGCCACCCTTGCCGAAGACAATCTCGGGTTCGACCTCCGCGTCCTCGATCAGTCTGAGTTGTCGACCAATGTAGTGCTCGAACAGGCCTCCGAGGTCATCCGCGAAAGCCTTGCCATGCTGGGTCATCCCGGCGTAGTACAAGCCTCCTGGCGTGACCGTCCGCATGATCAGACGCGTCGCTGGAGCGACCGGCTCCCCGTCGCCCATGTCCACGAACGGCGTCGCCATCAACGGGTTGTAATCGAATCGGGCCGCTGTGGCTGTTCCGACCGAGTGGTCGTTGAAAGCAGTCCGAAACGCTGCGGGTGTCGTGGTGAGTCGAGAGGCGATCTTCTCTATGTTCGTCCGCGGATAGAGCTTCAGCACTTCAGTGAAGTTTGGCTGATCCAGCCAGCCGGGCTTGTATGCTCCACCGTTCTGGAAGGCACCCACTTGGAGGAAGAACGTCGCGCCGATTGCCTCGCGGAACGGAACTCCGTCGAGCATGGTCGCCAGCGAGTCCTCCGTGATCACTCGGGTCTCGACGTCGGGCAGGCCCTCGACCATCCAGGCGTGGGAGCGAGCAAGTTCCTCGAACATCGACTCCTGGTAGGGGAACTGCTCGTACGTGACCCGAGTCATCAGTCTGACGAGGAAGTCCGCGGACCCCACATCGGCATCGTCGATGTCCATCGCGATCTGAAACTTGTGCATCAGCTTCTGCAGCGCCTTCTCGTCTACGGGCTTCGAGCGATACTCATTGCCGTAGAGAAGCGAATCTCGCGCGGCCGCAGCCAATCCCCACGGCGGCATCCGATGTTTCACAGCATCTGGATACGGCGGTTCGCCAAGCGCTGCCGAGGCCTGCGCGATCGCCGGGATCAGCTCGCTGGGTTTGAAGGCGCGGCACGCTTGAGTGAATGCCGAGTAGGGCAAGCCCGGGTCGCGCGAGAAGCTCATAGACGCCCGCGTCCTTCGGAGCGCCGTTGTCTCAACGTCGAGCGAATCCTCCACGCGAGAGTGGCGGTCAACTTGGTGTTACGGACGACCGCAAAGTCGGCTGGCGCAGTCATGACGCGTCCGGGAGGAGCACGTCTTCGATGACGCCTGAGCTTGCAGATGTGCGTACACGCAAGGTGGGCACGTACCTTGCGCGGTAGTCTTCGCCGTCGATGGGGTCGGAGTCGTCCCATTCATGGACTACGACGCGCAGGGTGTTGGTCAATCGCCCGATGAGAAGCGCAAGTGGGAACGGGCACCGCAGCAGGAGGTGCACCTCGGCGTTGGAGTTGTCGTTCGACAGGGCACGGATGTGCGCGGCGACATCGGCGGCGATCAAGCCTGCATCAGCGGGGTCGAGGAGCGTGCCGCTCGCACTTGTGAGATGACGCCAGGCCGAGAGAAAGGGCCTATGGTCTTCGATATAGCGGGTGAAGGCGGTGTCGCTGCGTTGGGGCAGGAGATCGACATACACGGCTACGGAGGGGCGGCCGGTCGTGATTGCAGATGGATCGCCGCCTTGAGCTGCGATTTGCACTTGCGGTTGCGTGACGAACCGTGCTTCGCCATCGCTCGCCCAGGTGGCGCCCTGTTGGTCGATCACGTCCATGTGTCCGATTCGCGACGAAGGCAAGGCTGCCCCGACTGCGAAGGCAACGGAGAGATGAGCCCCTCCAGCAACACGTAGGCGATGTGC
Organism: Microthrixaceae bacterium; assembly: GCA_023957975.1. NCBI lineage: Bacteria > Bacillati > Actinomycetota > Acidimicrobiia > Acidimicrobiales > Microthrixaceae > Microthrixaceae bacterium. Next base: position 294,133 of record JAMLGM010000001.1, on the reverse strand, counting down.
GCCGGAACGGGTCACGGCATCGGGGAGGAGACCGATGGTGTCCTTGAGGTCTCGGAGCCCATCGGCGCTCGGAAGCCGTTCGTGATCGGAGGGCCTGAGCCGGATGTCCAGTTCGTCACCGGTTCGGTCATAGACCTGTGGCGTGTTCCTGGTCTGGAGGCTCAGGTGGAACGTCTGGTCGGTTGCCTCGATTCGTTTGCGAAGAGACGCGATCCGATGCCAGACCAAACCGCGGATCAATGCCAGCAGACCATCGCGCTCGGCGGATTGCTGGTCTACACCGCTCAAGGTGCCGGGACGAATCTCTAGGAGCCGGTCAGGAGCGTCGTAGTCTGTTCCGTCGTCTTCTGTTTTCACCGAATTGATGATGCCGAGTGCAAACACGTCGTGGTCGCGGTGTAGCTCAAGGAGTTGAGGTGCTTCCAGCGTCTTCACGACTCTGCTGTTCACCACGTCCGGTGTCGTCACGAGAACGCCGCCGGAGATGCCGGCCTCTATCGCTTGCTTGAGGCGGGCCTCGGTGTCGCCTGGCGGCAGATCGTCTCGGTCCCGCCAGACAGGGATGCCGGCGGTACGGAGGAGCCAGGCGAGCTCCGTAGCAACACCAGTACCGTCTTTCTGGCGGTACGAGATGAAGACGGGGTCTGCTGGGTCTGGGGTGGCGGAATCGGATGTCATGGCGTCTCCTTGTGTTCTTCAGCTACGGAGGCGGCGTGCCTCGCCGCATCACTGGCGTGCGCGCTGTTCACGGCAGGCGCCGTATGAAGCCTCTCGGGTACCACTGCCACGATGCAGTCCCGTTCTACGAGCCAAGTTGCAGCGACCACACGTGCCGATGAATCGAATCCAGCGATGATCGCGACGAACTTGTCGAACCCCAGTTCAGGGTCGTGCAGATGGCGCATGTAGGAGTGGAGATCGACCTCGCTCGGGGAAAGCCCTCCGGTCGGGTGGGTGTGCCATTCGCCTATCCACTGGCTACGGTCCTCCGACCACGCGAAGTCCGCGAGACGCCGGGCATGGTCGAGGTCGCGCATGAAGGTGCGTTCGCCGCGGGTGGCGTTGGGTCCAGGTCCGCCCGCGTGTCGGACGACGATCCCATCAGTCGCATCGTCCCCGAGCAGGATGCCGCCAGTTTCGAGTCCATCGGCGGACCGCAACGCCTCGCGCGCGATTGCGCTGAGTGCGACGTCAGTGATCGTCACCGGAGGTGCCTCTCTCCAAGTTGTCATGCTGGCGAGCAGGTCGGGCACGATGCGCGAGGTCTGGGGATGGACGACCAGCGAACATCGCCGGCGTGGCTGAGGTCGAAAGGGTCTGCGAGGTCACCTGCTGGTCGGAGACCGATGATGGCGTGTTCGCCGGGAACCTGCTGGGTGTGGTCGCCGTGAAGTGATTCCAGCAGTGTCGCGATCGCTACTTTTGCGGCGAACGTGCCGACGTATCGGAGATCGGGCGGCACAGCCGTCATCGGCTGGTGGACGCGCCCGGTGCCGTAATCCAACTCTTGATCCGCCTCAGCGTCCATCGCTCCTTGATCTGCAAGCTGCTGCCGTAGACAGAGGAGACAGCCGAACCGGGGTGTTGGTCGCAGCCTGATGACTTCTCCGATCGAGCCATTGTCGAGCACGCACGCCAAGATCGCCGGCTTCCGTGCGCGCCTGGAGAGGTGGCTGACGACACGCCTGGGAGCAATACCGTCTGCGGCACAGAGCACGAGATCGACTCGGTCGACGATGGGCCGGATGTAGTGCGCCTCGGCAACCACGTCACGTCTGTGAGCCACCACTGTCTGCTGCGGCCAGTGCTGGGCGAGGTGGTCCTTCATCGCCGCTACCTTGAATCGCCCGACGCTTTCGGGTCCGAGAGTGTGGCGGAGCATGTTGTGCCAGAGGAATCGGTCCGGGTCGACAAGTTCCACACGTCCGACTCCGTATCCTGCGAGCGCCTCTGCTGCGGCGCTGCCGATGCTGCCGCAGCCCACGACCAGGATGCTGTTGGCGGCGAGCTGCTCGATCGGCCACTTGCCGGTCAACTGTGCCAGGCCAAGAACTTCTGGCTCGATCTCGATAGGGAGCGGTTCCACACCGTCGCGTCGGACAGCCCATCCCGCAAACTCCGGAGCCCCGGCCTCCATCAGCTCTGGTGGAAGGTCGGGGTCGTGAGTGACGACCACGCCAAGGTTGTTGCCGGGGTCGGAGACGCCTGGCACCAGCTCCCTGAATTCTTTGAACCCTATGGAGATATCGGGGCGTCTGGACAAGAAGAGATGGTGAAGATGGGCGTCGTTAGTGGCCACCCTGATCCACTGAGCTGCATGGTGGGGGTCGCCTGAACGAAGCGCGGCGTATTCGCGTGGGACTTCGGCTGGAAGGCGGATGTCTTTGCCGGTTTCCACGGTCTGGACGACGTACATATCGTCTGCGGGAACGCGGCGGAGCACCAGTGATCCGCGCGAGAGGTCGGAGCCTGCGATCTTGGTGACCGCGTCTCGGGGCATCACGATGTAGGGATTACGGGGAGACATCCGCGCCTCCAACCTCGTCCGGGCCCGGTGTTTCAGCTACTCGCTGAATCGCTCGGTCAATCAGGTGGTCGTGCGAGGGGTCAGAGACGATGCCATTGACCGACATCTCATCGATGACCCCAGCCTTCATGAGGGCGTACTCGATCCGCCACCCCGATGCCTTCGCCAGAAGCTCGGTGAGGCTGGCCTCGGGCTGCCAGCCTCCATCGCTCTGGAGCAGACAGAGCGATCCTCCTGGGGCTACGTGCCATGCGGACTGTGTCTGTTCCCAGACCGACGGCTCCGGATCGAGGGAGTAGATGGTCGGCGGAACCATCGGATGCGCTGCGGAGTAGACGACGAGCACCTGCAGTTCCCGGTCCCCGAGCAACTCATCGAGAGCTTCGGGCCTCGGCCGCTCGAAAGGCCAGCGGGGGAGGACACCCATCCATCCGCCGTGCGGCAAGCCGTCGTCTGCGGGGGTCTGGTACTCGAGCAATGGGGCGAACGCCTGGACCTCACTCTGATCGCGCGCCAGTCGCGCGGGTTCGCGCTCAGTCCAGAGGACGGGGTTAAGCGGCGTAGTGCCCGTGCCGCGATCTGGACCTGTTGCGCGGGTCATCCTTGCGGAGTGTCCTTCACAGGACGGGGCGAAGCGGGCACGACCGCGGGCGCCGGGTTGCCGGTGGAGGCAGGAGGCTTCGGGAAATCGTCCCCAAAGACCTCACCCCAGTGCTTGATCGCAGCCGCAGTGTCGTTGTTCGCCTGCGCCTGGAACGCCTTGATGGCGTTGTCTCGGGCGGACCGTAGGGCGTCGGCGAACGCGTCGTAGTCGATGTCGGGCTGAATCGGTCCGCAGAGTCCAGCGGGATCGGCGACTTCGTTCCCGCCCTCGATGTGGTAGCAGGCACTGACGAAGAACTGCTTGATCGCAGCGGGCTGGTTGACGTCCGTCGGCAGGAAGTCGAGCGCGAGGACCTCCATGACGAGAGACTTGATCTTGGTGTCTTGCTCGGCGGCCCACCACTTGAGCATCCGAACAGTGCCGGCGAACTTGTTCCACTGCGCGTGCCGATCCGCCACTTCGGCGATCAGGAACTCTGGGTCGCAAGCGACCCAGTCTTCCGAGAGTGCTTCCGGAATAAGGAGCCGCCCATCGCGGCGCAGCGCAGGCATGGCATCAACCGTGAACGCGTCAGGATCGTCGGGGTCATCCAGGAAGCACTTGACGGCATGGTTGCGCCACCGGGCCAGCCGGACGGCGTGGTCGTAGGTGCCGTTCGTCGCCCCGAGCAGCGCGTTGACACGCCCGCGCGTGTAATCGAGAGCATCCGCGGCGGAACTTCCCGGAGTTCCCCACTCAGGATGCTCCTCCTGATCGAAGACGACGATCACATCGACGTCATGGATCGGATCCTTGTGTGTCCCTCGCGCGAGCGATCCGGACGCGATGACTTCCTTCACGTCGACCTCGGCCCCGAAGGCACCCTTGAAGAGATCGCGTCGAGTGCGGGCTTCGCGGACGTGCGTGATGTCGGCGTTCACGACGTCCTGGAAGGTCTTGAAGGCGTCAGTCACGCTCATAGTCGTTCTCCTGATTGGTTCGTCTGGTCGATCACCGTAGCCACTGCCACCGACATTGCTGTGCGGTGCGGAGCGCGGCACGGTGCCTACTTCTTCTTGCTGCCCCTGCCGGTGCTCTCGTTAGTCGTGGTCTTCGGGTGACGCTTCACCGTGGACTGCTTCACGAACCGGCCCGTGACCGCGCTGCGTCCTCGCTTGCCTGCCATGTTCCTCACCTCCTCTGTAGTTCGCGCTCGATGGCGTGCCTCCAGGTTGGAGCACGTCACGACTGTATCAGCAAAGCGGCATCAGTCTCGTTGAGACACGCCGTGTCGTATCAGTAACGAGTCAACGACGCGCTAGGCTTGCGCTCATGGAACGGAGACGGACAGAGGCGGCTAACAAGGCGAGTCCAGCATGACAGGGACCTCCGACACCGCCCCGGGCATGGAGCGGCTCGACCTAACACAACTAGGTGCGATGCTCCGCGAACGTCGCGGGAAGCTGTCGCTTCGTCAAGCGGCTGCCGAGGCTGGCGTCAGCTTTAGCACCTTCACTCGAATCGAGGCAGGTGCTCAGCCCGACCTGACCTCGTTCACCCTGCTGTGCGCGTGGCTCGGCGTGTCGCCCGGGCAGTTCTTCATGCCGACGGCGTTGCGCGAGGTGGCGCCAATCGATGAGGCGATCGCGCATCTTGCTTCCGATCCGCGCCTTGAACCGGATGCTGCCTCCAAGATCGCAGAGATGCTGCGCAGCATGTACGACGTCCTGGCCAAGGCGCCGGCTCAGCGCCAGGTGGTTGCTTGCCACCTCCGCGCCGCTTCGATGCTCCGGCCCGGGGTGCCCGAAAGGCTCAACTCACTCTTGGGTGAGATGCACAGCAAGTTGGCCGCGCGCGTTTCGGCTGGGGAGCTGTGACGCTACGTCGCGGGTTCAAGGCAGAGGCCGAACGCGAGGCCGCGCGGGTTCGGAAGGAACTTGGACTCGCCTCGCACGATCACCTTGATCCGCGCGATCTCGCCAAACACCTGAATGTGTCGATCGTTGATGCCGCAGACTTGGTGGACATCAGCGAGCTCGAAGAGCTGGAGCGACTGCAAGCGTTCGCCTTCTCCGCCGCGACCTTCGAGATCGAGGATCGCCGGATCGTTGTCGTTAGCCCGCTCCGGACTCCGGGTCGGCAGAACAGCGATATTGCGCACGAACTGGCGCACATCATGCTGAAACACGACCTTGCTGAAATTCGTGAGCTCAACGGGATGCCCTTCCGGACCTGCAAACCAGAGGAAGAGGAGGAGGCCACGGCCTTCGGGGGCACACTTCTTCTCCCGCGCCCACTGCTTCTCAGTGCAGCGCGTCGACGAACGCCCGTTGACCAAATTGCCAGCCAGTACGACGTGACGGTCGAGATGGCGCGCTTCCGTTACAACACCACCGGTGTCGCCAAGCAGGCTGTGTCCCGATAGGCGGGTCGAGAACGGTCCGCGGTTGGTTGCCGCTGTGAATCTCGGCGACCGATCGCTTGACCTGGGTCGGGACCGTTCTTGTGCGCGACCAACGACTCGATATCGCCGGTGCCGGTGACCAGCCTCGCGAGGCCATCCTGAAGGAGGAGGTGTGGGCCTGCGCTCGTCGCGCTGGTCACTGGACCGGGAACAGCTCCGATGGTGCGGCCGAGTTCGTGAGCGCGCCGGGCGACGGTCATTGATCCCGAGCGAACGCTGGCCTCGACCACGACGGTCGTTGCGGAGAGGGCAGCCATTAGCCGCGCACGCGCGAGGAAGCGGTGGCGCGTAGGCACGGCACCCGGCGGAACCTCGCTGACCATGAGGCCGAGGTCTGCAACTCGCTGAAGCAGTTCACGGTGGCCCATCGGGTAGCAGCGATCAAGGCCGTTCGCCATGACCGCGATCGTGTCGCCACCGGATGCCAGCGCCGCTCGATGGGCAGCACCTTCGATGCCGTACGCGCCGCCGGCAACCACTACCCGTTCAGCGTTGGCGAGGTCGGAAGCCAGTTCTCCGGCCACATGCTCGCCGTAGGAGGTCGAGGCCCTTGCGCCGGTGATCGTGACCAGATCACCGACTGGTCGCGCGAGGAAAGAAGGCGTGCCGCGAGTCCATAGGACGTATGGCCGTCGGTCGCCAAGATCGTCGAGCGCAGATGGCCATTGCTTGTCGCCAGGGATCAGCGTGCCGATACCAGCGCGCTCGGCTTCGACGATGTGCTGCTCAAGTGTCCGTGCGTCTGAGCGCTGGAACTGGGAACGCCACACCTGGGCGTCAACGTTACTGAGGCCCGGCACCACGTCATCACGCTCGACAAGCCGAAACAGCTCAAGCGTCCCCAGTTCGCCCAGGAGACGGCCAGTCACGGCGTCGTCGGGTTCGACGATCATCGACAGCACCATCCGCGCTGTGCGCTCGTCTTGGACTACCTGGCTCAGGTTCGTCATCGTCGGGTCCTCTCACTCCTACAGAGAGGTGCGCGCGACGACGCGGGGGCCGGAGGAGGGCGAGGTGCCTCATGTCAGGTTGCCCGCGAAGTGTTTCCATGAACGCCGACCCCGGCGTACAGTGGATGGCGAGGCAGGTTCTCCTCATATTGCGGGTCCTCCGGGACGGCCTTCGGGCACTCACACACGTTCTGCCTCCTCGACGGAGAAACACGTGTGACGAGAGGCCCGTCATGTTCCGCTTCATCTGGACGCTCAGCGTTCGCACTCGCGACTACCTGCATCGCTACATGCCGAGCAACCGACTGCTCGCTGCCATCCGCACCCGACGCGGACTCAAGTGGGGGCTACCCGCGATGCTGGTTGCTCTCCCGTACTTCCTGATTGCTTACGCCTGCTCGTCCGCGGTCGCCGGCGGCGGTCCCGGCTGGCTGCACCTAATCGTGCTGTGGGCGTGCTGGAACGCACTCAAGTTCATCATCATGGGACCCGTGAGCGTTGTGCTGCTCGTCCGCGTACGCCTGCACGACGCCACCATCCGTCGCCGTCAGCGCCGCGAGGCCTCCACCGAGGCAGATGCTCGCGTCCCGGTTCTGCACGCCTAGAATCACCCGACTGCGACCGGGGACGAGGCGATGCGCGACCGACGCCCGCCGCCGGGCCGGATCACGATGCCGTGCGATGCGAGAGCCCGCCGGACAGCCTGAGGCCCTGCCCCGACCTTCACGCCGACCTCTACTAGCGTCAACCCGCTGAGGTAGAGGTCGGCTGCTTCATGGATGCGGGAAGGGTCGAAGCGTCCCCGTCGGATCGGGACCTCCCGACGAGTCAGGTGGGCGGCCACCGTTCGGCGGTTCACTCCGAACCGCGCTGCCAGCTCCACGAGCGTCGCTCCCGCGTGGTAGTCCGCCACCAGATCGTTGACCTGCTCGGGGCGCAGAAGAGTTTGAGCCATCTCAAGTGACCGCACCATCCGACCCCGCGAGTCCGTCACCGTCGGCCCCGACGAACGACGGTCCTGCTTGTAGAAGCCGCGTGACCTGCGCAAAGATAGGGTTTTCAAGGGTGGGCAGGGGTTCTCAAACTCTCTACGGAGGTCCACCAGATCGTCGCAATACCGACCGCCGTCAGCACCGTCATGACGGCGATCCCCGACGCTGTCGACGCATTCGCCGGAGATCCAGAGAGCTTGCCCAAGTTGGCGGCCATTCTGGCGGAGGCGGACGTGAAGCGGGAAAGCGATCTCGCCCCACTCAAGTCGATCGTGGCGGATCGTCCCGCCTGACGTTGGGTTGACCGATTTTTCGGCAAGTTTACGCGCATCTTCAGTAATCTCACTTCCGGACAATCAGTGCCGGTCACACTTCGAGCCTCCACCAGCCCTCATTTCATATGTGTCGTGGCCGATGTTCATGTTTGTAGTGACCGACCGACTGATTGATTGACCGCCATGAGACCACGAATCACCATCGCCACCATCAAGGGGCCAGGCCGGAACCCGTTGATCGCGATCACCGCGTCTGCGGTCATAGCGCTCGCTGCAACAGGCTGCCGACTCGAATCGCCCGCGAGCGGAACCGTCGGTGTTTACGAAGACTCCACGTCAATTGTCGCGATCGGAGACAGCCAGACATCTGTTCACGACCATCCACAACGTGGCCCGTCGTGGGCCGACCGCATCCCCGGAGTCACCAACGGAGCTGCAGGGATGGGGGGCGGCGGATGGCGCCAACGCTCGGCACGAACCAACCAGACGATCGACGACCGCACTGCACAACACCTCAATAACCACGCCGACCACATCGTGGTGATGGCCGGCGTCAACGACTTGAACAACCACTGGTTGGCTCAGGACCTGCTCGAACCCATCACCGCATGGAAGGCGAGATTGGACGCCGCCAACGCTCAATACACCGTGATCGGAGTCGTGCCCTACCCGCGCGATGCCCGGGTCGCGCGTACCGAGAACCAACGCCAAGAACTGAACGCAAGCTTCGCCGAGGTGTTTCGAGATCGCTACCTCGACTGCGACTCGTACTTGAGTGATGAGGACGGCTGGCTGTTACCAGGCCTCTCGCTCAGCGCCACCGATTTGCACCTGAACTCGGCGGGCGAACAGAAGCTGGCCGACTGCGTCATCCAATCCGGACTCCTCGAATAGCCGGGCGAATAGCTGGCCGTCGGTCCGACGACCACCGGAACAATCGGCGGATACGATTGGCCGCGGATCGAGTCGGCGTCGCGTCCTCCAGGTCGTTGATCCCCCGACGGAAACGGAGACCAACTGATGAGTTCCACAGTCACCGCCGCCGGTTTGGCCCAGCCTGGAATCTTGGCATTCGGCACGACCAACCACGCCTACATCGAGTTCGACCTTCGTCCCGAAGCCGATCTCGACACCCTGGCCAATGTGCTGGGCAATCTCGCTGGCGCTATCACCACCGGTGCGGGGCACATGGTCGTCATCGGGCTGCGGCCGGAACTGTTGGGGCGCATCCAACCGGGGGCATGCCCCGACGGCGTCCATGGGTTCAACGAACCCATCGTCGGGCCCGACGGATTCACGATGCCGGCAACCCAACACGATCTCATCGTGTGGCTCGCCGGCGGCTCGCGCGACGTGGTGTTTGACGGAGCAAAGGACGCCATCGCTCAGCTCGCCGACCACGCCGTCGTCGCGGAGGAGGAAGCAGGGTGGGCCTATCACGGCCACCGTGACCTGACCGGATTCGTCGACGGAACGGAGAACCCCGCGCTCGCCGAGGTACCGGATGTCGCGCTCTTCTCCGACGGACCCGCCGCCGGAGCCAGCCTGTTGCTGGTTCAGAAATGGGCCCACGAATCGTCATGGTCCGAACTCTCCGACGCCGACCAGGAAGCGGCGATTGGACGTACGAAGGCGGACGACATCGAACTCGACCCCAAGCCGGAGACTTCCCACGCTGCTCGAACCGATCAGGACGAGATCGGCAAGATCGTCCGCCGCAATCTCGGCTATGGCACGGCGTCACGTCACGGCACGATGTTCGTCGGGCTCACGAACGACCAGGCCGTCATGCAGCGCATGCTGGAACGAATGGCCGGCATCGAGGGTCCGCGCGACGAATTGACCCGCCACAGCCACGCCGACACCGGTTCGTACTACGTGCTTCCGCCCGTGGCGATGTTGAACTCACACTGCACGCTGGAATAGTCCGTGACGATTCGACCGCGTGGCCCCCTCCGGCCCGCATTCTGAGCGACCACTGCTCAGCCGAGGTTCACCGCCACGATGTAGACGAGGGTTCCCGTACCCACACTCCACAGGGTGCGACGACCCGACAACAGGTGCACCGCGACGGTGACAGCTACCGCAGACGCCGCTGCGAGCCTGCTGGTGACACTCGTGCCGACCGAATCCGAAAGGGTGCTCACGGCGAGGATCGCGAGGATCCCCGCTGGCATCCATGCCGCCATCGTCGTCACGAATCGTGAATGACGCAATGGCTCCAGCACGGCGAAGGGGACCGCTCGCAGGGCGAAGGTGATGGCGAACCCGATGGCCAGGACCGAGGCGATGTAGGACGTCTCAGGCATCGGTCGGCTCCGGCGGTCCGACGAGCACGTACCGGGCGACCAAGCTGGCGACGAAAACCACCAACCCCACGAACAACGCCTCGCCGGGGACCACCAGTCGCGCGAACGAGAAGCTGGCGGCGGCCAACAGCAGCGATGGCAACTCGGACTTCGTGCGGCACGCGTCGAGGGTCAACGTCACAAACAGTGCGCACAGCGCGAACTCAAGGCCTTCGAGACGAATCGGAAGCAACGATCCGATGGCGACACCGGTCAGACCGCCACCGACCCAATAGGTCTGCAGCGACATTTGCAGTGCCAATAGCCGCCACGCGGTCCATCCGTGAGGGTTGGCCGCGGTGACGGCGAAGGCCTCGTCGATGAGTGCATACATCGAGTAGATGCGGGCGAATCGATTCCGCACGACCCGCAGCGGAAACGTGAAGGCGTAGAACACGTGTCGGAAGTTCACCAGCAACGTCGTCAACGCGATCGTCGCCAGCGGCGTCGCCGTCGTGATCATCCCGATCAGCAACAACTCCAGTGAGCCGGCATAGACGGACACCGATAGAGCAGGCGCCACCCACCACGGCAGTCCGGCCTGCACGACCAACAAGCCAAACGCGATGCCGATGGGGTACATCCCGAGCCCGGCCGCCAGCGAGGCCTGGACTCCGGCAGCAACCTCCGCCCGCCGCGAGGGCGTCATTTCCGAACGCCCGCTGACACTGCTTTCATGGGACCTCACCAGCCGAGGGAACGCGGGCCGAACTCAGCGCGCGAAATCGATCGGCTCGACGGGCTGACGCAGAATCGTACGCCGCTTGTCGGGCGCCACCCTGCGGAAATCGCTGAGGTAGATCTCGTGGTGCTTGCCGGTCATCTGAAACCCTTCGGCGGGGAGAAATTCCTCGTGCATCCGCTCCAACACAGCGGCCTCGTCGTCGAACGATCCGATGTGCAGCGTCTGCACACAGCGCCCTTCGTTCAGCACCGCCATCCGTACATCGCCCAGCCGCTTTGGTGCTCCCTTCGCCGCCACCGTGGCGATCGCCGCGTCGAACATGGTCCGGTCAATCCAGTCGGGCACGAACAGCATCAACGTCCACTCCCACTGCGACTTGTCGCGCGCGGTGGTGAAGGTGTCCATGTCCTGCGCCCACCACAATCCCTCCAGCGGCGCGACGACATAGTCTCGACCGAGTTCCTGCTTACTCGCGAACTTGATCTTGTAGGCAACCGGGTAGAGCGTCTCGATCGCCTCGGTGAACTCCACGGAGGTGTTCGGGTCGCCGTGGCCGTCGATCATCAGGTAGGTCGCGTCGGGAACATCCAGGACCCGGAACTCGCCGCGCCGGGCCCTGTAGCGGTCGAGCGTCTTCTTGAAATCGATCTTGTCGGCCACGATCAGTTCCTACCACGACCGCGCCGGTCGCTCCCGACCTCTCCGCTCTCGATCAGGTGCCGCAGTAGGTGACGTAGCCGGACGTGAACGAGTCGGGGGCTGGCTCGGCGAACGCCTCAAGCCCCTCACGTTCGTTGAACGGCTGTCGAATGGCCTCGATGAGCGCGTTTGTCGGCGCGAGATCGCCCTTGTTCGCGGCAGCCAACGCGGCCTCCACCAGATGATTGCGTGGGATGTAGATCGGGTTCACCCGATCCATCGCTTCGGCGATCTCGTCGCGATCGACGTCGCCGAGTCGATCCAACCAACGGTTCCGCCACCGAACGAAGGTCTCGCCATCACGTGACGACGCGACGATCGCATCGAGATTCGAGTTGGAGTGACGCAGCGACTGGGCGAGGTTGCGAAACGTCGAGGTGAAGTCTCGACGCTCAGCTGCCATCCACACCAGCAGGTCGTCGATCAGCTCCGTATCGGCGGCATCAAAGTCACCGTCGACGCCACCTCGATCCGACCGGTCGTCGATTCCCAGCTTGGCCCGAAAAAGACGGAGCCGCGCCGCCTCATAGCGGCCATCGAATGCGCCGAGTATCGCCTCGTAACGAGCGATGTCGTTTTGCGACGGTTCCGGGGTGAGCATCAACAACACCTCGGCGAGACGCGCCAGGTTCCAGACCGCGATCTGAGGTTGGTTCCGGTAGCGGTAGCGGCCGTTGTGATCGATCGAACTGAACACGGCGTCGGGGTCGTATCCCTCCATGAACGCACACGGCCCGTAGTCGATCGTCTCGCCCGACAGCGTCATGTTGTCGGTGTTCATCACGCCGTGGATGAACCCGACCGACATCCACGCGGCGATCAGTTCCGCTTGACGACCGACCACCGCCTCGAGCAGCGCAGCGGCCTCACCCTCCTCGAGGTCGGGATAGTGGCGAGCGCGCACGTACTCGACGAGGCGAGCCAATAGCGCCGCATCCCCCGAGGTTCGGAAGAGCTCGAACGTGCCGACGCGGATGTGCGACGCAGCGACCCGGGTGAGGACGGCACCGGGGCTCGGTGGTTGACGAATCACCGTCTCGCCGGTGGCGACCACGGCGAGCGAGCGGGTGGTCGCAATGTGTAGCGAGTGCATCGCCTCGCTGACGATGTACTCGCGCAACATCGCGCCGAGCGCCGCACGTCCGTCTCCGTTTCGCGAGAACCGCGTGCGGCCCGAGCCCTTCAGTCCGATGTCGTAGCGGTTGCCGTCGCGGTCGATCACCTCGGCCAACAAGTGGGCGCGACCGTCGCCGAGCGACGGATTGAAGTTGCCGAACTGGTGGCCGACGTATGCCTGGGCGATCGGATGTGCACCGTCGGGGATCTCATTGCCGCCAAGCACCGCCACGCCGTCGGGGCTGCGGAGCTCGTCGACACTCAAACCGAGTTGATCCGCGAGTTGTTCATTGAGCACCACCAACTCGGGGGCTCGCACCGGTGTCGGCTCAGACTCGGCATAGAGCTCGGGAAGTTCTCGAACGAACGAATTGTCGGTGTTCCAACGCACCGCTCCAGCGTGCCACGCCGACGGTGACCACCGAGCGCGCCGCCAACGGAGCACCCCACACGGATTCGAAACTCCCGAAAGCCCACCAGCAACGTCGTGAAAATCCTCCGCGTGCGGGAACAGAACCCAACACGATGGACACCTCTGGTCTTGCGCGACAACATCGTGCGATGCCGGAGGCGTGACCCACACCGAATGTCACCGCCAAGGTCCACATGCCCGGCCTCGATGGTCTCCGCGGCGTACTGGTGCTCGGCATCCTGGCGTACCACCTCGGGTTCGCTCCCGCGATGTTCGCCACGGTCGACGGCTTCTTCGCACTCTCGGGATTTCTCATCACCGGGCTGCTCCTCGATCGAACCCCGTCCAACGTCACCGAACTCACCACCTGGTGGGGCTGGCGCATCCGACGTCTGGTTCCCGCTGTCTCGGTGCTCGTGCTCACGGTCGTGGTGGTCTTCGCATCCACGTCCGGAATCGCCCGCGACGGCTTCGCGACGATGACCTGGTGGGCGAACTGGAACCAGATCTTCAACGGAACGTCCTATTGGGCACCCCAGCCATCACCGTTGCGACACGCGTGGACCCTGTCGATCGAGGAGCAGTCGGCAGCCGCAGCACTCGAATCGGCACGCGCCGCGCTCGAGGCCGCATCGACCGAGCCGCCAACAACCGAATCTCCTGCAACGGAGTCGCCGACGCCCGCGCCCCTCGACACTGCTGCACCGGATACGACCGCGGCTCCCCAGGCACCGATGCGCGTGATGACCGCTGGCGACAGTCAGGCGTTCGCCGCCGCCCACCCGCCGATCCCACGCAAGGATCTGCCGCCGTACATCGACTCGGTCATCGACGCCGGGGTGCTGGGGTGTGGGGTCCTCGTCCGAGCCCCGGGTTGGACGATGATCGACCCCGATCGGGGCGGACGTGTCAGCGGCGAATACTGCATCGATTCCGCTGAGGCCGCCGGGGTACGCACGGCGCTGGTCGAATGGTCGTGCTCGAGTCTGGAGATCGGCGATGCCGAGGCCGCCGAATGGACCCGCTGGCACAACACGATCCTGCGCGAGGTAGCAGCGTCGATCCCCGGAACGATCACGATTCCTCCGAGCGATGCCGTATGCGTCGACGGCGATCCCGCGGGGTCCCCCACGCCAGCAAAGGACAAGGCGTGGGGCCATGAGGTACATCCCGTCGACCTTGTCTGGCTGTGGAGCGTGCAACTCGGTCCGACGCTGCTCGCCAACCGGTAGCGCCGGGCGAACCGGCTCTCCGTTCAGCCGCCGAGGATCGCCGCCAGTTCTTCGAGGGTGTACGGCGGATTCGTGGCGTGGTCCCGCCAGGTGACGAACTCGTCGGCGGACTTCGGGAATCGGCCGACATATCCGCCGGCACCGACGACCACCTCGCCGGTGATTCCTGCGGCAAGATCGCTGGCCAGGAAGGCGTACAGCGATGCGACGTGTTCGGGGCTCCCCGGGTTCTGCGACCCCGCGAGCATCAGGTCGTCCAACAGTCCCCGCTCGTGGAGGTCGCGCAGGTGCTGTTCGTAGTCCGTGCCCGTGGACAGGCGGGTCGTCGCACCGGGGCACACGACGTTGGCACGAACGTTGTGCTCTCGAAGCTCGGCGGCGATGGCTGCGGTCAGGCTGTTCACCGCTCCCTTTCCCGCGGCATATCCGGTGCCTCCGTAGATCCCCAGGAACGCATGACTCGATGTGTTGACGATGGCGCCGCCACCGGCCGCGACCATCTGAGAAGCGGCCACTCGACAGGTTTGGAACGTGGTGTTCAGGTGCGACTCGATCAACTCGTTCCACTGCGCTGTCGTCACATTGAGGATGGATGAACCGGATGGTTCGGCCGTTCCCGCGCAGTTGACGAGCACATCGATCCGCCCTGTCGCCTCCACCGCCGCTGCGATGAGCGCCTCGGCGACCTCGGGCTCCGACGGCGAACCGGAAACGGCAACCGCGGTGCCGCCGGACGCGACCACGTCGGCAGCACCGGCGATCTCCTCGGCGGCCTGGCGAGCCACCTCCGGGTCACGACCGTTCACGATCACCGCCGCGCCTTGAACGGCCAGCGCATGGGCCACGGCCCGACCGATACCGCGACTCGAGCCGGTCACCACCGCGCTTCGACCGGCGAAGTGATATCCGTTCTCCGCAGGGTCAGGCATGGGTTCAGGCAGGCGCGTCGGGCAGGCGGTGCTGGGAGAAGAAGTCCCAAATGATCTCGGTGGCGTCGATCGAGGACGCTGTCTTGCCGACGATGCCTTCAATCTGCGTGAAGAACTTGCTTCCCGGCCACGAGTGACCGCCGCCTCCGATGATGTAGAACTCCGCCGCCGAGCCGACGGCGTCGCAATTCCAGGTGGTCTTGGTGATTGGCCCGCGGGTCACCGGATCGGGGTTCGGCGACAACGTCGTGACCACCGGGTCGGGCTCGCATCCGTATTTTGCGGCGACGGCACCCGGGGTGTCCTTGAAGAACGCGAACGGCAGGATCCAATCCGCGTCCCCATGGAACGTGACGAACGGAACCGCCCGTTCCGTGCGGGTGCACGGGTTCATCATCCCCGCCACCGGAGCGGCCGCGGCAAACGTGTTCGCCCGCATGCACATCAGCATCGAGGTCATCGAGGCGCCGTAGGAAAGCCCGGTGATGTACACCCGTGACCGATCGATGCACATCGTCGATTCCAAATGTTCGAGCAGCGCATCGATGAAACGCAGGTCGCTGTTGGTTTCCGTCAGGTTGACGTTCCAGTGAATGCCGTTCTGCGAACCGACGGGGAATACCGCCGCGAATCCTTCCTTTTGGGCGAGGGCACTGAACTGGGTGGAGTACGGATGGGTTCCCACCCAACCCTCGAGCAGACCGTGGAAGTCGAGCACCAGCGGTATCGGATCACTCGTACCCGCAACGTGGTTCTTCGGCACGGTGAGTCGATAGGTGCGCACCGCTCCGGCGGCCTTGATCTTCTCGGACCGTTCGTTCACGGGACCGCGGGTGGTCACCCCGCAACCCGGCGACGGACCGGTCGCCCCCGCCGGTGGCGCGGTGCTCGCCGGTGGTGCGCAGGAACTGAGCATCAGTCCCGCAACGACGGCGACCGCAACAAACCTGAATCGTGACAGCATCGTTCTCCCCACGACGTCGACATTCGAACGGCCGCCTCCCGGTGGCCTCATGTCCCCAACAGCGTGCCACGTAGTGGACAGCGGCCACAATGGAACCATGACGACGCCGAACATCCTCAACGACACGACGCCGGCCATCGACGAAAGCGACCCCACGCTCGTACACTCCGTCATCACCGACGCGTGGGGGCTGTATTTCGCTCAGGGCGGGGTCGTGATGGCCGCCGCCTTGCGGGCGATGGATGTCGTGCTCGACCGCCCGGACCTGTCGCTTGCCAGCGCGAGCGCGACGTTCGTTCGTCCCGTCGCCTGCGGTCCGGTCGAAACCTCGGTCGATGTTCTGCGTAGCGGCCGACGCGGCGCGCAGGTGCATGGGCTGTTGCGCGACCAGACCGCGCCCGAGGGGGCGGTGAGCGTGTCGGTCAGCGCAGTGTTCACCGACCCGGCGATGGCGGGTCCGTCCCAGTCGCCGGTTCCACCGCGCACAGAACTGGCCATCGCCCCACCCCCGGACGCGGCCATGGCGGTCGACAACCAGTTTCCCCTCGGGTTCCTCGACAACACGGCATGGCATGTTGCGGTGGGCCCGGATGTGTCGCCGTTCTCGACCGATCCGGTGCCGCGCATGGCCTTGTGGTTTCGGTTCAACGATCCGCCTGCGCCAGACGACGTCGCGTGGAATCCCGCGCTGTTGCCCATTCCCGGCGACGCGCTGGGTTCGGCCCTGTCGGTCGCACTTGAGGACGGTGGCCGAGCCGTCGGCAGCGTGTCGCTGCAGATCGACCTGCAGGTCCTCGCCCCCATCGTTGGCACCTGGATCGGCATCGACACCATGTGCACCCACGTCGGAAACGGTCTCGCCCGCGGCGTGTTGCACCTTTGGAGCGAAACCGGGGTACACGTGGCCACGGTCACCCAGACCGCCATGTTGCGAGGCTTCGACGGGTAATGCCCGTCAGCGGCGCGGGCGATCCGGCTGAATGCGAAGGGTCATGATCGTCGTCGCCAACATGTCGTAGTGGCCGACGAGTAGCGAGAACTCGATGATTTCGCGTTCGTCGAGATGTCGAGCCAATTGCGCCCACGTTTCGTCGCTCAGGTTGCGCTCCGCCAACAGCTCGTCGGCCGCCGCCAACATCGTCGACTCCCGCGGGCTCCAACGCGAGTCGGGTTTGGTTCCGTCAGCGAGGATGGCATCGATGTCGGCCGGCGTCAGCCCGGCCTTGGCCCCGAGACGACGATGATGTTCGAGTTCGTACGCGCACCCTCGCCGGTGGGCAACTCGAATGATGACCATTTCGGTCTCGCGACGTCGAAGCCTGCCGCCCGGCATCAGTGCGCCGCCGAAGATCAGCCACCCTCGAAACAGCCGTCGATGGCGGCCGAGCGTCAAGAACAGGTGCGGCGGTGCCGTACCGGCCACCCGTCCAAGCAGGCCTGCGATCCCGGCGTTGATCCAGCCGACGTCGCGGCGTTCCCCCGGGTCGATCCGGGCGGGTTCGGTCACGACCCCGTCCGCGGTTCGCTCTCCGGCTGTGGCGTCGTGAGGTCGACGTGTTCCTCGCGAGCGATCTCCAAGACATCTCCCACGCGACCCTTGGCCACCAGTTCGACCACGCCTTGCGCGATACGACGCGTCGGCAGGATGGGTGCGACAAACCACGGTGCATAGATGATGCGCGACCGTCGGGCGATCCCCCGCTCGAGCGCGTCGATGCCCTTCACCAGCGGCGTCACCCTGGTGAGGCTCCGCTCGCCGAGGAACGACTTCGCCGCTTGCGTTCCGAACCCGCGTGAGGTCATGTCGGTGTCGAGTTCGGCGAAATACGCGACGCCGACTCTGGCACCCGACGGGCGCATTTCTTGTCGAAGGGTGTTGCCGAGTGCCTCGACCCCCGCCTTCGAAGCGTTGTAGGCGCTGAGCAACGGCACGTGAACCGCAGCGGCAAGCGACGACACCGCCACGGCGTATCCGTTCGGATGCGACACGTGCCTACCGGCGGCTCGCAGCGTGTAGTAGCTGCCCAACAGGTTCACCGCGACCGTCTGTTCGAAAATCGTCGGGTCACCGTCGACGATCGGGAGTTGTGCCGCGATGCCAGCGTTCGCGACGACGACGTCCAGGCCACCAAGTCTGCGTGCGGCGTCGTCGACGACCTCGTCGACCTGTTCGCGGTTCGTCACGTCGAGATACCAGTGCGGCCCCTCGACCGAGTCCGCCACCACGGCGAGCAGTTCGGGTTCGAGCCCGGCGACGGCGACGATCGCTCCGCGTTCGTGGAGGCGATGCGCGAGCGTCGCACCAATGCCTCGCGCCGCTCCGGTGATGAGTACCCGCCGTCCCCGTAGAGCCTCGGCGTGGTTGTTACGTTGCCTGCCCACGCGCTGCAACGTAGCAGCGGACCTCTACTCTGCGCTGTGAGATCGAAATCGATATACGTGAGCCCTCACGGATTGCTACAGTGTTGCTCATGGATAACTCAGTGACACCCGGAGTCGAGATGGCCGAACAACTCGCCGCGGCGTGGGCCAACATCGAACGCTCGCTCTCCCGATCGATCTCAGGAGTACTCGGCGTGAGCTACTCCGAGTACCGAATCCTGAACGCGCTCGCGGCTGCACCCGATCACCGAGCGAGTCGAGTCGATCTGGCCGACGCAGTCGGGCTCACACCATCGGGAGTGACCCGAGCGCTCAAACCGCTAGAAAAGATCGGGATGGTCGACAGCCTGAAGCACGAACGCGACGCGAGGCTCACACTCGCGACCCTCACCCGATCAGGCGCTCGCACCGTCGCCAACGCGAACTCCGTCATCGCTGAACGATGCGAGACGCTCCTGGCCAACGCTCCGACGGCCCGCCGCCAGGTCGAACAGCTGACCTCCATGCTCGCGGAGTTGGCGAGCGCCTAGCGGGGCCAGCAATGGGCACATCGAACCCGGTGACACCAAGCCGAACGGCGGCTCCGATGGCAGCGACCATTGGAGCCGCCGCGCTCCTCGTCGCTGTGTGTTGGTTCGGGGCGACAACCAAGGCTCCCCCGGCATGGGAGATCTCGGTCTTCGACTTCTTCAACACGCTTCCGTCCCCGGTCGGAAACGCGCTGGCCGCGCTGATGTGGTTCGGAACCACCGTCGGAATACTGATCGCCGCTCTGGCTGCGTCGTTGTGGAAGCGCAATGACATCAGCACCCATGTCCTGCTGGCCGGATTGCTCGCCTGGCTGACACAACGATCGCTCAAACCACTCGTCGACCGCGGTCGACCGCGAGACCTCCTGGCCGAGGCCAACTTCCACGGACACTTGGCCTCGGGCGGCGGCATTCCATCTGGGCACACCGCGATGGCCGTGGCCATCTGCGCCGCGGTGGCGTTCCACGTGAGTCGGCCATGGCGCGCCGCCCTCGCCCTCCTCGCCGGAGCCATCGGCATCGCTCGGATGTACACCGGCAACCATTTCCCCCTCGACATCGTCGCTGGCGCTGCCCTGGGATGGGTATGCGCCGTGGCAGCCCACTACCTGATCGGGGCATGGGAGCGACGACGTCCGCGCAGCTCCGGCGCTGCGACGTCGTAAATCGAACCCCGATCAGTACGCCGAATACGGCCACTCGTCCTCGTCAGGAAACAACACGGCCCGGGTGCTGCGAAACAACAGGTCATCGCACGCAACCCAGTCGAGCAGGTGCACACCCCACCGCGACGCGGCGTCGTAGGCGTACCTGAACCGCTCACGAAGGTCGTGGGGCGGCGGTCCGGCGACCACCTCCTCGTCGCAGAACGCCATCGCAATACTCGCATCACAGCCGAGCCGAGCGATGCACGGGACGATCCCGGCCTCCGGCGGATCGAGCCGGTCAGTGTGAGCGATGCTGATCACGTTCCCGTCTATCTCGGCGAACACCACCACGAGCTTCCTCGGCCCGAACGCACGTTGATCGCGGGCGACAATCCTGCTGTGGGTACGCAGGTTGATTCGATACTCCAGCCCACCCCGGTGCACCATCCCTCCGACTTCGACCTTGACCTTCTTCTTGCGCCTCACGGCTTGCTCTCTGGCGATCGGCGCGCGGCCCCGCCGACGGCCAGGCTGCTCTTCCTCACGGGTCCTCCTTCAACGGCGGGCCGGGCGACCCGCGTTCCGAGCAACCTACAAACAGAGCCGCGGCGCTTCTATGGGGGGCGTCCCCCCACTCAAATCCGGCGAACCGCCAACATCGCTGCTGGCGGGCCGGTGGTGTTGGACATCGACGCGTCACTCGTGGAGATCCACTCCGAAAACAAGCAGAACACTGCTGCGACCTACAAACACGGGTTCGGGTTCCACCCGATGTTCTGTTTCGCTGACGCGACGGGCGAAACACTCGCCGCGCTTCTACGGCCGGGTAACGCGGGTGCGAACACCGTGGTCGATCACGTCACCGTGTTGGACACCGCAATCAACCAACTTCCGGCATCGATCGCTGTAGGTCACCGTGTCGGTGACACCGCAGCCCTGGCCGTGCGGCAGCCTGCGCACCAGTACCAGCCGCCAACACCGCCAACTCCTCCTCCGAAAACCCCTCATCAACAACACCCGCCGCAAACTCCGACCCCAGATCACGCGGCTCCGACACCAACGCCCCAGGATCCACCCCCACACGCCCCGGCTCCCCAACAGCCTCCGGCTCCGCCGAAGCAACCTGCGGTTCCACAACCGCGAGCACCGCAGACAACATCACCACCGACAGCAGGCAGCGTGCCAACCTCAACCAAAGGACACCACGACAACCCGAACCAGTAGAACGACCATCACCCACCGAATATGAACTGATACTCACATACGGTACCGAGACCCCACGAAAGCCGGACGAGGGTGTCCGCCATATGTCACCTCCACCAAGGTCGTTGCCGTGAGGCCACGAATCACCCCCTTCGAACCGATGTCACGCAACGCATGGCGCCGACTCGCTTCAACACGGCGACCGCTCGTGCTCATAGCCGGACGTGTTGTCGCACTCAGCGCAGTATCAACGCAAAGGGCAACACCGGCCCCGACCCGGCCTCAAGCAGTCGATAGGCCGCCACGGTCTGGGTCCACCGGCTATCGACCTCGTCGAGGATGAGCAGCACCGGCCCCGCCAGCGACGGCGGTTCGTGTTCCAACACGAGGCCGTTCCACACGTCGGTCGCTCGAAACGCCGAGTTCGACGACGTCCCAACACCCCCACGCCACGTCAACGTCGGAGCTAACTGCAACTTGCCAGCGGTGGCAATCCGCTCGGCGACCGAACGTGCCAGGTGTGCGGCGCCCGACGCTGGGTCGACCCCCTCCGTCTCGACGTAGGTCACCCATGTCGGGCGTACGCCCCACGACCACCGCTTCAGCGCTGCGAACACCCCCCGAATCAACTCGTCATCGGCCTCACCCAACTCGCGACAGCGGGACACGAGCGGCCACCACCCGGCGTCGTTTACCCGGCACAGCGCACGTCCCTCCTGCGCCCGGCGGTCGGGTTTGATGTTGCCGCGGGGCATCGACTCGTCGTTACCCCTCGGCCATTGCTTGCGCTCGTCCACCACGACGTCGACGCCGCGGAGGAACTCGACGGCACGACGAACGGTCGCCTCGTCGAGGTCCACCGGGTCACCCGAGCCGGTGCACACCGAACACCTCCCGCAGTCGACGGCCTCGGGGTCGTCGAGCGCCTCACGAAGGAACCGCATCAGACACGTCGCCGCCGTCGCATAGGCGACCATCTGATCGGCCTCGTCGCGACGCGCCTGTTCCACCCGCTCGACGCGCTCGCGGTCATATACCCAGGGCTGACCGGTGAGCACCCACCCCTGAGAGGTCCGCTCGACCGCTCCGTCGACATCGAGGATCTTCAGCAGGGTCTCGAGCCGGGTGCGCCGAAGGTCGACCTGTCGCTCGAGCGCGGCAACGCTCACGGGTCCGGCACCACGCTCCGTGGCATCGCCGAGCGCCTCAAGCACCCGCTGTACCAGGCGTTCGGGGGGCAACCCGACCGAGGCGAAGTACTCCCAGATCGCGCGGTCCTCAGCCCCCGGCAACAACCAGCCTTCGGCGTGATCGACCGAGCGACCGGCACGGCCGACCTGTTGGTAGTACGCGATCGGCGACGGTGGCGCCCCCAGGTGGTACACGAACGTCACGTCCGCCTTGTCGACCCCCATACCGAGCGCGCTGGTCGCCACGAGGGCCTTCAGGCGGTTCGCTTTGAAGTCGTCCTCGAGAATGAGGCGCTCCTCGGTCGAGGTCTTGCCCGAATACGCCCGGGCATCGAGACCCTCCCTCTGCAGGAACTCGGCGACCTGCTGAGTCTGATCGACGGTTAAGCAATAGACGATGCCGGTCCCCTCCACCTGCACCATGCGTTGCGCCAACCACGCCAGGCGTTCGGCCTGGGTCGCCAGGTTCGTCACGCCGAGCGACAACGACTCGCGATCGAGCGTGCCGCGAAGGACCAAGACATCGTCGCCAAGTTGCTCGGCAACGTCGAGGCTCACCCGTTCGTTCGCCGTCGCCGTCGTCGCGATCACCGGAGTCGACGGGTCGAGGTTGGCGATCGCATCGCGGATGCGGCGGTAGTCGGGGCGGAAATCGTGACCCCAATCCGAAATGCAGTGCGCTTCGTCGATGACCAACAACCCGAGCCCCGCAGCGAGACGCGGCAACACCTCACGAGCGAACCGCGGATGGTTCAGCCGCTCGGGGCTGATGCACAACAGGTCGAGTTCGCCAGCGCCGAGTTGTGCTTCGATGTCGGCCCACTCTTCGAGGTTGGTGGAGTTGATCGTCGCCGAACGCACGCCCATCCGTTCGGCCGCCGCTACCTGATCGCGCATCAACGCCAACAGCGGTGACACCACCAGCGCCGGGCCGGCGCCGCGTTCACGCAACAACTTGGCGGCGATGAAGTACACCGCCGATTTCCCGAACCCGGTCCGCTGCACCACCAACGCCCGCCGCCGCTGCCCGACCACGGCCTCGATCGCCTCAAGCTGTGCAGGCCGAAGCCGCGCGCTCGGCCCAGCGAGTTGTTTCAACAGTCGGGTCGCATCGGTCGCCACGTCGGTCATGGCCTCCACCCTGTCGCGGACCCCTGACAGTTACCAGACGCCCAACCGCTGTGGAGCGGCGCGCACTACCGTGGCGCGATGAACATCTCCGGGTCCACCGTGCTGCTCACCGGTGCCAGCGGTGGCCTCGGCCACGCCATCGCCAGGCGTCTCGTACGCGAAGGGGCCACGCTCATTCTGACGGGTCGTCGAGAGGCCGAACTCAACCAACTCGCCGACGAACTCGACGCGTCCGTCGTCGTCGCCGACCTCACGGATCCGACATCCATCGCCACGCTCATCGAGGCGGCGAGCGCTGCGGACATCCTGATCGCCAATGCCGGCACCGGCAACGACGTCGGCATCCGCAGCGAGACAGCCGAAAACATCGACCGCGTCATCGACACCAACCTGCGCTCCCCGATTCACCTCTCCGTCGAGTTCGCGCAACGCCTCATCGACGAGGGCCGAACGGGCCACATCGTCTTCGTCGGCTCACTGTCGGGCCTCGCACCGACTCCGAACACGCGTCTGTACAACTCGACGAAATTCGGCCTGCGCGGCTTCGCGTTGGCGATGCGTCACGATGTCGCCGAGCACGGCATCGGGGTGAGCATCGTCGAGCCGAGTTTCATCGCCACCGCCGGCATGTTCGCCGACAATGGCGTACAGCTCCCCAGGGTGGTTCGCATGAAATCGCCCGACGACGTCGCCGCGGGCGTGGTGCGGGCGATTCAACGCAATACCGCCGAGAGTTTCGTGTCGCCGATCGAACTTCGTGCCGTCGCGACGCTCGCCGTCGCCGCGCCGAACCTCAGCGACCGGATCCAACGACTCGTCGACACCAAGTCGTTCAAGCCCGCCGACTGATCCGAATCGAGGCGATGTGAGCGCCGACCGCTTCCACCCTGAACTCCGACTGGCTCGATTCGTTCCACGTTCGCCGATCACCCAGCGCACGATGCCGACCATTCAACGGCTGACCTGTCTCGCCGGCCGACGACCGCCGATCGGCGGGAAGATCGAACGATGCTCGGCAACCTCGAGCGTTCGGGTTTTCCGCCCGACCGATCCGACGTTGCCATCTACCGGCCGTCCGGCGCTGTTGTGGATGCACGGCGGAGGACTCATCATCGGTTCGGCGTCGATGGCCGACAGTGTGCTTCGCCACATCGCCCGCCGCCACGGTGCCGTGTGTGCGTCGGTCGAATACCGCCTCGCGCCGCAGCACCCGTTTCCCGCTCCGGTCGAGGATTGTTGGGACGCGCTCGTATGGCTGTCGCGTCAGCCCGACGTCGACCCGAACCGAATCGCCATCGGCGGCGAGAGCGCCGGAGGAGGCCTCGCCGCGGCGCTCGCGATCCTGGCGAGAGAACGCGGGGAGGTCCAGCCGTGTTTCCAGGTGCTGTCGTATCCGATGCTCGACGACCGCAGCTCCGACCGAGACGACATCGCCCCCTCGACGCTGCGTCTGTGGGGCACGACGAGCAATCGGCTCGGTTGGGACTCCTACCTCGGTGGTCGACGTCCAGAGGAGCTCTCCGCCTGGGCGGTGCCCGGGCGCTGCGAAGACCTGACCGGTTTGCCGAGCGCGTGGGTCGGGGTCGGCACCAACGACCTCTTCCATGACGAGGACCTCGACTACGCGTGCCGATTGCGAGAAGCCGGCTCGGACGCGGAACTCATGGTGGTCGAGGGGGCCTATCACGGCTTCGACCTCGAACGGTGGGCACCGGTCGCCAAGGCGTATCGCCGCGCTCAGATCGACGCGCTCGTCACCGCCTGGAATCGCTGACGGGTTCCGCGCTCGCCAAGCGCGACGCCAAGCCAGAACTCAGGGGTTGCTCGGCTTCTCGAACACGATGATCACGCGATCGAACCCGAGTTGTTCGCCGAGCGCGACGAGGAAGTCCTCACCGTTCGTGCGCGCGGTATCGAGGAGATTGCTCTGCGCCGCCGCCTTCGCCAGCTCGTTCACCGCCGTTTCGTCGAGTTTGTCCCGCCCCTCCATCGGAGACTCGGAGAACACCTCACCCAGTCGGGTCAACACGCCGCGATCCTGCGACACCACCGACGATTTCTCGTGATCGAGACGCGGGGTCGACAGCGTGGGATCCGGCACGGTGATGGTGAGCGTGTTAGCCGCCTCGTCGATCTCGAGGTCATCCTCGGTCAACCCGCTGAGGTCGATGAAGGCATCCACGCTTCCCTGGTAGAGCGCAATGCCCGAATCGGCATCGAACGCGTCCGGGATGATCTTCTTCAAGAAACCGTTCTGCTCGGTCCCGAAGTAGACCGGCACGCTGAACTCGCCGGTCGCCGCTCGCAGATCCTGTGTCTTGGTGATCGACAACAGCATCGTGTCCGCCGCCGCCGGCGGATCGTCGCTCGCCCACAAGCCATCGGCGACCCACCCGAGCGGGTTCACCCCGAGCAGGTTCACGACAAGAACCGCCGCTCCGGCGAGTCCGAGCAACTTCCAGATGTGACGAGCCATGGCACCCTCTCGTGGTTCGCGACACAGTCGCCCAACACGGGCCGTCATCGCTGCGAGCGGCCGAACGAGAGTAACGGCCACCGGCATCCATCTGTTCCCAACACCCTGAGGACGGTGCTAGCGACACCAACTGTCGGGGGTCGCGGCAACAATGTTGCCCATGGCCCAACTCCGCGACTCCGATGCCCGACTCGACACCATCCGCGCGTTGTTGGCCAAGGCCGACGCCACGACCTTCGAAGCCGAGGCCGAGGCGTTCACCGCCAAGGCCACCGAACTCATGGCGCGCTATGCGATCGATGCGGCGATGCTGTGGTCTGGCGAAAGCGAGGCTGATCGTGAGGTCCCCGATGAGATCCACCTCACGCTGTTGCGCCCGTTCACCGCTCAGAAGTCGATTCTCGTCGCCGGCGTGGCCTCGGCCTTCGGGTGCCAAGCTCTTCGATTGCGACGAGGGGGGCAAGGCGGCGAAGTGATTTCAGTCGTCGGCTTTCCATCCGACCTCACCCTCGTCGAGACCCTGATCACCAGCTTGTTGGTCCAACTCTCGACCGCGATGGTCCACTCCCCCGACCAGCCGCGATCGGCGACATCCAGCCAGGTGTCGAGCTGGCGACGCAGCTTCATCTCCGCGTTCGCCGACACCGTGATCCGCCGCCTGATCCAGGACCGTCGCGGGGCGATGGACGCGGTCGCGAACCAAGCCGACGGCCCGTCCACCAACCAAGGTCCGAGCGAACGTGGGGCCGCCGGTAGCCGTTCGATCGATCTCGTGCTCGCCGACCGCGCCGACGCTGTCCACACCGACTTTCGGCGCCGATACCCGAACATCCGCACGTCACGGGTCAGCGCGGGTACCTCGCGGTCCGGACATCGGGCCGGCACCGCGGCGGGCAACCGCGCCGACATCGGCCACACTCGTCTCGGAGCACGCCCCGCCCTCCCCGGGCGAAGAGCCTCCCCGTGACACGATCTCGCGACACCGGTCGCCCCGACGCCGACGACCCGCAACAGTTCCTCGTCTACCACGCCGAAGACAGCGTCATCGACCAAATCGGACCGCGCCTACGTCGTTGGCGCGAGGTCGAATCATTCGTCGAGTCCGTGCTGATCTCACCCGGATACCTCGACGCGTTTCCCGACGCTCCCCTCGACGTGGCCCTCGAACGACGCTCCCGGTCGGCTCGCTCCTCGCTCGCCGTGGCAGGCGGCGACATCATCCTTATCCGCGACGGCTCATGGAACGCGCTCACGGTGCTGCACGAACTCGCCCATCTCGTCGTGGCGACGACCGTGCCCCAAAGCGAACCTCACGGCCCCGCGTTCGTCTCCACCGAACTCGAACTCGTGCGGCTTCGCTGCGGGTTCGACCAATATGGGAGTCTTCGAGCGGCATTCCAGTCGGCAGGGGTTCGCATCGGCTAGCCCCGCGTCTCGCACCATAGAAGGACATCTCGGTATGGAAGCAGTCACGACCGGCCCACGCGAGGACCTCGACTACGCGACCTTCGGCGTCGCGGTTCGTGAGGTGAGCCAGCAGGTCGTCGACAGCGGATATCAACCCGACTGGATCGTTGCGATCGCCCGAGGAGGCCTGCTCATCGGTGGGGCCGTGTCGTACGCGTTGAGCTGCAAGAACATCGGCGTGGTCAACGTCGAGTTCTACTCCGATGTCGACGAGCGCCTCGACGTGCCCGTCATGTTGCCGCCAGCGCTGAACCTCGCGGATCTCGCGGACACCAAGTTGCTCATCGTCGACGACGTGGCAGACACCGGCGAAACCCTCAAGCTCGTCGTCGACACCTGCGCACCGGTCGTCGCGGAGATCCGATCCCTGGTGATCTACGAGAAGCCTCGGTCGCTGCTGTCGCCCGACTACGTCTGGAAGCGCACCGACGACTGGATCAATTTCCCGTGGTCGAGCGAACCACCGCTGCGATGAGGCATCGCTGACAACGCGCGGCGATGATGGGCACATGAACTCCATGCACCCGACACAAACGAGCGAGCAACTCGGCGTGTCGAATCTCAAAATGGTCATGCGAGGGTTGCTCATCCGGTGTCCCGCCTGTGGGCATGGCAATACGCATCACAGGTACTTCAAGATGCGACCCGAGTGTCCGACGTGCACCCTCAAGTTCGAACGAATCTTCGGCCACTCGCTCGGCTACATCGGGCTCAACACCATCGTGACGTTCACCGCGACCTTCCTGGTCATCTTGATCGGGTCGCTGCTCACGTATCAGAACGAGGGTGGCATTCCTGGCCTCCCGTTGTTCCTCGCAGCACTCGTCACCGCAGTCATTCTGCCGACGTTGTTCCTGCCGGTCACCCACACGCTCTGGACCGCATTCGACCTCATCTGGCGGCCACTCAAGCCGGGTGAGATCGACCCCCGGTTCATCAAGGTCGACCCCGAGGCCGGGGCCTGGTTCGACCCGTCATCGCCGGACACGTCGGACACGTCGGACACGCCCGAATAGTCGACGATTCAGCCAGACGCTGGCCGCAGACGACACGTTTCGTGATGGGTCAGCGCTGTCGCACCAGCCGGCCAACCCCATCCATCACGACCGCACCGAGCTCCACCGCGACCGACTCCATGAATCCGAGTCGCGGGTCCTCGCCACTCGGGTCGTCCGACAGGATCACCCCGACGTAGAGCCGTGCGGCGGCGATCGCAGTGAGCAGTTCCTGCGCACCCCCCACCGAGTGATCGACGTTTCGTTCGAGCAACGCGCGGGTGAGGTGACCGCGATCATCGTCCAGCGGTCGCCACGCGATCAGTATCTCGCCGTCCCCGATGCGTCCCACGAACGAGGAGGCACCGCTGTTCGCCGACGCCGGGGTCACCCCAAGGTCGACCATGGCGAACGACGGGGGCAGCGCCGGGGCCAACGGGCTCGGCGACAACAACGTGAACTGCCGCTCCGAAATCGCAGACGACAGCCGCACCCAGTCGGGAATCGCAACGCTGCGCGACCCTGGTGGCAGTTTCGGGTCCGGCTCGATCCACTCGAAGTCCCCCGCAACCAATGGAGCCACCGCTCGGCCGGCCGACACCACCGTCGACTCGCCAGCCGACTCGACGTTGAGCAAACCCCCATCGGCACAGTGCACCAGCGTCGCGAACAGCCGATCCGCCCGCTCGCTCCACGGTGGGGTGCCATCCTCAGCGGCCGGTTCGATCTCGACGAGCGAGCCGTCGAAGCGAACGCGATGGCCGACCGACTCGACGAACGACGTCAGCCGATCGCGGGGGTCAACCGCCAGGCGGCGCAACGAGGCCTCTGCCGCAACCGGCCCAGCGAACGTCTCGAGTGCGAAGCCCAACGACTCGGCGGAGAATCGAAGGCTGCCGCGGATCGATACCCGCCTCGGGGCCATGCGCTACAGAGGACGGCCGACGCGTTCGGCGTAGATGTTCAGCAGTTCCGTGGTGCGGTCGACGACATTTTCGTTCGCGACCACCTTGGCGTGGCCCGCGATCCCCATCCGCACACGAGCGTCGGGGTCGTCGTACATCTGCTCGATGCACGCAGCGAGTTCCTCCGCGTCCCGAGTCCTGGCGAGCAGACCATTCACGCCGTGTTCGACGAGCTCCATCGTGCCCGGCTGGCGCGTCGACACCACCGGCCGACCCATCGCCAGGCATTCGGTCAACACGTTCGGCAAACCGTCCATGTCACCGGTGTCGGAACGCACCGAGGCCAACACCCCGACGTCGGCCCATTCGATCCACCGCATGACCTCATCGGACGGGCGTTTGCCGAGAAACTCGACGCGTTCGTCGAGACCCGCTGCGCGCACCTGTGCCCGAATCTCGTTCTGCAGGTTCGACTGCTGCGGCGGATCGCCACCGATCAGCTTCAGGTCGATGTCCTTGCCGCGGTCTCGCAGCAGCCGAATCGCCTCGATCAGGTACTCATGGCCCTTGATCTCGGTGAACGTGGCGGTGCACACCATCCGCAGCGGTCGCGGCGAGCCGTCTTCATTCGTCGGCGCCGGCGGCTCGCGGTAGGTGAACTTGTCGAGGTTCACCCCGTGATGAACCACATGGCCCTTGTCGAGAACGATCGCTCCGTACAGATCGCGCAACGAATCCTGGCTGTATTGCGTGCACGTCACGAAGAACTCGCTCTCGGTGATCTTGTCCCGAAGTCCCTCGTGTCGCATCTGAAGGTCGTGTGCGTGGCCGGTGAACGAATATGGCAGACCGGTCAACCAATGGATGATGAGCGCTGCCTGGGTCGGGTAGGTCGCGAAGTGCGCGTGGATGTGTTCGATCCCGTCACGTTCCATCCGCAACGCCATCGTTGCGGCGAGCGGAACCACGACGAACGATCGAACGAACATCTCCGGTGCCGACGCGAACGTCTTCAACGACCACTTCCAAGCCTTGAGGTAGGCACTCGGATTACGGCGGATCCACGTGAACTGTGCACGGATCATCTCGAAACTGATCCGCGGGAAGTAATTCGCCCGAGCGTCGAGCGAGCGGGCATCCTCCTGAATCGTTCCACCGTCGTCGTGATGCGTGATCGCGTACAGCTCGATCGGGACCCCGAGCTGTTCGAAGGTCACCATCTCGCGAAGCTGGAACGTCTCGGTCACTTTCGGAAACCGGGCAACCAGCATGGCGATCTTTGGGAATCGACGGTCGGTTCGCAGTTCGACCGCGCCGGACACCGACGCCTTGGCCTCGTTGGTCATCTGAGCTCCCTTGCGCTCAGGAGTACAGCGCAGCGATGTCGTCGGCGAACTTGGCTCGCAGGCCGCGCCGCTTGAGCTTCTGGGTGGGGGTCATCAGATCGGTGTCAGGCAGCCATTCTTCATGGAACACCTTCACCTTCTTCACACGCTCGGCGTTGTTGAAACGTTCCATCACGCGCGCAACCTCGGCATCGATATGCGCCAGAAGCTCGACATCGCTCGCCAACTGTTCGAGGCTCAGTTCGGCCTTGCCGCTCGCGTTCGCCCAGGCACGGGCGCCGTCGGCATCGAGCACGACGAGCGCCGCGACGAAGGGCTGCTGATCGCCGACGGCGAACGACTGCCCGATCACCGAGATCGACTTGAGCGCGTTCTCGAGGTTGGAGGGGCTGATGTTCTTTCCGCCCGCAGTGATGATGAGTTCCTTCTTGCGGTCGATGATCTTCAGATAGCCCTCATCGTCGATCTCGCCGATGTCGCCGGTGTGCACCCACCCGTCCGGGCCGATGGTCTCCGCGGTGTTTTCCTCATCGTGGAGGTAACGCTTGAACACGTTGCCGCCACGGAACATGACCTCACCGTCTTCGGCAAGCTTCACCGAAACTCCCGGCAACGCCTGGCCGACGGTGCCCGCCTTGGGGCGAAGCGCTGTGAAGGTGATCGGACCGCAGGATTCGCTCATTCCGTAGATCTCGCTGAGCGGGATGCCGATGCCGCGGAACCAGGAGAACAGCGCCGGGTTGAGCGGAGCCGCGCCCGACACCATCAGCTCCAACTCGTTCATGCCGAGCAGTTCACGAATGGTGGAAAACGCCACGGCATCGAGGAACTCGAACGTTTCGATCTCCTCCTGGGAGGCGGTGCCGAGGGTCATCTTCTCGCGGATCGGTATTGAGGTGGCGACCGCGTCGGCCACCTGTTGGGCCTTTTCCGGGTCGGCCGCCAACACGGCGTTGATGCCTGCATAGATCTTCTCGAAGACCCGCGGAACGCCGAACAACAGGTTCGGGCGCACACGTCCCGCATAGGCGGCGATCGAGTTCATGTCCGGACAGCAGGTGACCACCATGCGGTTGCTGATGGCGCCGTAGTGGCTGACGGCACGCTCGGCGACATGGGCCATCGGCAGGTACGAGATGGTCTTCCAACCCTCTTCGATGATCCCGACTCCTTCGCGCAGGCATTCGACGGTCCAGCAGATGTTCTCGTGATCCAACACGACACCCTTGGGGTTGCCGGTGGTGCCAGAGGTGTAGATCACCGTCGCAATGTCGCTCGGCGAGATCGCCGCTGCCGCCTCGCCGAGGTCGAGTGGCGACGACTCGAGCAGTTGGTTCCAGTCGTGAACGTTGGCGTCGTGACCAGAGGACGGTCGAACCGACACCAGCGTGCGTAGCGACGGTTTGGCCGGGGCCTCGTCATCGAGGAATCTCGCCAAGAAGTCGTCGTCTTCCACGATCGCGGCGGTGGCGCCGCAGTGGTTGATCAGGTAGGCGACCTGCTGCGGCGACGACGAGTTGTAGATAGACACCGGCGTGGCCCCGGCGGCGAGCACCGCAAGGTCGGCGACATGGAACTCGGCGATGTTGCGCATCATCAACACGACGAAATCGCCCCGCTGCACACCGAGATCGACCAGGCCCTGAGCGACGCGTGCGACCTTGTCGGCAACCTCATCGAAGGTCCACCCGACGAGTTCCTCGCCGTCCAACCACTGCACGAAGGTGTTCGGCCCAGCGGCGGCGACCGATGCGACAAATTCGGAGAGCACCGTGCGGCCGCTCACCAGCGACCGCAGTTGTTCGTCGGTTGATTGAGCCATCGAGCATCTCCCTTGAGAAGGTCCCACACGCCGGTAAGCGTGCGTACGAGCCACATCAGCGTAACGGCGATGTGACTTTGGTTACGAACGCCCCATGGAAACGACGCGAGCCACGTGGCCCTGATTGACCGGCGAGGCACCTGCGGAGCACACTCCTGACCGACCGGTCTAGTTTTGTTGGGACCACGACAAGGGGACGAATCATCATGACCACCGCAGTACTCATCGACGCAGTACGCACCGCCGGCGGCAAGCGAAACGGCGCATTGTCAGGCTGGCACCCCGCCGACCTCGCCGCCGAGACGCTCAAAGCCATCACCGAGCGCAACAACCTCGATCCGGCGCTCATCGACGACGTGATCATGGGGTGCGTCAGCCAGGTTGGGGGCCAGGCGCTCAACGTCGGACGCAATGCCGTCCTGGCCGCCGGCTTTCCCGAGAGCGTGCCCGCCACCACCATCGACCGCCAGTGCGGCTCCAGCCAACAAGCCGCCCACTTCGCGGCCCAGGGGGTCATGTCGGGCGCCTATGACATCGCAATCGCTGCCGGCGTCGAGGTCATGACCCTGGTGCCGATGGGGGCATCGGTCGGTAACGGCAAGTCCGGATTCCCGTTCGGCGAAGCGATGGGTCTGCGCTACGCCGAGCGCGGCGGCTTGGTGCCCCAAGGCATCTCCGCCGAGATGATCGCCGAGAAGTGGGGGCTCACCCGCGACGAACTCGACGCGTTCTCCCTCGAATCTCAGCGCCGCGCCGCGCAGGCCATCGCCGAGGGTCGGTTCGACAACGAGATCGTGCCCGTGCGCAAGAAGGTCCTCGACAAGGAATCCCGCGAAGTTCGGGTCCTCGACGAGATGCACACGATCGATGAAGGCGTGCGCGAAAGCTCCCTCGAGGGCCTTGGACGCCTGAAGCCCTCGTTCAAGGAGGACGGCCTGGTCCACGCCGGCAACTCCAGCCAGCTCTGCGACGGCGCTTCCGCCGCGCTCATCATGAGCGAGGACAAGGCGAACGAGCTCGGCCTCAAGCCCCGGGCCCGCTTCCACACGTTCGCACTCGCCGGAGTCGACCCGGTGTACATGCTCACCGGTCCGATCCCATCGACCCAGAAGGCGCTCGAACGTTCCGGCCTGTCGATCGACGACATCGATCTGTTCGAGGTGAACGAGGCCTTCGCCCCCGTCGTGCTCGCCTGGGCGAAGGAACTCGGCGCCGATCTGGCGAAGACGAACGTGAACGGTGGCGCGATCGCTCTCGGCCACCCGCTCGGAGCCTCGGGCACCAAGCTGATGGCGACGTTGATCAACGAACTCGAGCGCACCGGCGGCCGCTACGGCCTGCAGACGATGTGTGAGGGCGGCGGCCTCGCGAACGCCACCATCATCGAGCGTCTCGACTGAAGAACCGATTCACGTCGAGCGACGTGGGAGACTGACGTCATGCGAGTGTCCCTCATCGCCTGGATCGTGGGTGCAGCCACCGCATTTGCGGTGGCTGTATTCGTTTTCGACACCGGGTGGCTCAACGCGATCGTCGCCATCGCCGCTGCGGCCGCCATTTTGAAGGTCGGGTTGATGATCATCGGCAGTTTGGCGACGCCGATCCCTGAACCTCCCGATGAGGGCGAGCTTCGCAAGGTGAAGATCACCTACCGCTGCGAGATCTGCGGCGCACAGGTCCGCATGACCTTCGCCGCATCGCAGACTCCCGAGCCTCCACGCCACTGCATGGAGGAGATGGAACAGATCGAAACCCCCGACATCTGACCGGCAGACGGCGTCGCCGCGAGGCTGAGCGGGTCGAGAGTTGTCCCCAGCCTGGGGATAACTCTGGGGACTTGCGCCGCTTCGCCCGTGTCGATTATTGCGATCGAGTGTCGTTCATGACCACTCGCGGACCGCTCGGTGACGCGGACGCAACGTCAGGTGAAACATTCAACGTCAACCCGCGAGTTACCCACATATCCACAACAAACTGTGGATAAGGCCCTTGCGGCGACGTGTTCGCTGGTCGGAATCGGTCAGCGAAGCTGCGTTGAGGTGATGATTCCGCCGAGAATCGCCGCAAGACCGCCGACCAGGTACCAACCCGACGCTCCGCCCGGCAATACCTCGGAATAGCTGAGAATGATGACGAGCAGACCGATTCCGAACAGGGAGAACATCAGCACCGGAACCCACATCGGGCTCGGCAGATCCTGGCCGGACTTCACCGCAGGCGGGGTGTAACGACCCGAGGTCTCGCGGTTCTTGGGCGACCCCGACTTGGACGCGCCACCCTTGGGGGTGACACGTGCGCTTTGGATCGGCTTCTTCGATTCGGTCGTGGGCTCCCCGTCGACCGTCGAAACGTCGTCGCCGAGTTCTCCACCGTCGTCGGTGCCTTCGATACGTCGCTTTGCGGGTTTGGCCATAGTGCGTTCAAGGATAGGCACAGCACGCCATGTCGCGGCATCCAAGCGCCCCGGTAGTGTTGGCCTGTGCCGAAGATCCTCGTCATCGACAACTACGACTCCTTCGTCTACAACCTCGTCCAGTACCTGGGCGAGCTCGGGGCGGATCCGGTGGTGTGGCGTCATGATGCGCTCGAACTCGACGACATCGACGACATCGCGCCCGACGGCATCTTGATCAGCCCCGGGCCGGGCACGCCCGACGATGCCGGTATCTCCAACGACATCATCGTGCAGTGGGGGTCGCGGGTTCCCGTGTTCGGCGTGTGCCTCGGGATGCAGTGCATGGGGCAGGTGTTCGGCGGGGAGGTGGTTCGCGCCCCCGAGATCGTGCACGGCAAGACCTCGCTGATCCGCCACCGCGACATCGGCGTGTTTGCCGGACTGCCCAACCCGCTCGAAGCGACCCGTTACCACTCGTTGTGCGTGCGCCCCGATTCGGTGCCCGACTGCCTCGAAGTCACCGCCGAAACCGACGACGGCATCATCATGGGCCTGCGTCACCGTGAACTGAACGTCGAGGGTGTGCAATTCCACCCCGAATCGATCCTCACCGTTGCCGGCCACCAGATGATCCAGAACTTCCTCGACCGCTGCGGCTGAACCTCGCTGCGTTCGAGCCCTCGAGCGCCGTCAGCGGTAACGATTCGTCATCGGAATCCGGCGGTCCTTGCCGAACGATTTCGAACTCACACGCAACCCGAACGGGCTTTGGCGCCGCTTGTACTCCGAGATGTCCACGAGCCGGCAGATGCGCTCGACCGTTTCCGGGTCGAACCCCTCGCCGATCAGGTCCGCGAGCGTGCGATCCCCTTCGATGTACGCGTAGAGGATCGCGTCGAGCACGTCGTAGGGCGGCAGGCTCTGGTCGTCGCGCTGGTCGGGTCGAAGCTCTGCCGACGGTGCCTTCGTCAACACGCTCTCGGGGATGATCTCGCGGCCGGCGCGGGAGTTGCGCCAACGACAGAGCCGGTAAATATGAGTCTTGTAGACGTCCTTGATCACCGCGATCGCACCCGCGGTATCGCCATACAGCGTCGAGTACCCGACCGCCGATTCGCTCTTGTTGCCGGTGGTCAGCACCATCCAACCGAACTTGTTCGACAGCGCCATCAGCGTGATCCCGCGAATCCTCGACTGCAGGTTCTCCTCGGTCAGGTCGTGAGCACGTCCGGCAAAGGACTCCGCAAGCATCGTCTCGAGCGCCAGGTGCCCGGGTTCGATCGGGATGGTGCGGTGATCGATACCGAGGGTCTCCGCCAGACGCACTGCGTCCGAGATGGAGTGATCCGAACTGAACCTCGACGGCATGAGCACGCCGTGGACGTGTTCGGGCCCGAACGCGTCGACCGCGATCGCGGCGACGATCGACGAATCCACACCGCCCGACAGTCCGATGACCACGTCGCTGAACCCGTTCTTGTGGACGTAGTCGCGGGTGCCCATCACGAGCGCATGCCAGATTTCCGCGATGTCGTCGAGGGGCGGTGCGATCAGGTCCGCCTTCTGAGACGCACCGTCGAGATCGATGTCGACCAATTCGACGTGTTCGACGAACTGGGGGAAACGACAGATCAGCTCGCCGTCGTCGCCCACGACGAACGAACCGCCGTCGAACACCAACTCGTCCTGGCCGCCGACCTGGTTCACGTACACGATCGGTGCGCCGGCGGCGATGGAGCGCTCGCGCAACATCTCCTCGCGATGGTCGAGCTTGTCGTGGTGGTACGGCGACGCGTTGATGTTCACCAACAACCGCGCTCCCGACTGTCCCTGACGAAACACCGGTCCATCCGCGATCCAGATGTCCTCACAGACCGACACGCCGACCGCAATCCCGTCGAGATCGAACAAGGGCTGGTCGACCTGACCCGGACGAAACCACCGGTCCTCGTCGAAGGGACCATAGGTCGGCAGTTCCTGCTTGTCGTAGCGGTACTCGACGCGTCCATGACGACAGATCGCCGCCGTGTTTCGAAGCGAGCCGTCGGCGGAAACGGTTGGCAGTCCGACGACTGCGCCGCAGGACCCCGCCGCCGCAGCGAGGCGCTGCAACTGCGCCTCGCAGTCGGCGACGAATGAGCGCTTCAGCACCAGGTCCTCGGGCGGGTAGCCGCAGAGCGCGAGTTCGCCGAACACCGCAAGGTGCGCTCCGGCGGACTCGGCCTCGGCGAGCACCTCGATGATCCGGTCGGTGTTGCCGACGATCGCTCCCACCGTCGGGTTGATCTGACACAAGGCGATGCGAACGATGGTCACGGCGACAACCTACCGGGGCCGCGAAGAGACCCGCCGCCCGGGTGGGCGACGGGTCTCAGCACGGATCGCGTCGAGGTCCTACTTCGCCAGCGCTGAGCACACCGTGTTGGTGATCAGCGCGGAGACCATGTACGGATCGGCGTTGGCATTGGGGCGACGGTCCTCGATGTAGCCCTTCTTGTCGACGCCCACCTGCCAGGGGATACGCACCGAAGCGCCCCGGTCGGAGACCCCGTAGCGGTATTCGCTGAAGTGGGCGGTCTCGTGCTGGCCGGTCAGACGGTCCTCGTAGCCGTGTCCGTAACCGGCGAGATGCTCCTCCACCTTGCCTGGCGCGCCGAGCGACTCACAGGCTGCGATGATCGGATCCCAGCCTTCGCGCATCGCTGCGGTCGAGAAGTTCGTGTGCATGCCGGCGCCGTTCCAATCGCCCTTGATCGGCTTGGCCGAGATCGATGCATTCACGCCGAAGTCCTCGCCGATCCGGTAGAGGAGGTAACGGGCCATCCAAATGTGGTCGGCGACCTCAAGGGTTCCTGCGATACCGATCTGGAACTCCCATTGGCCGAGCATCACCTCGGCGTTGGTCCCGCAGATCTTGAGGCCGGCAGCGATACAGGCCTCAGTGTGGGCCTCGACAAAGTCGCGGCCGGCGATCTCCACCGATCCGACACCGCAGTAGTAGGGGCCCTGCGGGGCCGGGTAGTAGTAGCCCTCCTTGGGCCACCCGAGCGGGCGACCTTCCTGGAAAAGCGTGTATTCCTGTTCCATCCCGAACATCGGAGCCTGATCGGCAAACTTGGCGTCGACCTCGGCGCAGTAGCGGCGGGTGTTGGTGCTGTGGGGCTCCATCGTCCCGGGCAACAACACCTCACAGAGCACAAGGATGTCTCCCGGACCGCGGGTCGGGTCGGGGCAGGTGAACACTGGGTTCAGCACACAGTCGGAGTCGCTGCCCGCGGCCTGATTCGTCGAAGACCCGTCGAATCCCCAGATCCCCGGCTCACCGCCGTCTTCGATGATCTTGGTCTTGGATCGCATGAGCGGGGTCGGCTCGGTTCCGTCGATCCAGATGTATTCGGCACGATATGGCACGGGGCACCATCCTGAGTTTGTGGCCGACTCGGTCGACCGGGGGTTGTTGAAACGCTCGTTTCGAGCAGCGATCGGTTCGGGGCACTCCTCGAAGCGATGGGAGCCACATTGCACCTCCGCGATTTCTCGCCCTTTTCCCGGTTGTAAACGCTGTGTTAACTCGGCGCGTTGCGTTGGGATTTCTTGGCCCGCATCGGCGAAGGTAGAGGCATGGGACATCACCACGACTACGTGTTGCGCACACTCGAGGAGCGAAAGGTCCACCTGGTTCGCCTCTGGTTCTGCGATGTGCTCGGGCAGTTGAAGTCCGTCGCCATCTCCCCGGTGGAGCTCGAGACTGCGTTCGAAGACGGGATTCAGTTCGACGGATCGGCCGTCGACGGATTCAGCAGGGTCCAGGAAAGCGACGTGTTGGCCATGCCCGACCCGTCGAGTTTCCAGCTCATGACCTGGGGCGACGGCGAGGTGAGTGCTCGCATGTTCTGCGACATCGTCCACCTCGACGGCACTCCGTTCGAGGGCGACCCTCGACAGGTACTCAAGCGCAATCTCCAGCGTGCCCGCGATCGTGGCTTCGAGCTGATGTGTGCCCCCGAGGTCGAGTACTTCTACCTCGCGTCCGACGACCCGTCGCAACCTCCACAGACCCTCGACAACGGCAGCTACTTCGATCTCACCACCAGCGACATCGCCTCCGACATCCGCCGGGCGACGATACACCAGCTCGAAAACACGGGCATCCCGGTCGAATACTCATTCCACGAGGACGCGCCGTCGCAACACGAGATCGATCTGCGCTACGACGACGCCCTCGCCATGGCCGATGCCATCATGACGTTGCGCGTGGTGGTGAAGGAGGTCGCCTACCAACACGGCGTTCACGCCACGTTCATGCCCAAGCCGATCGCGGGTGTCCAGGGTTCGGGGATGCACACCCACATCTCGTTGTTTCGCGACGAGGAGAACGCCTTCTACGACTCCGAGGGCGATGCGAACCTGTCCGAGGTCGCCCGTCAGTTCATCGCCGGTCTCCTGCGTCACGCTCCCGAGATCACTGCGGTCACCAACCAACTCGTGAACTCCTACAAGCGGCTGATCGGCGGCTTCGAGGCCCCGGTGCACGTGAGTTGGGCCCGCAACAACCGCTCGGCCCTGGTTCGGGTACCGGTGTCCAAACCGAACAAGGAGGCCGCTGGCACGCGAATCGAGTACCGAGCGCTCGACCCCGCGTGCAACCCGTACCTGGCATTCTCCGTGCTTTTGGCCGCCGGTCTCGCCGGTATCGAAGGCAACTATGAGTTGGCGCCGGAAACCACCGGGAACCTCTTCGAACTCGCCGAACAGGGCAACCTCGATGAGTCGATTGAACTCCTGCCGTCCTCGCTCGCCGAGGCGCTCGACCTGATGGAGCAGTCCGAACTCGCTCGTGAAGCACTCGGTGAGCACATCTTCGAGTGGTTCCTGCGCAACAAGCGCGCCGAGTGGGCGGCCTATAAGGCACACGTCAGCCAATTCGAACTCGACCGTTACCTCGGTAACTGGTAGGAGGCACCGTCGTGGAGCCATTGCTCTGTTGGCCGGATCCCGTTCCGCCCGAAATCGTCAGATGCCTGGAGCTGGCGTCGATCCCGTGGGGAACCGCCACCACCGATACGGACATCGCCGCCGCGACGTGGGCGGGAGCGATCGTCGATGCGTCGAACGACACCGATG
The DNA here is from genome assembly GCA_023957975.1 of Microthrixaceae bacterium. Classification (NCBI taxonomy): domain Bacteria; kingdom Bacillati; phylum Actinomycetota; class Acidimicrobiia; order Acidimicrobiales; family Microthrixaceae; species Microthrixaceae bacterium. Next base: position 254,344 of record JAMLGM010000001.1, on the reverse strand, counting down.
AGGCGTTCACCTACGCACGTCGATTGTCAGCCACGAACCTCGGCGTCGCACCGCTGCTGTTGCTGGTTCGAGGCTCACAACTCCCCGACCTCGATCGTCATCACGACCTGTTTGAGGACTTCTGCGTCGCACCGTTTCACCCAGTCGAGTTCGAGGCTCGAGTGAAGCACCTACTGACCCGCCAGGGACTACTGAGCGACGACAGCGAGATCATCCAGTACAAGTCGCTCGTGTTGAACCTCGAGACCTACCAGGCCTCGATCGACGGGACACCGCTCGATCTCACCTACATGGAATATGAGCTGTTGAAGTTCCTCGCCCAGAATCCGGGGCGGGTGTTCACCCGCGAGACGTTGCTGAGCCGGGTGTGGGGCTATGAGTACTACGGCGGCGCCCGCACGGTGGATGTCCATATCCGCCGCCTCCGCGCCAAGCTCGGCGAACAACACGCTCAGATGATCGGCACGGTCAGAAGCGTGGGCTACCGGTTTGGCAAGTCCCGTTGGGACTCATGAATACAGCCCGTTGGGACTCATGACCGCTAGCCGTTGAGGTCGATGAGTTCGGAACCCTCGTTCGTGTCGTCGACGTCCTTTTGCACAAAGAAACCGATGACGCCGGCGAGCGCGCCGCCCGATACCAGGACACTCACGGGGATCACGACGAGCAGCACGATCACGATGATGATGGCTCCAACCATGGCCACATTGTGGCCGAAGTAACCCACGTGGGCCAATACCGACGCGGTCCACCGAACGTTCTGGCCGGCGGGGCCGACGATCAGCCGATGTGGATGACCGCCTCGATCTCCACCGCGGCACCGAGCGGCAACGCTGCCACAGCGACGGCTGACCGGGCAGGCCGGTGATCGCCGAAACCGGCCACGTACGCCTCGTTCATCGTGAGGAAGTCCTCCATGTCCGCGAGGAACACCGTGGTCTTCACCACCTGATCCAACGTTGCCCCCTCCAATTCGACGAGCGCTGCCAGGTTTCGCAGCGCCTGCGCAGTCTGGGCTGCGACGCCCTCGACGAGCGCGCCGTCGAGGAGTCCGAGTTGGCCGCTCGCATACAGGAACGATCCCGCTCGAACGATGGGTGTGTAGGGACCAACCGGCGTGCTCATGGCTCAAGGCTAGGCCGTGGCTGGATCCGAAAATCGGACCGGGAGCTTCGTCGGCCAGACACCCGGGGTGCCCTGCAACGTCCAGATCGCCGCAGCGGTCGCAGCGAACACCGCGTCCGACCCTGACACCGGCTCGATGCCGGGTTCGTCCACCACCGTCACCTCGACCGGAATCATGTCCACGGGACGCACCACACCGAAGCTGCGGATCGTGAGATTCAACGGATTGCCCTGGTCATCCACCGACAACTGCTCCGACGTCACGAGACCCAACCCCATATGCACGGCGCCGATGGCATATGCACGTACGACGGAGGTGTCGAGCACCTCGCCGCAGCGCACGACGACGTGCGCACCCTCGTCGTCGATGCGAACCGTCGCCGACGCACCCTCGGGAGACCTCACGGTTGCGGTGCCGGGCTGGTCCGTGGCCAGGGATTCCAGCGAGGCGAGCACGGCTGCGACCTCGGCCCAGCCGGCCCCTCGAATCGCCGTCGAGGTCGGCGGTCCGACGATGTCGACCTCCTCGACCTCGATCAGTGGGGCTACCGAGACGATGGCTTCGACGATTCCGGGCGTGCGAGCGACCCGCACCACACCGGAACCATCCGAGCGCATGCCCAGCGCCATCGGCGGTCGCTTCGGGCCACGACGCACCACGTCCTCGCGCGACCAGCGCAACCGCACGGGACCACCTTCGCGAGCCGCCAGCTCGACAGCGTCACCAGGCACCGGCGAATCGACCTTGCCACCGAAGGCCCCACCATTCGCCAACGGATCGGTCGGATCCGAACCCGGAATCGCCCAGGCCGCGTCGGTCTCGAGATACGCGGGTTCGACCCAGTTCGTCTGCAGGGTGAGCGCCCAGTCCCCGTCGGGCACCTCAATCGGCGCAACGGCATCGACCGTCGTGTTGCGTCCCTGGATTTTGCCGATCGCGGCGCGGGCCTCGGTCATCGTCGGGGCGACCGTCCAGGTTCCATCCGCGGCGAGCAGCGCGACGGGCGCATCGCTCGGTGCGCCGTCATCGGCAAACCCACCCATGCCCAAGCCGATATCGGGCCCGACGCGCTGGTGCGCGTGCCCCTCGATCGTTGCGCGCCGCGACGCTGCGTCGAAGTCACGACTCTCTGATCGCACCTCCGCGCCGGTAGCGACCATCACGGCCGCCTCGCGGATCGTCTGCCAGCCCGTGCAACGGCACAGGTGGGCAGCGAGGGCGCGATCGACAACGGCGCGTTCGCACAGATCGCCACCCTTGCCTGCGGTCCCTTCGAGGCGCATCACGATGCCCGGGGTGCAATAGCCGCATTGACTGCCCCCGGTCGCGCACAGCGCCTCACCCCAGGCCTCGCGGCGCTCGTCGCTCAACCCCTCAAGGGTCACCACGGACCGGCCCGCAACGCGGCGCGCCGGGGTCACACAACCGACACGAGCCTCACCGTCGACAAGCACGGTGCAACATCCACATTGACCCTGCGGGTTGCATCCTGGTTTGACCGAGGTGACACCGAGACGATCTCGAAGCACCTCCAGCAGGCTGGCGCCGTCATCGGCGACCTCAACCTGTTCGCCGTTGAGTTCGAATTGCAACGAGAACGCTCAGCGACTCAGCTGAACGATGAGCCGCAGCCGCAGGTCTTCGAGGCGTTCGGGTTGTTGATCTCAAACCCGGACTTCTCGAGACCGTCCTTGTAGTCAAGCTCCGCGCCGACGAGCAGGGGCAGGCTCGTCGGGTCGACCACGACCTTCACGCCGTCGAAGTCGTTCGTCTGGTCTTCGGTCTTGATCTCGTTGTCGAAGTACATCTCATAGGAGAAGCCCGAACACCCACCGGGACGAACGGCAACACGCAATGCGAGCGACTCGTCGCCCTCCTGGTCGATGAGCTGTCGAACCTTGGTTGCGGCTGAATCGGTGAGCGTGATCATTCGTGCGCCTCCTGCAAAGCGGTGCCGTGACGAGGGGTGAAGCCAGTGTAACCGAGCGCCGAAATGGGACCTCGGGCACTTCCGCAAACACCGTTTCGGCGCTACATATTCCCGGTTCGGCCGCAGATTTTCCAGTCCCCGGGTCGTAAACTCGTGACCGATGGGCATTCCCTCCGACTCGCCCCGCCCGAGCACCTCCGAGATCACCGGACTGTTACGAGGCGTCATCGATCCCGAGTTGGGGTCCGACATCGTCGCGCTCGGCATGGTCAAAGACGTGCGCGTGGGCGACGACGGACTCGTCGTTGTGAAGATCGCGCTCACCACCGCAGGCTGTCCGCTGCGTGCCCAGATTCAGCGCGATGTCCGCGATCGGGTCCTGTCGTTGCCCGGTGTCACCAAGGTGAAACTCGATTGGACCGAACTCGACGCCGATGAGAAGGCCGCGGCGATGGCCGTCGCCCGGCGCAACATCGCCGAGCATCCGCCAGAAACAGCGGTTCCCTCCACGACCAAAGTGCTCATGGTGGCGTCGGGCAAGGGCGGCGTCGGCAAGTCGGCGGTGACCTCGAATCTGGCAACAGCGGTCGCCGCCCTCGGCTACCGCGTCGGCGTCATCGATGCCGACATCTGGGGCTTCAGCCAACCGCGGATGCTCGGCGTTCACGGACGCCTTGAGGCGCACGAGCGGACCGCGGGCAGCGTCGGCGGATCCGACGCTTCCGACGCCACCATCGAACCGAGGATCCGCACCGTCGGCGACGGAGAACTACGAGTGGTGTCGATGGGGTTCCTCGTACAGAACGAGGAAGACGCGCTCATGTGGCGTGGGCTCATCTTGCAGCGAGCCGTCCAGCACTTCCTCGAAGACGTCGCTTGGGGATCCGACCTCGACTACCTGCTCATCGACATGCCCCCCGGAACCGGCGATGTCCAGATGGGCCTCGCGAAACTCCTGCCGAGGGCCGAGATGCTCGTGGTCACCACGCCCTCGCTGTCCGCCCAGAAGGTGGCGGCACGAGCCGTCTCGATGGGCCGCAAGAATTACCTGCGGGTACTCGGCATCATCGAAAACATGAGCTATTTCGTCGCACCGTCCGGCGAACGGTTCCCGATCTTCGGGTCTGGTGGTGGCGACCGCCTGGCCGCCACCACGGGGGCGCCGCTGCTGACACGGATCCCCATCGAAAATGCGGTGGCCGAGGGCGGCGACACCGGCTCACCGATCGCGCTCGGCGACGGGCCCGCCGCCGAGGCCTTTCGCGACCTCGCTCGGCGCATCACCACCGACATCGCGCCCCCAACCGATCTGACTGGATGCTCGGCCCGCCTGCTCGACGCGGTCGCCGCGGCGCTCGATGCCCACGACAGTGCCGAACGAGACCGTTGCGACGACTCGGTCAATTCAGACGTTTCGAGCTGAACGCGTCGTAGACCTCGTCCCCCGGCAGAACGATCCGCAGCCCCCCGCTGTCCTCGACGATCCGGGGCAGGATGGCTGGGAACTCGGCGATCGAACGGGCGTGAGCCACCACGGCCTCAGCCGAATCGAAGCGGGCCAGCACTTCGAGGGTACGAACCGTCGGGAAGATCAACGTGAAATCCCCCGCCTCGTTGCGCTCGAGGGCCTCGGTCGGCCGGATCCACAGGTTCGCGATCGTCTCGCGGTCGTCGTGAGATGGCACCTGACCCTCGGGTGCGTGGGCCACGAAGAAGCGGGTGTCGTAGCGCCGAGGTGAACCCAGCGGCGTGATCCAGCGACTGAAGTAGTGCATCCGATCGGTGGCGAGACGCAGCCGTTCCTCGCGAACGACATCTCGCAGGGCACGAACCGCCGTGTCGACATCGATCCGGTGACGATGAAATCGACCGGCCACCTCCGGGTTGGCGAACCCGACCATGCGGTCGTCCTCGTCGACCGCCAATAACAGTCCGGCCTCCTCGAACGACTCCCGAATCGCTGCAACCCAGTAGGCAAGCCCTCCGCGACCCACACCGAGCAACTCTGACGCCTGAGCGTCGGACAGTCCAACGCTCAGGGCCTCGATCGCACGGTCGCTATCGCCCGGGTCGACCGCCCCGCCGGGAAAGACATACGCGCCACCGACGAAATCGGAGTTGAGATTGCGTCGGAGCATGAACACTTCGACACCGTGGCGTCCGTCGCGAACCAGCATCACCGTGGCCGCGTCGCGAATCGGGATCTCGTGTGGGTCGTCGACCTGGAGGCTCAACGACATTGCGTCAGGTTCCCGGGCCGAGTTCGCCGCGGGGCTCGTCGAGGAAGATCTCCTCGGCGTCCAGGTCGATGATGCCGTCATCGTGTCGCGGCCGCCGACGCAGGAAGTCGTCGTCGAAACCGCCCCGGGCCGTGGAGAACCCGAAGGTTGCGAACCGCACCGCAGAACCGTTGAAGGTCGACTCAGCACGCACCTGGGCACGTCGAACAACGAGCGGTCGCAGCAGGGCCCGCGTAGGTGGGAGCACCAACACGAGCGCCGCGAGGTCCGACACGAATCCCGGCACCAGCAACAGTGCACCGGCGACCATCCAGATCAATCCGTCGAGCACGGCGTCGGTCGGCATTTCACCCCGAGCAAACCCGTCATTGATCCGTCGCCACGTCGCGAACCCCTGACGCTTCACGACCCACGCCCCAGCGGCGCACAGCAGCGTCAGCGCCAGGAACATGGTGATGACCGACGTTGCGTTCGCCACCGCGATCATCACGGTGACTTCGACGACGAACAGCGCCAGCAGCGCCAGGAGCACGAAAGTCACGATCCGATGGTACCCCGCTGGATTCCGTGACTTCCGTGCAACCCGGTGCCGAGAACGATGAACACCCTCAGGCGCTGCGGACCTCGAGCATCGCTCGACGCTCGACCTCGTTGGTTCCGCCCCAGATTCCGTGTGGTTCACGGATCTCCAAGGCGAAGCTCAGACAGTCACTCACCACCGGGCACTGAGCACAGATCTCCTTTGCCCGGTGCTCCCGGGCGATTCGATCGTGCTTGCGTTCGAAGTGCGGCGGCGGAAAGAAGACCGCTGACTGTGGTCCGCGGCATGCCCCCCGGTGATGCCATGAATCAAAAGATGGTTGTGCACTCAACGTTGTTCCCCCTTTTCAACGGCGCAGGATACGCCGCCGGGATTATGCAAACAAGGTTGAGAAAAGAGTTTCTGTGAATCAGGTCACAGAATCGGGCTCGTCACCGGGGTCATCGGAAGCTGCTGGCCGCCGATCGCGGTAGTCGATCGCGCCGCCTTCGGGAGGTTCTATTTCCAGGGTCATCCCGTCGATGCCAACCACCCGAAGCTCCCCTCCGGCCATGACCGGGGTCGCACGGTTGGTGATCGCTCGCCAGATGCCACCGTCGACGTCGACGGTGCCTTCCGGGTTGATGTCGCTGATCGCGGTCCCCATCTTGCCGATCATCCAGCTTCGCCCCAACGTCGGGGTCGCAAAGCGAGACCGCACCATCGACGGCATCCCCGACAGCATCAGCACCGCCATGCCACCCAGGCCGGTCAACAGCGCCAACCACGGTGCACGGAGGCCGTCGAACAGGAACAGCGAGCCGACCGACCAGCTGACCAGCCCGATCAACGTCCACAACCGAGGTATCGCTGTTTGGATGTCGATGGCGAACGCGAACGCCGAGAACAGGCACAGAGCCAGGGCCCACCAGCGAAGCGGCAACTCGGCAAGCCCATAGCCCGCCATCACCGCACAGATCGCGCCGACGACGCCGGCCACACCGACGCCAGCGGTGAAGAACTCGAACAGCAGCAGGCCGATCGCTATGGCGAGCGCAAGGTAGGCGACCGCCGGGCTCGCCGCTGTGTGCAGCAGTTGGGTCGTGACCGGCAGGCCGATCGTGATGTTGGTGGTGAGCAGTTCGCGCTTGGGGCGGCCCTCATCATCGGTCACGTCCTTGAACGCAACGTCGCCCCGGTTGAGCGCGTGGTCGCCCAAGATGGCGTCGGTGCGCAACGACAATGAACGCTGTTCGGCCTCGTCGTTGTCGATCACCGTTTCGCGAAGGCTGGTGTCGGTCGACGTGACCAGATCGCCGAACCGCTGCTGGTCGAGCTGTGGCACGCCGACGTCGCCGATCCTCGTGTTGGGGGCCATCGACGGTTCGAGCGCGGCGACGAGCTCGGCGGCGCCGCCGAGCGCCTGTGCCCCCGACGGACCGACCCATGCGGTGACCTTCAACGGAAGGTCGACCAGGTCGACGACCAGATCGTTCAGTTCTTCAGCGCTGATGACCGACCCTTCGCTGTCGATGACCAGGATGATCGCCGAATATCCGGGCACATCGGCGACCTCCGACGCGGCCCGACGAATGAAATCAGCGTTGATCTGATCGATGAAGCCGTTGACCGTGATTGCCCGCACGCACCCGTTTTCATTCGGGCATGGAGCCACCGCGGCCGAGGCCGGACGGGCGGACGCAGCAACGCCAAGCGAGGAAAAGAGCGCGAGCAATACCGCGAAGATGGTTCGGCTGAGTACTGTGCGCACCCGTAGGCCTCCGGAGGAAAAGTGGATCCTGCGCAGTTTTTCACTGCACCACGACTGACCATCGTTGCCGGGAAGGGCGGGGTGGGCAAGACGACCGTCACCGCCACCCTGGCGCTCGCCGCCGCGCGGGCAGGGTTGCGGGTGCTCGTCGTCGAGATCGAGGGGAAGTTCGGTCTGCCGGCGCTGTTCGACAAGCCGGCGCTTTCCTACGAGGAACTCGTGTTGTTCGAGGACCTGCACGGAGCCGGATCGGTGCAGGCGCGGACCCTCACCCCCGACGCCGCGCTGTTGGAGTTTCTCGGCGATCACGGGATGCGGCGACTCTCGAGGCGGCTCGCCGATTCCGGAGCGGTCGACATCGTCGCCACGGCAACCCCCGGGATCAAGGACGTGCTCGTGCTGGGCAAGGTCAAACAACTCGAACGATCGCGGACCTACGACGCGATCATCGTCGACGCTCCGGCGGCCGGACACGCCATCACGTTCCTGTCGAGCGCGAAGGGCCTCCTCGATGCCGTTCACGTGGGCCCCATCGAATCCCAGGCCCGCGAGGTGAACGACATGCTCACCGACGAGACCCGTTGTCAGGTGGTGCTGGTGACCCTGCCGGAGGAGACGCCAGTCAACGAACTCGTCGAAACCGCCTACAACCTCGAGGATCGAATCGGCATCAAACTCGGCCCCGTGGTGATCAACGGGGATTACGAGCACCTCGACGGCATCGAGGTGGCTCCCGGCGACGCCGCTGCCGCCGCGGGCGTCACCCTCGACGCCCGGCTCAGCGCCGACCTCGCTGCGGCGTCCGCACTTCGCCGTGAACGCACAGCGGCCCAGGTGTCACAAATCGAGCGGCTCAATCGAGAGCTGCCGCTGCCACAGCTTCGGCTGCCGTTCGTCTTTCGCACCGACCTCGATCTCGATGCGCTCATCACGCTGTCCGATTCGGTACTCGATCAAGTGAGGGCGATATGACCGCGGGCGGACCGACACCGCAGGAGTCGTTGGAGCGATTGTGCGCCGACTCCGACGTGATCCTGTGCTGTGGGTCCGGTGGTGTCGGCAAGACCACCACAGCGGCGGTTCTCGCCATGGAGGCCGCCACGCTCGGTCGTCGGGCCGTCGTGGTGACCATCGACCCGGCGAAGCGGCTCGCCGACGCCCTCGGTCTCGACGAGTTGACGAACGAACCCAAGCCGATCGACGGCCCCTGGATCGGGACGTTGGCGGCGTTGATGTTGGACACCGAGTCGACGTTCAACAACCTCATCGCCCGCTACGCCGGTTCGGCCGAGCAGGCCGAGAAGATCCTGTCGAACCGCTTCTACCGAAACATCGCCGGGGCGCTCAGCGGCACCCAGGAATACATGGCGACCGAGAAACTCTACGAACTCGCCGCCAGCGGAGACTTCGACCTCATCGTCGTCGATACCCCACCGAGCCGCAACGCGCTCGACTTCCTCGACGCACCCGGTCGAATCGTGCGGTTCCTCGATCATCCGGCATATCGGATGATGACCGCCCCCGGGCGCGGCATCGTCAAAGCGGTCAATTACGCCGCTCAGCCGATCTTGCGCGGACTCGGAAAGGCCATCGGTGGCGAGGTCATCGCCGATGCCATCGCCTTTTTCGCAGCGTTCGACGGGATGGAGGAGGGGTTCAAAGAACGCGCTCGTCTCGTCGATCGTTTGCTCGGCGAGGAGCGCACCGAGTTCGTGCTCGTCGCCTCACCTCGTCGCGATACCGTCATCGAGGCGAGCTTCTTCGCCAACAAGCTGGCCTCCATGAAACAGGCGGTGGCTGCAGTGGTGGTCAACCGCATGTACCCAACCTTCGAGCCAGTGGCCGATGACGTACGAACCGCGGCCGAGGCCTCTGGCGATGGAGCGTTGCGGGCCCACCTGCGCAACCTCGACGAACTCGACGCCCTGGGGCGCGCCGAACGACTTGAACTGGCACCGCTCACGATGCAGGTCGAGCCGGCGCCGATCGTCGAAGTGCCGCTCTTGAGCACTGACGTACACGACCTCGACTCACTCGCGCTGCTCGCCGACCACATGTTCGGGCGAGCCGACTAGCCGAAGTGCCGTCTACTCCAAGGTCGAGTTGAACTCGGCGTAGGCATCGTCGCAGGAGGCCACGACGCTCACCATGCGATCGAATCGAGTGGTGTGAAGGAGTCGCAACACCGCGGCGCGATCGCACACCACCACCACCTCGCCTTCAGCCTCACGGATCTTGCGGATACCGCCGATCAGCGCTCCGAGCCCGGCGGAATCCATGAACGGAACCTCCGACAGGTCGATCACCACCGAGGGTTCGCCGGCGAGTTCGGCCAGATGGTCTCGAAAAGCCTGGACGCTGTACGCATCGAGTTCACCTGCCGGACGACACACCGTCGCCGCCTCTTCTCGAACGATCATCACCTCGACCACGGTCTGCTCCTTCCGGTTGCCGGCCATGTGGTTCCACGATGGTAGTGGTCCGATCCGCGATGTCGACACCGCGTCCGCCCGAAAGAATCCGTTCACCCCGCGAGCACCATCAGGTTGGGAGTTACCCGGCCAGGGAACTACCCTGACGTGCGTGCAACGAGTCTTGTTAGCCACCGACTCCGATGAACTGTTCGCGGAGATTGATTCCGCAATCGGATCGAACGATGTCGCCGTCGTGCGTGTCCGCGCCGGGGTCGACGTCCGCCCAGCGATTCAGGAAGTGCAGCCCGACATCGTGTTGCTGGACCTGCAGATCGGATCGATGGGTGCCTACGCCGTCACCTACGACCTGCGCAACGAGGAAGGTGCCGGTCGCATCGACCCGCAGAACATCGTGCTGTTGTTGGATCGCGACGTCGACACGTTCCTTGCCGAACGGTCGGGGGCCGACGGCTGGCTGGTCAAGCCACTCACGCCACGTCGGATTCAGCGTGGCGTCGACACGGTGTTGCGCGGCGAGGTGTTCGAAGAGGGTTCCGCCCTCTTCGAGGTGTGACCTCATAGACACGGTTTGCGGCGGTCGAACGCGGTTCGTACTCGACCGGCCGACGGGGTACACTGCCCTACCGCATCGGGTTGTGGCTCAGCTTGGTAGAGCGCTGCGTTCGGGACGCAGAGGTCGGAGGTTCAAATCCTCTCAACCCGACCAAAAGACTCTCGTTAGGCCTGTTCTCCGATAACCAGTGGTCGTGATCACGACCACTGGTTATCGGAGAACAGGTTCTTTCGTTATTCCGCGAGGCGTACGTGGAGCGATTCGAGGCCGCGAAGCGTGGCATGGGCCCGATACCGCGGCGGCTCGCCGACCAACTCGATCGAACCGAACCGGTCCAGCAACCGAGTGAACAGGATCTCACCTTCAGCTCGGGCGAGGTGAGCCCCCAGACAGTGGTGGGCGCCCCATCCGAAACTCAATGGTTGCGGGACACCCTCGGCGGCGAATCGACCCACGTCGAAGCGATCGGGATCGTCGTAGACCGCCGGGTCGTGGTTACCCGCCCCCTGCAACACCATCGCAGAGTGCCCCCGCTCCACCGTCCGGCCAAGGAATTCCACCGGCTCGAGCGAGAAACGCATGTTGATTTGAACCGGACTGTCGAAGCGCAGCATCTCCCAGATCGCCGCCGGCATGAGCGACCGATCCGAACGCAGCAGCTCGAGTTGATCCGGGTTGCGCAGCAACGCCCACATCCCGTTGCCGATGAGGTTCGAGGTCGTCTCGAACCCGGCCGCGTACATGAGGATCGAGTTGATGATGAGCTCCTCATGGCTGAGTCGATCACCCGCTTCCTCCACCTCGATCAACGCGCTCAGCATCGCGTCGTCGGGGTCGGCCCGCTTCACCTCGACCAGTTCGGTGAAGTATCCGGCCACCTCGACCGCGGCCAACTGGGCTGCGGCGATGTCCTCCGCACTCGCCCCAGAATCGATGAACGACGTCAGGTGGCGAATCTGTTGGACGAACGACGGATCTGCCCCCTTCTCCGGCGGGACACCGAGCAGCGCCGAGATCACCGCTACCGGAAACGGCACCGCGAGTGTCGTCATCAGGTCACACTCGCGTTCGGTGGCCAAACAATCGAGGAGCGGGTCGAGAATGGCTTCGATCTGCGGTCGAAGTCGTTCGACCATCCTCGGGGTGAACGCTCGGGCCACGAGTGAACGAACCCGAGTGTGATCGGGCGGATTCATGAGCAGCATCGACGGAATCCGCTCGCGATCGCCCCGTTCGGCCGTACCGAAGGACTCGGGCAGATCCATGTCGTCCTCGGCCCGGCCCCACTTCGGGCTTCGCAACGTCTCAAGTCCGTCGTGGTAGCCCGCGAGCACCGTCATACCCAAGGCGCTGTCCCACGCCGGAAGCTCCGCATGAAGGCGTCGGAAGGTGGCCGGAGGGTCTTGGCGAGCCTCCGGGTCGGTGATCATCGCGCTGAGGAGCGCATCGGCCTCCGTCGGGGTCAGCGCGGAGGTCATCCCTCCACCTTGTCGCTGCCACCCGCGATGGTGGCGCCGATGTCGTAGCCGGCGAACCCGTCGGGGCCCTCCACCTCGACGATCGGATCGTCCCGCTCGTCCCACTCGGTGTGCAACGCGCGACTCATGATGGCGTGCATGATGTACAGCCCCGTGATGTAGGTCAGTTCGAGGATCTCCTCGTCACTGAGGTGCTCTTGCAGCTTGGCGAACAACTTGTCGTGCACCCGACCCTGCTGCAGTGCGAGCGCGTCGGTGTAGCCGAGCACCGCACGCTCGATGTCGGTGAACTCGTCCGACGCCGGCCAGTACGCCACCGCCTCGATCTTGGATTCCGGCACGCCGAGCAAGCGAAGCGACTTGCAGTGCTGACTGAACACGAACTGGCTCCCACACGCCCATCCGGCGCGGGTCTGGCCGAGTTCACGCAACACCGGGTCGAGTGAACGGCGCGAGCTGCGATACACCCGGAACCCGTCGACCGAATGCTGGAAGATGTCCGGTACGGCGGCAAAGACCGTCCACCAGTTTCCGGGGGTCCCGGTGGTCGTTCCGGGCTCTTCCACGGGATCACGGTCTCCGAACAAGAATTCGTACATCGTTTCGACGAGCGGCGAGGGTGCGTCGGCTCGGCGGATTTCTTTCAGGCGAGGCATGTGGGCACACTACGGCGATGCGCCGGATGGTGCGCCGCCAAGCGATGGTTGATTCCGGTCGGCGATGTCATGATGGCCACCGTGAGTACCGGGAGATTCGCACCGAGCCCGACCGGCGACCTCCACCTCGGCAACCTCCGAACCGCCGTGCTGGCATGGCTGTGGGCCCGACGCGACCGCGGTGGCTTCATCGTGCGGATGGAGGATCTCGACCGCGTGACCTCGCGGCCCGAGTTCGAACGGTCGCAACTCGCCGACCTCGAGGCCCTCGGCCTCGACTGGGACGGTGTGGTCGTTCGTCAGTCGGAACGATTCGATCGCTATCACGAGGTGCTGGTCGACCTCGAGGCACGCGGATTGACCTTCGAGTGCTTCTGCACGCGTCGAGAGATCGCGCAGGCCGCGAGCGCGCCGAATGGCCCCGCGACCAGCGGCGCCTACCCAGGCACCTGTCGAAACCTCAGCGAGGCACGGCGTCGACGGCTCCGCGACGAGGGTCGCCCCGCGGCGATCAGGCTGCGAAGCGACCACCGATGCACGGTCTTCGTCGACGAGGTGCTCGGCGAGCGCAGCGGATGCGTGGACGACGTCGTGCTGCGACGCAACGACGGAGTGCCCGCCTACAACCTCGCCGTGGTCATCGACGACGTCGCTCAGGGCATCGACCTCGTCGTACGGGGCGACGACCTCGTCGACACGGTCCCAACTCAGGCGCTCTTGCGAGAGGTGCTCGGGGCGGCTCGCGCGCGCTTCGCGCATGTGCCACTCGTGATGTCCGAGCGAGGTACGCGGCTCGCAAAGCGAGACGGGGCGGTCACACTGGCCGATCGCCACGCGATCGGAGACTCCACGAGTGCGGTGCTGTGGTGGCTTCTGGCATCGATCGGTGTAGAACTCGACCGCGACCTGGCACACGCGTCACCCCGTGAACTGATGACCTCGGCACTCGACCTGTTCGACCGCGATCGATTACCCCGTGAGGCACTGCGACTTACGGACGAGTTCTTGGCCCGCCCGCTACCCGACGGGGACGCTACGAACAGGAACTGAACCCGACGCGCCGCATCTGTGGCCAGGCTTGAGTGATGGTCGCGGCGTCGATCATCAGTCCGGCCCCACTGTCATGGGCGCTCGCGTACAAGATCCCCGCGACTTTGTTGTCCGAGTCGATGACGGGGCTTCCCGACTGACCGGGGACCACGCGGTCGCTGAGTTCAACCGCCTCGGGAGGATCCGGAAATGCCACGCCGCGTCGCGTTGCGACTGCGGCGACGGACTCGACGACGAGTGCGCCTCCTTCGGGGAACCCCGGCATCGTCCACGTCGGCCCCTCCGGGTGCTGCACCTGCCGCTGCGCAGACTGAGCCAGCGCCAACTCCAATCCCCCGTCGAGTTCGGCGACGCTGAACGCCGCGAGATCGATCCAGGTCGATTGCCGCATCGACACCGCATCGAAGCGTCGGCCATCCAACGTTTCCACCTCGATGGTCGCCGCACCCTCCACGACGTGGCGATTGGTGAGGACCACCCCGTCGATTACCACACCGGTGGCAACCGTATTGCGAGCATCGCAACGATCGGTGCGGATGCGAACCACCGAGTCACTCCACGCTTCGCGGCCGACGTCGACGCCGATCATCGAATCATCCTCGCCGTGTTCAGAGCGTTCGATACTGACCCCCAGCACCGACACCTCCTGAGCGCCGACGCCGGTGCCCTGATTCGCGTCTCGGCCCAGTTCGGTTCCGATCGCCGCTCCGATCAGTGCCGCCACACCGATGACCAGGAGCGGCTTCGCAACGTTGGTGCGCTCATCGAAAGGCGGGCGAGATGAAGGGGGAACACGGCGAAGCACTCCGTGAGATGACCAGATTTCTCAACGAATGACAAGGCCTTTCACTACATCACATTCGTGAGTGCGCTCAGGTTGATCGGTGCTCGAATCGTTCAAGTAGCCGATCGGCGGCGGCGGTTGCCGGCATCTCGCCTGCACCCACCCGCGCCTCGACCTCGACGAGCAGCGCGGCCACGCCCGGGTCGTCACGAAAGAGTTCGAGAAGACGATCCTTCACCATCGCCCACATCCAGTGGACCTGCTGGGTTCGCCGACGGTCGTCGAGTTCGCCGGTCGCCGACATCTTGGCCCGGTGCACCAGGATCTGTTCCCAGATGTCGGCCAGACCCATGTTCGTCAGCCCGGAACAGGCGAGCACCGGCGGGGTCCACGTCGGCGTCGCCGGCGCCATCAGGTGCAGGGCGTGGCGATAGTCGACGATCGCCTGTTGCGCCCGCGCCGCGTTGTCCCCCTCCGCCTTGTTCACCGCCACCATGTCGGCGAGTTCCAGCACCCCCTTCTTGATGCCCTGCAGTTCGTCGCCGGCACCCGGCAACATCAACACCAGGAAGAAGTCGACCATGTCGGCGACGATCGTCTCGGACTGGCCCACCCCGACCGTCTCCACAAGGATCACATCGAATCCGGCCGCCTCACACAACAACATGGTCTCTCGCGTCGAGCGGGTCACGCCGCCGAGGGTCGATCCAGCGGGAGACGGACGAATGAACGCGCGGGCATCCACGGCCAGCCGATCCATCCGTGTCTTGTCGCCGAGGATCGAACCACCGGTGCGCTGCGAGGTCGGGTCGACCGCGAGCACGGCCACCCGATGGCCCGCGGCCGTCAGGTTGGTGCCGAACTGGTCGATGAACGTCGACTTGCCGACACCCGGCACACCCGTGATTCCGACGCGCACCGCGGAGCCTGTGGCCGCCATGATGTTGTCGAGCACCTCCGCGGCGATGGCACGGTGATCGCCGCGGCGACTCTCGATCATGGTGATCCCGCGGGCCAACACGGTTCGGTCCCCCCGCAGAATTCCCTCGGTCAACTCGACGGCGGACGGCAACGAACGCATAGCGAGATGGTAGGCAACCGCGCATGGTTCAAGGAATCCGCTCCCCAACGGTGCACGACCGTCGACTTCGGTTTACCCTCGATGAAATGGCACGCCTTTTGTTGGTCGAAGACGACGACGCGATCGCGAAGCCTCTCGCTCGAGCACTCGCACGCGAGGACTTCGAGGTCACCCGAGTCTCAAACGGCACCGACGCGGTCGCAACCTTCCGCGGGGGAAACGTCGATCTGGTGCTGTTGGATCTCACGCTGCCCGACATCGACGGGCTCGACGTGTGCCGCAGGTTGCGTGAAATCGACAACACGACGCCGATCGTGATGCTGACCGCCCGCAGCGACGAATTGGACATCATCGTCGGATTCGATGCCGGTGCCGACGACTACCTGGGCAAACCGTTCTCCATGGCCGAGCTGACCGCCCGCCTTCGGGCCCGTCTGCGCCTGAACCAACACGACGACTCGATCCTGGTGGCCGATGGTCTGTCGATCGACACCCGGGCCCGGCGCAGCACGCTCGACGGTGACGAACTCCACCTCACTCCGAAGGAGTACGAGATACTCGTCATGTTGATGACGAGTCGCGACCAGGTGGTCTCTCGTCAGCGGATTCTGCTCGACCTGTGGACCGGCGACCTCGAGGCAGCCAGCCGGAGCCTGGATGTTCACATGTCGTCGCTTCGCAAGAAGCTCGGGGAGGCCACCGACACCCCGAGGTTTATCCACACCGTCCGCGGTGTGGGGTTCCGCTTCGAGGCCACCGGCGCGTAAGCATCCATGCGTCGGCGGCTCGTCACCTCGTTCCTCGGCGTCACCGCTATCGTGCTCGTCCTTGTGGCGATCCCCATGGGCTACCTGCTCCAGCGCGTCGCCACCGACGAGGTTCGGTCACAGCTCGCCGATCAGGCATCCTTTGTCCTGAATCGCGCGGTCGCCGCCGATCACGACGGTGTGCGACTGAGCGTTTCGGACCTTGAGGCGCTCGTCCTTGGCGACACCGGAGCCGAGATTCGCTACGCGGATGGGGCGGTCGTTCAGAGCAACCCCGAGGGCGATTCCGAGGTGATCTCCGCAACGATTCGAAACGAGGGCAACGTTTCGACCGTTCGGACCTTCACCGGTGTCGATGCCATCCAACAGCGCATGCGTGAGCCCTTGCTCGTGCTCGGGGGTCTCGGTCTCGCCGGCCTCATGGCGACGTGGCTGCTCGCCCAGGCCGAAGCGCGACGCCTCGACGGGCCGTTGCGCGACCTGGCCCAGACCGCGGAACGCCTCGGTTCCGGCGACTTCTCGGTGACCGCCCCTCGCTCGGGTATCGCCGAACTCGACAGCCTCGCCACGACCCTCGACCGGACCGCCTCAAGAATCGACGAGCTGGTCCGGGCCGAACGCAGCTTCACCAGCGATGCCGGGCACCAGTTGCGCTCGGCGCTCACCGGCCTTCGGTTGCGCATCGAAGAACTCACGATGACCGACGATCCGGACACTCGCGAGGAAGCGATCGCCGCACTCGAGCAGGCGGACCGGCTCTCATCCACCATCGACGACCTCCTGCGGCTCTCTCGAACCGGACGGGCGGGGGTGACGACGCGCTTCGAACTGCGGCCGTTCATCACCGCTCACATCAACGACGTCGCAATCACCTTGCGCGACCAACGCCGTACGATCGAATTCGCCCCGGGTCCGGCCTTATCGATCGCGGCCGCGCCGGGCGCCGTCGGCCAGGCGATCGACGTGTTGTTGTGGAACGCGGTGCGCCACGGCCGCGGGCTCATCGTCGTTCGAGCCGAGATGGATTCCCGCTGGGCCATCATCACCGTCACCGACGAAGGGTCGGTCGACCCCGAGACCGTCGGCGGGTTCTTCACCGAGGCCGAACGTCATTCCGCACACGGGATCGGACTCCCGCTCGCGCGTCGAGTCGTCGAAGCCGAAGGAGGACGGCTCGACGTCATCGTGACGTCGCCGACCACATTTCGGATCCGCCTGCCGCTCGCGACACTGCCCGACGACTGAACTCGACCGTTCATCGGAGAGCTCGGCGAGCATCGGCGCAACCGAGGCCCGATCGCCCGATCGGCGCCCGCCGGTCAGGCGACGCCGAGGTCGTAGCCGTACTGTGCGGCGAGCTTGTCGAGCAGGTCGTCGGCCGCAGCGGCGATCACGGTCCCCGGCGGGAAGATCGCCGTCGCTCCGGCTTCGTACAACGCGTCGAAGTCCTGCGGTGGAATCACCCCGCCGACGACGATCATGATGTCGGACCGCCCCAACTTCTCGAGTGCCGCCACCAACTCCGGCACCAGGGTCAGGTGACCGGCGGCCAGCGATGATGGGCCGACGATGTGCACATCGGCGTCGACCGCCTGCTGCGCCGCCTCCTCAGGCGTGGTGAACAGCGGACCGATGTCGACGACAAAGCCGAGGTCGGCAAAGCCGGAAGCCACGACCTTCTGGCCACGATCGTGGCCGTCCTGACCCATCTTGGCGAGCAGGATGCGCGGTCGCCGGCCGTCGGCCGCCTCGAAGGCCTCGACCTTGCGCCGAACCCGTTCGACCGTTTCGTTGTCTGCGCCCATCTCGCTCCGATACACACCAGAGATCGACTTGATCTCGGCCCGATGTCTGCCCCACACCTTTTCGAGCGCGTCGCTGATCTCGCCCACAGTGGCCATCTTGCGAGCGGCATCGACCGCAAGATCCAACAGGTTGCCCGCACCACTGTCGGCGCACTTCGTCAACGCCTCGAGTGCGGACTGCACCGAGTCGGTGCTGCGTTCGGCGCGCAGCCGTTCGAGTTTCGCGATCTGATTCGCGCGTACCGTCGCGTTGTCGACCTTGAGAACCTCGATCATCTCGTCGCCGTCCGGACGGAACTTGTTCACACCGATCACCGACTGGCGTCCGGAGTCGATTCGGGCCTGCGTGCGAGCCGCCGCCTCCTCGATGCGCAACTTCGGAATGCCGGCCTCGATGGCTTTGGCCATGCCGCCGAGCTGTTCGACCTCTTCGATGTGCGCCCAGGCTTTACGCGCCAGCTCATAGGTCAGGCGTTCGACATAGTACGAGCCGCCCCACGGATCGATCACGCGAGTGGTGTTGGATTCCTGCTGCAGAAACAGCTGAGTGTTACGGGCGATTCGCGCCGAAAAGTCGGTCGGCAATGCCAACGCCTCGTCGAGCGCGTTCGTGTGCAGCGATTGGGTGTGGCCCTGGGTCGACGCCATCGCCTCGACGCAGGTGCGAATCACGTTGTTGTAGACGTCCTGAGCGGTGAGCGACCACCCTGAGGTCTGGCTGTGGGTGCGTAGCGACAACGACTTGTTGCTCTGCGGGTCGAACTGCTTGACGAGCTTGGCCCACAGCAGGCGACCCGCTCGCATCTTCGCGACCTCCATGAAGAAGTTCATGCCGATCGCCCAGAAGAAGCTCAGGCGCGGTGCGAATGCGTCGACCTCAAGGCCTGCGGCCTGCCCGGTCCGTATGTACTCCACCCCGTCGGCAAGCGTGTATCCGAGTTCAAGATCGGCGGTCGCACCGGCTTCCTGCATGTGATAGCCGGAGATCGAGATGGAGTTGAACTTCGGCATCCGCTGGCTGGTGTAGGCGAAGATGTCGCCGATGAGCCGCATCGATGGTGCCGGCGGATAGATGTAGGTGTTGCGCACCATGAACTCTTTGAGGATGTCGTTTTGGATGGTGCCCGCAAGCTTGTCCGGGGCCACCCCCTGCTCCTCAGCCGCCACGATGTAGAGCGCCAGCACCGGCAACACCGCACCGTTCATCGTCATCGACACCGACATCTGATCGAGCGGAATCCCGTCGAAGAGCACCCGCATGTCGTAGATCGAATCGATCGCGACGCCGGCCATACCGACGTCGCCGCCGACGCGTGGGTGATCCGAGTCGTACCCCCGGTGCGTCGCAAGGTCGAACGCTACCGACAGGCCCTTTTGGCCCGCCGCCAGGTTGCGACGGTAGAACGCGTTGGAGTCCTCGGCTGTGGAAAAGCCGGCGTACTGGCGAATCGTCCACGGCTGGTTGACATACATCGTCGAATACGGCCCACGCAGAAACGGCGCCATACCCGGGTAGGTGTCGAGGAAGTCGAGGCCCGCGGTGTCCGCAGCGGTGTACAGCGGCGCGACCGCAATGCCCTCAGGCGTTTCCCAGACCTCGCCGGCCGCGGCGGATCGCGATGGAGCGCCATCGACCGCATCATCGGAAACGATGGGACCGGCGACGGCGGTGTAATCCGGAAGACCGGTCATGACAAAGCTCCCTGCATCTTCAGAAGTCGGGTGAGGGTGTCGAGCACATTGACGCCCACGTAAACGAACTCATCCACTCCGGCGGCCTCATAGTCACCTCGAGCATCGCCGGGATTGCCGGCCAGATAGACGCGCCGTGCGCCGGCCTTCTTCAGTGCCGTTGCCACCGGCGCGGCCAACTCGGCGTACAGCGAGTCGGAGCCACAGATGACGGCGACCTCGAGCCCCGACGCGATGAACGCCTCGGCGGCGGCGTCGGCCGTGTCGTGACCGACATCGCCAACCGCTTTGACTCCGCCCGCTTCGAAGAAGTTCTTGGCGTAGGTCGCTCGCGCCGTATGAGCGGCGACTGGGCCGAGGTTCGCCATGAAGATCGACGGACGCTCATCGGTTGCTGCCAACGCGTCCGACGCGTCGCGCAACGCCTCGAATTCGCTGCCGTTGCGCACCGCAGGAAGCGCCTCGATGGTGGTCGCCGGTCCGGCGGGCACGACACCATGGGCCACCGCTGCGTTCCGCAACGCGACGAGATCGATCTGCTCGCGAGTGAGCGGTGCCTCGTCGATGTTCGGAAACTCGCTCACCCCCGTCAACGGGTCGCGGCGCCGAGCGATGTTGAGCAGGCGCGCCTCACGGGTGAGTTGCAGCGTTTCCGCCTCGGCCCCGCTCGTCAGCACCGCCACCATGCCTCCGGCCGCTTCGATTTCCTGGAAACGGGCCCATGACCGCTCGACCAGTTCCGTGGTGAGCGCCTCGATGTAGTTCGATCCACCAGCGGGATCGATCACCGCTCCGAGGTTCGCCTCCTCCTGCAGGATCAGTTGTGTGTTTCGAGCAATGCGTCGCGCCAGATCGTCCGACAGTCCAACCGCCGAGTCGAAGGGCTGCACCGCCACCGATGACGCACCACCGACCCCCGCCGCGAAACACGCCGCTGTCGTGCGCAACATGTTCACCCACGGATCGCGCTGGCTCATCATGCGAGTCGCCGTCCGGCTCGCAAACGGTGTTGCCAGCGCGACCGGGTCGACACCCGCTGCTCGAATCGCATGGGCCCACAGCCGACGAGCCGCCCGCAACTTGGCAACTCCAGCGAAGACATCGGCGTCGGACTGCAACGTGAACGCGATTTCACCGAAGGCCGCCTCGAGAGGTCGGTCGCTGCAGAGCGCCCGGACGTACTCGAGCGCCGTCGCGATCGCCACCGCAAGTTCCTCGACCTCGCTGGCCCCGGCGTCGACCACCGCTGCGGTATCGACGTTGATCGTGCGGAGATTCGGCGCATCAGATACCCGATTCGCCAACTCGCGGAGCTCAGCGAAGGCCCCATCGAGGCCCTGTGGCAACGCGCCTGTCGCAGCGAGCGCCCCGATGGGGTCGAGCCCGAGCGACCCTGCGCGTTCCGCGGGGCTGACCCCCTTGACGTCATAGAGCGCCACCAACAACTCAGCGGCGGTTGCGCCAAGGGGTCCCGCCTCGAGCGTGACCGAGATCAGATCGAGATAGACGCCCTCGAGCACCGCGGCGAGGTCGTCGGCCGCACCGATGACCGTTCCGTCGACGGCCCCGGCGCCGTGAACGTCGAGTCGCAGCACCAGCGAGTTCGCTCCGCCTTCAAGGTCGGTGAGAACCTGGCGATTCGCCTCCTCGACGAGCGGATGTCGCTGGATCGTGGCGATCGACCATGGCAGATCTCCACGCGGTCCGCCGACCCCCCGGGTCAGGTCGCCCTGGCCGGGAAGCTGCTCGGCCGGAGGGCGGTCCTGTTGGGTGTACAGCGGCTGGATCGCAATCCCGTCGTAGGTATTCGAGACGAGCTTGCGATCGAAATCGGCCCCCTTGAGCACGGTGTCGACGAGTGCCAGCCACTGCTCTCGACTGCCGGATGGGAATTCTGCGGCGAGCGTCAACTCCGAGGTGGTCACCAGATTTTCTCCAGGTCTGCGGTATCGCACGGGATACGCAAGGTTACCGGCGGTGCTCACGCCCCGTCAGGTGCGAGAAGTTCGGCAAGGGACTAGGTTCGACCGGCGCAAGCAGCCACGGGGTCCTGCACCCCTCAAGCACCTGGAACGATGATGTTCGCTACCGATGTCGCTTTTTCGTCGATGACCGAACTGTCGGTCGGCCTGTTGATCCTGCGGGTCGCGTTCGGCCTCACGATGGCCGCACACGGATACGGGAAGTTCTTTCAGGGTGGGCGTATCCCCGGCACCGCCGGATGGTTCGACTCGATGGGCATGCGGCCCGGCAAGGTGCACGCCGTGTTGGCTGCGACGAGTGAGGTTGCTTCCGGCCTCGCCATCGCCCTGGGTCTACTCACACCGTTTGCCGGTGGTCTGTTCATCGCCCTGATGATCGTGGCCGGCTACACCGTGCATGCCGAAAACGGCTTCTTCATCGTCAAGAGTGGGTGGGAATACAACTTCATCCTTGCGGTATTCGGCCTGGGAATCGCCATGGTCGGCCCGGGTGAGTATTCCCTCGACCACGCGTTCGGCATCGCCGACACCTTGTCGGGCTGGACCGGTCTGATCATCGCCCTGATCGTCGGCGTAGGTGGCGGCATCGGCCAACTCGTGGTGTTCTACCGCCCTCCGGCGAAGACCTCATAGTCCGGCACCCCCGGCGTCTGCATTCCGGTGAACCCGGCGCAGAATTCTTCAGATCGGGCAACACCCCTTCCGAAGCCTTCTGTGCATGGGGAATACCGATCACGTGCCATCGGATCGCAGGCGATGCGATGGTGGCATCCACGACACCGACAATTTGCGCACCACCCTCGCTCGTATCGCAGTTCGCCTTGAGGCGCAGCGTTGCGAGTTGTTCGAGGTCGACGAGCACCGCGCAACGCTGCTGGACCGTTGGGTCGCGTCCGGCATGGCGATTGCATTGGCCGAGCGCCGAGATGTACCACTGCACTGGTTTCCGTGGTCCCTCGGCTCGGTGCGGCCGCGCGAGTACCTCTTCGTACGCAATGCCGGTGCGCTCCCGATGGCCCTCGTTGACCATACGGAGCGACCCGAACACCGCGTCGTTTCAGGTGCCGATCTGGGGGTCGGTGCTGCGCTGATGGTGCCGCTCACCTTGACCGGTCATCCGATCGGGGCGCTCTGTGTGTACTGGTCGCTCGAGCGTCAGTCCTGGGAGTCCGAGTCCCGCGACACCGTAGCGTCGTGGGCACTCGATGCCTTGTTGGCCCCGCGCTGAAGGCGTTCCCAGAAGGCGCCGCCGCGGTGTTCGGTCGGCGGGATGGCATCGTCGCTGCCACTGCTCGAAACCATCCGTTGGGTCAGTTCGCTTTCGACCAACTCGTGTCGGTTAAGGAAAGATGAAACGAAGGCCTGGATGATTGCCGCTGCCGGCAGCGCCAACAGCGCTCCGATCGGACCGATGATGCTGCCGCCGGCGAGCACCGCACCGAAGGCGACCGCCGGGTGGATCTCCATCGTGCGAGCGGTGACGCGTGGTGCCAGCACGTAGTTCTCGAACTGCTGATACACGATCATGAACACGAACACCGCCAGCGCTCTCGGTGGGCTGTCGAGCAATGCGATCACCACCGGCAGCGCACCACCGATGTAGGTCCCGACGACCGGAACGAACTGACTCACGATTCCCATCCATACCGCAAGCGCCAGCGGGGACGGCACACCGATGATGGCGAATGCGATCCAACTGAGGATCGACGACACCACCGCCAGGATCGTGCGTGAGTACAGGTAGCCGCCGGTCTTGGAAATCGCCAGCTCCCAGAGTCCGAGCACCATCACCTGGCGATCCTGTGGAACCACCGAACAGATCGTGCGCCGGAACTGCGGTCCTTCTGCCACTAGGTAGAAGGTGAAGAGGAACACCGTGAACATGTTGAACACCACGCCGAGCGCGGTGCCGGTCACCGACATGACCCGACCGCCGACGTCGCCGGCATACCTCGTCAGGTCTCCTTCGTACTCGCGGACCTGCTTCACGAGATCGTCGGTCGTGACGTTGGCGTGAAACGTGTCGTTGAACCAACGGGTCGCGTCCTCGATCAGCCGCGGTGCGTCGTTGACCAACGAGGTGACCTGCTGCACCACGAGATCGACGATGACCCACACGAGCACGAACGAACCGACGAGCAACAACAGGAACACCAGGCCGGTAGCAAGTCCGCGCTTCATCCCTCTGGCCGAGAGGCGGTCCACCGCAGGCTCGACAGCAAAGGACAAGAACAGTGAGACCAACAGCAGCACCAACAGGTCCGAGAGATTGGCGAATACCGTTCGGCTCACCATGAATCCGATGGCCCCGAGCATCACGTAGAGCACCGCACGCGGGAACCATCGCGGCGGGCGTGTCGCGTTCCACGTGTCGGGCAATCCGTCGTTCATCATCGTCGACGCTGCATCGGACGCCACGTCGGACGCCGAGGAGGCTGGAGACGAGATCGACAGGTCGGAGGTTTCGTCACCCATTGCCGAACATCATCATCCACTGCTCGACCGACTGGGGCCGAAAGACGAAGTTCTGGGCTCGGGTCTCCCCCATCGGCGCCGACGGCATCGCCGAGTACCGATGGCCGGGATACAACACGGCGCTGTCGGGGACCTTCGCAAGCCGCTGGGTCAGGCTGTAGTACAGGTCTTCGGCATTACCGCCCGGCAGATCCGTTCGCCCGCACCCTTCGAGAAACAACGTGTCGCCCGAAACGAGGTGATCGTGAACCAAGAAGCATTGCGATCCGGGTGTGTGACCAGGGGTGTGGATGAGATCGACACGCACTTCGCCAATCATCACATGTGCCCCTGTGGGGTGACCGACCAGGTCGGGTGCGGTGACTCCGGTGGTCTTGGAGATCCATTCGACCTCGGTCTCCTGCACATGAATCGGCACCTGCACCCGGTTCAACAGCGCCTCGATCCCCTCCAAGTTGAACCCCATCATCGAGCCGCCACAATGGTCGGCGTGATAGTGCGTCACCAGCGCACCGGCGATCGTCATGTCGTCCACAGCCGCCGAAGCGATGAGACCATCGACGTCATAGGCGGGGTCGACCACGAGACACTCGCC
This sequence comes from Microthrixaceae bacterium, assembly GCA_023957975.1. Taxonomy (NCBI): domain Bacteria; kingdom Bacillati; phylum Actinomycetota; class Acidimicrobiia; order Acidimicrobiales; family Microthrixaceae; species Microthrixaceae bacterium. The sequence continues at coordinate 229,404 of JAMLGM010000001.1, read as the reverse complement.
TGTCTCGCGGTCGCCGATCAGATACGAGAAGTTCGCCATCTGCCCGGCGATGACGTCCGTCTGGGCGAAGTCGCGGCCGGCGAGGAGTTGGCGAAAGTACAGACGGTCGCCGCTCATGATGCGGAGGCTAGACCGGCACCGACCGCTGCGAGTGCCAGGTCGATCTCGTCGGCTGAGACGATCAACGGCGACATGAACCGGATGACGTTACCGTCGGTGCCCGCGTTCATCAGCAGGACCCGGTGCTCGCTGAACGCGTGGGAGATGACCGAGGTGACGGTTGCGGCGTCGGGTTCGCCCTCCGCGGTACGGAACTCGGCCGCCACCATGAGCCCGGGCCCGCGGACGTCGACCAGGTTCGGGTGTTTCGCAGCCAGGCTACGAAGCCCCGCGCGCAACTGTTCGCCGCGGGCGTTGACGTTGTCGAGGAACCCTTCGGTGGTCACAACCTCGATCGTCGCCAGTGCGGCAGCACAGCCGAGTGGGTTGCCGCCGTAGGTTCCGCCGTGGGTTCCGGTGATCCAGCGATCCATCAGCGCCCGAGGCGACCCGATGGCGGAGATCGGAAAGCCCGAGGCGAACCCCTTCGCCATGACGATGATGTCGGGGGTGACCCCGATTTGATCCATGGCGAACATGGTTCCGGTGCGACCGAACCCGGTCTGAACCTCATCGGCGATGAGCAACAGGTCGTGTTCGTCGCAGATCGCACGGACCCCCTGCACATAGCGGGCCGGGGCCGGCTCATAGCCACCTTCGCCGAGCACGGGTTCCAGGATGATCGCGGCGGTCTCCTGCGGTGCGGTTTGTGTGGTGAGCAACCGTCGCAGTTGCGCCAGTGCCGCATCGATTCGTTCGTCGAGGGTGCCGACTCCGACGGAGCGTGGAAAGGGGGTCACGTGGATTCCCGCTGGCAGCGGTGCGTAGTTGCGGCGATATGCGGTCTTTGAGGTCGTCATCGCCATCGCCAGGTGGGTGCGCCCGTGAAAGGAAGCATCCATGACGATGATGTTCGATTTACCCGTCGCGTGCTTCGCCAGCTTCACCGCTGCCTCCACGGCTTCGGCGCCTGAGTTGGAAAAGAAGAACGTGTCGATGCCCGCCGGGGTGAGATCGGCGAGGCGAGCGGCAAGCGGTTCGAGTAGATCATGGCGATAGCAGTTCACCTGCGCGTGGATGAAGCGACCGGCCTGGGTTCGGATCGCCTCGACCACGGTCGGGTGGCAATGCCCGGTCGATGTCACCGCGATGCCCGCCGTGAAGTCGAGGTACCGCTCTCCGGAGGCCGAGGTGATCCAACACCCCTCGCCCGAGACCACATCGAGGTCCGTCAGGTTGGTCCACACCGGTGACAGATGCGACACGGCGCACCTCCTTGATTCGAGTCGTTGCGTGCCGCGCTGGACGGCGCGCATGTCACAGCAGTTTGGCGCACGCGCCGAGCGTGATGGGCTCCCGATAGCCTCGGCACCGATGAGTTCTCACCAGCCTCGCACCGGCACCGTGTCGCCCAGCGCCTCGGTCGGGTTCCTCGGCCCGATCGGCACCTTCACCGAACAGGCGCTGCTCGGACAGCCCGACCTTGCCGCCGCGACCCGCATCGAATTCGACAACTTCTCGGAGTTGCTGTTTTCGGTCGAGAACGGCGAACTGGACTACGGCTTCGTCGCGTTGGAGAACGCCATTGAAGGTCAGGTCAACATCACCGCCGACACCTTGACGTTCGACGTCGACCTGCTCATCCAACGCGAGGTCGTGCTTCCGATCGAGATGACGCTGCAGGTCAAACCCGGTGCGGTGCTCGACAAGATCACGCGCGTTTCGTCGTTTCCCCACGCCTACGCGCAATGTCGAGAATGGCTGCGGGCCAACCTGCCGAATGTCGAGTTGGTTCCGGCCACGTCGACGGCGGGCGCGAGCGAGATTGTGGCAACGGGCAACGATGCGACCATCGCCGCGATCGCCAATGCCCGTGCAGCCGAACTGCACGGACTCGACATCATCGCTCGAGATATCGCGGATCACCCCGAGAACGCCACGAGATTCGCCTTGGTCGCTCGCCGGGGAATCCCCGCGCCCTCTGCCAACGACAAGACCTCGATCGTCGTGTTCCAACGCGCTGACGTTCCCGGTTCGCTCTTGAGCATCCTGCAGGAATTCGCCGCCCGACAGATCAACCTGTCGTTGCTGTTATCGCGGCCCACCAAGAAGTCGCTCGGCGACTACTGCTTTCTCATCGACATCGTGGGCCACCTCGCCGACCCGCTCGTCGCAGACGCGCTCCGGTCGCTCAAGATGAAACACGACGTCAAGTTCCTGGGTTCGTATCCCGCGGGAGTTGCCCTCGACGATGCCGAACGCGAAGCCGCCGAGGCGCACCTCGACGAGGCCAAGGCATGGATCCGCTCGCTTCGAGAACAGTTGGACGAGTGACCGTTTGGTCGACCAGCGGATGTGACGTCGGGGGCGTACCCACTAGAGTCTGCGCCGTCCGGAGGGATGGCAGAGCGGACGATTGCGACGGTCTTGAAAACCGTTGAGGTGCAAGCCTCCGGGGGTTCGAATCCCCCTCCCTCCGCCACTGGCGGGCGAGTTGTCTCCTTTGCGGGGGGCGACGTATACACTGTTCGAGCCTGGAGAGGTGCCGGAGTCCGGTCGAACGGGCCTCCCTGCTAAGGAGGTGACTGCCGCGAGGTGGTCCGTGGGTTCAAATCCCACCCTCTCCGCCGTGTCGCGAAGGTCCAGCCAACCGGCTGGGCCTTCGAACGTTTTTGGCCGACGCCACCGAGGGTCCTCGTGACGGTTCCATTACATCGACACTAATGATGCCGATTGTTGAACCATCGTTCGAATGGCAACATTTTGCGTCGATTGCCCAAATTTCGGTGTTCATCGATCATCCGGGACGCCAGATTGTGGGCCGATCGGCCCACTCCGGTTTGTGACCCTGTGTCGAAGGACACACCACGAAGGTGTTGCAATTCCATGACAACTTCGTCATCATGTCCTTCGTAACTACGACATCAGCAGGGCCCTGCCCACGTGCTGCCATCTCCCGGAGATCACCTCTTGTCGGGACGGCACATGTTCGGCGGGAAGTCCGCTCTCACGATCCGGCACCACCCCCCGCCGCTGCGAAGGAGCTACCCATGACGATCAAGAAGACTGTTGCACGCGCTGCTGCGTGTGGTGTTCTGGCGGTCACCGCCCTCACGACCGCCTGCACACCAGAGGAACAATCAGCTTTCGTCGCTCACGTCGCCAGACAAGAAGCAGCGATCGCAAGTACTCGAAGTATGAGCTCGCTGTCGGACGCTCAACTCGCTCGGCTCGCATCATGCGAATCGGGGGGCAACCCGGCCGCAGTGTCGAAGAGCGGCAAGTACCACGGGCTGTATCAGTTCAACCAGACCACGTGGAATGGTGTGGCGAAGTCGGTGCTTCCCGAGTACGTCGGGGTGAAGCCCTCCAAGGCACCCTCACACGTGCAAGATGCCATGGCTCGCGCCTTGCACGCCTCGCGTGGCCGTAGCCCCTGGCCGGTGTGCGGCAAGCGGATCTGATCCCACTCGCGCATCCGGTTGGCTGTCACTCATCTCGACGAGTACAGTCTCTGGCTGCGCTATGCGCTCGTAGCTCAATTGGATAGAGCATCTGACTACGGATCAGAAGGTTGGGGGTTCGAGTCCCTCCGAGCGCACTAGGTGGAAAAGGCCTGTACGAGGCGGTTCTCGTGATCGGGAGCCGCCTCTTGCGCGTCCGGGAGGCGCTTGTTGCGCCTCGACGGGGTGAACGTCACCGCCGTCGAATTCTTGGCGACGATGGTCACGGTGACCGTGGCGCTGCGCCGCCGCCGTCTGGCATGTCCCCTCGTGAAGGCCGCGAAGACGATCCACTTCCGCCGCGACCTCATCTTGAACGCTGTCGAGCACTGGATCAGCAACGGCCGCGTCGAAGGGCTCAACACGAAAGTCCGCCTGATCATCCGCCGCGCCTACGGCTTCCACTCCCCAGACGCTGCCCTCGCGCTCGTCATGCTGGGAGCCGGCCCCATCAACCTCCAACTCCCACACGAACGAACACACGTACCCGGCGCATGACCCGCACCTGAGTCAGGAGAGCCCTCATTCCTGTCGGGCGTTTACCCAACGTATTGAACTACTCAACGCCGAACTGGTGCCCGAAGCCCCGGTTCAGTCGTTCGACCCACGGCGACGTAGTCGTTTCGGCATCTTGCCCACCGATGGTTCGTATGGCCGCTTGATTGTCGGTGGTCAAGTGTTCACTGTCGTGGGCATCGAGGTGAACGAGACATCCGCGGCGCACCCCCGGAGTATGTGGAAGGAGCAACCCATGAGCCTTCTGAATCGTCGAGTGGTGATGTCGGCGATCCCCGTGTCGTTGATCATCGTTCCCCAGTTCATCTTGTGGTTTCAACCGCAGATCGTCAGTGGCTCCGACACTCACGACTTGCTACGACTCACCCAGGGAATCGGCGCAGCCTGGATCTTCTTCGGGCTATTGGTAGCGGGATACATAAGCTTGGTGCGATACCAACAAGCGCTGGAAGCACAGCGACGTGCTCAACGCGACGAGTACGCGGCAGACGCCCGCAACCACCGGATCGCTTTCGGAACCCGGCTGTCTGAAATTCGCGAAGACCATCCGTATTGGAAGTCGTTCAGGCTTCGGTGGGGCGCGGCCGGAAGCCCAGAATTCAGGATGCCCGACACTCCATGGTGGTCCGACGTTCCGTTGATGGACGAGACTTGGTGGCGAATCGCGACCGGCCCAGAGTCGGAGGTTCCGGGCCTGTTCAACCGCTTGAAGGCCGAGAGCAAACAGCGTTATCAGACGTGGCGAGCCGACCTGCGCGCCACCGATCGCGACACCTACAACGAGATGATCGAGTGGGAACGTCATCAAGAAACCCTCGCGATACAACGCCAACTCGTCGCACAGCAGGCCCGCCAGGCAGCGGCGACGGAACGCCTTGTTCAAGAACAACGGCGCGCAGCCTCACAAGCGATGCTTGCGCAAGCAACGGCAGCCGGGCAGCCGCCCCAGCCTCAGAGTCCCTTCATGAGCGACGATGTCCGATGGAAGTGGAACACCAATGTTCTCAATGAATGGGAGCGAAACCGGAAATCGGGGCGGTAGAGCACTCGATAGGTGCATCGGGGATCGTCGATTCGATCGCACCGCCAGGGTCGTCCTGAGCGAGTCCATCAAAACCGGATGCCGCGAGACGCCTCGCGTCCCCGCCAACACGTCGCTGGCAGCACCGCTGCCCGTAGCATCGACACCCGTGACACAACCAGCGACCTCGGAATCCACCCGCGCCTGGCGAAACGGCAAGGTGGTCGCCCGTGGCTTCGACATCGAAGCCGTCTCGGACTACCTCGAAGACCCCGACACCATTGTCTGGGTCGATCTTGAGGCCCCAACCGAAGCCTCGTTCGCTCAACTCAGCGACGAACTCGGGCTGCACGAACTTGCCATCGAGGACGCCGTCGATGAACACCAGCGTCCCAAGGTCGACTACTACGAATCACACCTGTTCCTGTCCTGTCATGCGGTCGACATCGACCGTGACGCCATCGCACTACGCGCAGCCGAGATCGACGCGTTCGTAGGTGACCGCTGGATCCTCACCGTTCGAGAGGGGGATGGGTTCGGGCTCGACCGACTTCACGCTCGGTGGGACCGAGTCGAGGAGCTCACCCGATTCGGTGTTTCGGCGCTCGTCTACGCACTGCTCGACGACGTGGTCGACGGGTACTTCGATGTCATCGAGGTCTTCGACGACTATTACGACGAGGTGAGTGAGACCCTTTTCGATGACCAGCCGCTCACGCCGCTCAAGCAGCGAACCTGGTTCGACATGCGCCGCGCTCTGGTGCATTTCCATCGAATCGTCGCTCCGACGCGCGAGGTCATGACCTCGCTCATGCGCCGTGACCACAAGTTCGTCAGCGACGATCTGTACCCCTACTTTCAGGACGTCTACGACCACACCCTGCGCATCGCCGACTCCACCGATTCGCTCCGTGGACTCGTCGCCACGATCGTCGAGACCGACCTCAGCCTGCGCGATTTTCGCCAGAATCAGATCGTGAAGAAGGTCGGAAGCTGGGCGGCGATCTTCGCCGTCCCCGCGTTCATCACCGGATGGTTCGGAATGAACGTTCCTTTTCCCGGGTCGGGTCGAGACCAGGGCGTCTATCTCGCCGGCGGTCTCATCGTTGCCTCCACCGCCGGCCTCGTCACCTGGTTCCGACTCAGGGACTGGCTATAGCCGAATCAAATCCGGGACCGCACCGCGATGACTACGCGAACGTGTAGCGGATCGGTAGATGCTTCACACCCGACACGAAATGCGACTGTGCCCACGATGCATCGCCAGCAGGTTCGATCGATTTAAGCCGAGGCAGCAACGCTGCAAGGAAGGATCGAAGCTCCCGCCGAGCAAACTGCGAGCCCAGGCAGAAATGGCTACCCACCCCGAATGACATCAACTTGTCCGCATCCGGGCGATCGACGATGAACCTGTCGGGGTCGACGAACACCGTCTCATCCCTGTTGGCCGAGGGATAGCTCAACAACACCGACCCGCCGACGGGAATCTCGACGCTGGCGACGGTCATCGGCACGGTCGCGAATCTCATGAAATGCCGCACCGGGGTCGTCCAACGAATGAACTCCTCCGCCGTATTCGGGATCAGCTCGTGATTCGCTTGAAGGGCAGCGAGTTGCTCGGGGTTCGCCAGCAGCGCCTCAAGCCCTCCAGCAAGCGCAAACGAGGTGGTGTCGTGACCAGCGGTCGCAACGATGATGTAGTACCAGAGGCGTTCGACATCGCCGAGTGGACATCCGTCGATCTGACCGTTCGCGATCACCGAGGCAAGATCGTCGCGTGGGCAGGCCTGGCGATCGGTCGTCATCTCGTTGAAGTACTGGATGAAGTTCATGATCGAACCCAACACCCGAGCCTGAGGGTCGTCGGCATCACCGAGGAACTCCGGGTCGGCCGCACCGAACACACCCTGAGTCAGGTCCATCATCATGGGCTCGTCCTCTTCGGGAACCCCGTAGATGTCCATGATCACCCGAAGGGTGTAGGGCTGTGCGATATCCCTCGCGAAGTCGCACTCTCCCCCGAGGTCGGCCATCCGCTGCACGTAGCGTTCGGCCAGTTCACTGATTCGAGGTTGGCGCTTGCCCACCGATGCGGGCTTGAACCAGTCGTTCGCGACCTGTCGATGGTCGCGGTGCTTCGTTCCGTCCAGGTGTACGAGCGACGCCGGCGCCGGCATCCCCGATGCCTCCATCTGCACGTATTGCTCGATCGGTCCGAGCACCGAACGAGAGGTGTTGTTCCAACTCACGCTGTCGCGCGACACGTTGAAGACGTCGTCGTGGCCCAGCAGTGCGAGAAATGGCTGATACCCATCCGGTTCGACCCAGACGGCTCCGTGGTTACGCCGCCATTGCCCGACCTGTTCGTGCCAGGCCTCCATGTCGGCCCACATCGCCGGATCGATGAAGTGTGCGCCTGGCACCGTTGGAACTACCTCGGTTCCCATATCTCACCCCCGAATCGCGTTCGAGCAGCATACCGAGAAATCAAGAACGTGCTTTGCAATCTCTCGTCCGCCCCCTACGCGAGTCCGAACAGCGACGCACTGCGCCTACGCGTACTGGATTTCTGCCCGACGCCCCGCCGTGGCCGCAACCACACTGTCAAAACGCTCTGCGGGAAAGATCGCGCCCTCACGACGTACATGATCCGGTCGGAGAGCGATAACTCGATCGATTTTGGCCCAACTCGGCCGACGCTCGTGGTCCCAGGGCCCCGTGCCAACCGCCAGCCGATCCCCCGGCCGACCCGACTCCTTCGATGTCAACGCGACCGCAGCGAGCCGGTCGTCGATGCGCCCGATCACCAGGCACGGCCGGTCCTTACCTTGGGCTGGGTCGTCCTCGTAGGGAATCCATGCCCAGACGATTTCGCCCGGATCCGCATCTCCGTCGAAGGCCGGCTCATAACTGATCTGAACTTGACCTCGCCGCGGCGTCGGGTTCGGGGACGACTTCTCAGCGCCCGCCTTCGATCTTGGTGCTGTCGACCCGACCGTTCCTTTTGTCCTTTTGGAACGAGTGACCTTGGTGCGTTGAGCCACCCCGCTCAGGATCTTGGTGAACTTCATCGACGATCTGCCAGAAACGGGTACTGCGAGCGAATCCGCGCCACCTCGTCGGCGGTCACGTCTGCGAGGAGCACCGAAGGATTGTCGACGGCCTCGGCGAGCACCTTCCCGAACGGGTCGATGATCGTCGAATCACCCGAGTAATCAAGATCGTCCGCATGACCGATGCGGTTGGCCGCGACCACGAAACATTGATTCTCGATCGCTCGGGCCCGCAACAGCGTCCGCCAATGCTCGCGCCGACGCTTCGGCCAATTCGCCACGACGATGAAAAGATCGGTATCTGGGCCCAGGCGCCAGAAATCGTCGCCGAAGCGCAGGTCGTAGCAGACGAACGGCGTCACCCGCAGCCCATCCACCTCGAAGCTGACGAGGTCAGCACCAGCGCTGTACGCCTTGTGTTCGCCGGCGTAACTGAACGGGTGCCGCTTGTCGTAGGTCACCAACTCCCCGTTCGGTCCGGCCGCGATGAAGCGGTTGTAGGCCAGTCCGTCATCGTGGATTGCGAGCGATCCACTCACCCAGATGCCATGTCGTGCCGCGCGGTCGATCATGAACGCGACGCTCGGACCGTCCATCGCCTGACACACGGCAAAGGGGTCCATGGAGAACCCGGTCGCCCACATTTCGCTCAACACGACCAACGATGCGCCACCTTCGACAGCCTCGTCGATCATCGGGTCGACGATCGCATGAGTCGGTTCAGGGTCGTGCCAGCAGATGTCGTGTTGTATGGCGGCGACCTTCACGGCCCCAACGCTACCGGCGCGCTGTGCTCGACGCGCTCAGTACGGCACTCGCATGGACAAGTCGTTGCACTCCACGCAGGCATCGTCGGGGATCACGCCTAACTTCATGAGGCGACCGAACATCCAACACCCCAGGCAAAACCCGAGGCCCGCCTCGAGCGACGCGGCCACGACCAGCATGCCCATCAACAGCAAGGCCACCGCCGACGCTCCAAAGGCGAAGTGAGCGATCGTCGCGGCGATCGTGAACGTTGCGCCGATCGCCTGGGCGAAACGCTTCGGCTTTCCGGGCATCGGACGCTTTGCTCCCCCCAGCGCAGGCACCGCAACCTTTGTGGCGAATTGGGCGAGTGGGCTGAACGTCGGGCCGGCGATCACTCGGGCGACGAAGCCGAAGGCCAATACCGGTGCGATCCAATACCAACGCGTGATCAACAGCACGACACCACTCAACGCCACCCCGGTGGCGACGGTACGAGCCGCGTAGTCATCGACGGTCTCCGGGAACGAGAATCGGCGTGAGGTCATGAAGCCATGATAGCGCCTAATTCCGACCAAACAAGTCGGGATTAGTGAACCGATGTTGTTGGTGGATCATTTCGTCCGACGAGGCCGAGCACGTCATCGGCGATCTTCAACCGATCCGCAAACTCGTTGACCTCCGTTTCGGTCAACGGAACTCCAGGGTCGGGTTCGCCGACATCACCGACCGCAAGGGAGATCTCAATCCCAACCGCGACCAACGCCGTCATCATCGCGTCACAGGCATGTTGGGTGATCCGAGCCGAACACGACGGGCATCGCACGACGCAGAGACCGGACGCGTCTCGCTCATCGATACGCAGCACCACCTGCCGCAAGGGCACCTCGAAGACCCCACAACGCCAACAGGTGGTTCTGATCAGGCTCCAACTTGTTGGGCTGTCATCACATTTCGCCACGCCGCCTCGCTTCATCTCCCGAACGGTACGTGGACCTATCGGTGCCGGCTCGGCCGCGATGAGCGTCCGGGTCCAAAACAGGCGAAAAGGCCCGGGTCGAACTTCACCCAACGGGTCGCTCGCGACGAAACTGGCGACATGGCCTTCGACCTCCAGACCGATTTGAACTTCGCCGAATCCGTAATGCGCCAAGCGGGCGAGTTCACGTTGAAACACTTCCGCTCATCCAGCCTGACGATCGACGACAAATCCGACGGATCGCCGGTCACCGAAGCCGACCGCGGCGCCGAGGAACTGGTTCGGCGTCTCATCGAAGACCGCTTCCCCGACGACTCGATCCATGGCGAGGAGTTCGCCGACAAGGTCGGAACCAGTGGGCGACGCTGGGTGGTCGATCCGATCGATGGCACCAAGGCATTCACCCGGGGTGTGGCGACCTACACCAACCTGCTGTATCTCGAAGATGCCACCGGGCCCAGGGTCGGAGTTATCAACGTTCCCGCCATCGCGGAGATGGTGTCGGCCGCTGTCGGGCTCGGGGCGTTCTTCAACGGTGAACCGTGTCGGGTCAATACCACCGCCGACCCGAACGCATCGCTGCTCACCACCACCGGGTTCGACTACTGGGAACCATCGATGCTCGAAGGTGTGCGTTCGAGCGGGATGGAAATGCGCACCTGGGGCGATGGCTACGGATACGCGCTGGTGGCGACCGGTCGGGTGGAGGCCATGGTCGATCCCGTCATCAACTTCTGGGACATCGCTCCGTGCACCGTGATCATCGCCGAAGCGGGCGGTCGTTTCAGCACCACCGATGGCTCGGACGATCCGAGCTATCCCAGCTTCGTTGCCACCAACGGCGTCATCCACGACGCAGTCATCGACGCCCTCAACAACCGCTGATTTCAGACAGCAAGCAACTCGGCAAGTACCGATTCGTCGTCGAACGCACCGGCGACGCCGACACGTGACTTGAAGTCCTGGCGCGACCCGATGGCTTCAGCGAACTGCGCCCGACGCTTCGATTGACGACCTCGAGGGTTCGCCAAGTCGATCTCGTCGGTATCACGGTTGTACTGCGCCTCGATACCCCGCTTGAGTTCTTCGAGGGCCTCGGTGCGCATCTGGCTGACCCGCGATTCGGTGACACCGAGGAACCGAGCGAGCTCCTGGCTCGTGCGCTCCTCCAGGAAATACCCGACGATGACCAGCCGCTGCCGTTCCGGCAACAAGGCCACCGCGTCGCGCAGATACGCGTGCAGTTCGCGACGCTCCAGCTCGCCACACGGCTCAACCGAATGGCGGTCCTCGATTACATCCACCAGGGTCAGTTCCTCGTCCGCGTTGTCGGTCGACAGGTGATCGAAGGCCAGCACGACGGAACGGAACAGTCGATCCCGCAAACGATGCAACTCGTCGCGGCTCATGCCGAGTTCCTCGGCCAATTCGCCGCTGTTGGGAAGCCGACCGAGGTGGCTCGCGAGGCGTTGTTCGGTCGCCTCCAGCTTCCGAGACAAGCTGCGCACCGACCGGGGAGCCCAGTCGGCGGCGCGAACCGCGTCGATGATCGCACCGCGGATGCGTTGGGCGGCGAATCGCTGGAACGGCACACCCTTGTCGTCGTCGTAGCGTCGGGCGGCTTCGACGAGTCCGAGGGCTCCCGCCCGCGCCAACTCGTCACGGTCGACGTGGCGAGGGAAGTGGATGGCGACTTGGAAGACGATGTGGTGAACCAACTCGAGGTTGTCCTCGATGAGTCGGGTAACCGTCTCGGATTGTGTCGCCTTCAACATCATGTGAGTCTCCCCTTCGCAAACAAGCTGAAGGAGGTATCGGAGCGCGCCGAAGAGAACTTGAGAGATTTCTTCGAAAAATATTCAGACCGAACCCGACTCCCCAGCGGAGGACGGAATCCACGTCACGATGATGATGCGGTTCTATCGGCCCCAACGCCGCTCACCTGAAGCATCTTCGAGGACTTTTCTCCGGACACGGATGCGACCGCGACCCTTGGTCAAGGCCCTCAGTCGAGGTCTTCGTAGACCAACATCTGCGACCCGCGATCGGCCAGCATCCGCAAGGTCGAGGGTGCATCGACCAGTTCGCCGACGGTCATCGCTCCGCTTCGTTGTTCACTCAATGCCGCCCACGCACAAAGCTGAGCGAGGTCCGCCGAGATGTCGCGGGTCGACGCGACGAGCCCGTAGACCACCGTCTCCGGAACCCCATCGATCTCACCGGAGACCATGATCCGCTGAGCGCCGGGTTCGATCTCGCGCTCGGGTCTGCGGGAGCGACGTCCAGCGCGTTGAACCGGACTCACCGGCTCTTTCGCAACCTTGATCGACAACAGGTCGACGTTCGGCATGACCCTGCGAAGTACCAGCGACTCACTCAGGTCGCCGCGGGCACATTCGATGCTGCCGACCGGATCGGGGAAGAAAACCAACTCCGGGGCTGAACGAGCTCCGCAGTCGACCCACATCGCGTCGCGCCACTCTTGGGTTTCGGTGCGATTGGCCCGAGCACGACGATCGATGCACGTGGGACCCGCCGTGCCGGTCACGGCGATATCCACCTGATCAATGCGTGAGAAGAGCGTCCCTGCATGAATTGCCAGCAGCGTCGACACGCCCGGAGAAGCCGCGGCGCCGACGACCACCGACCTTCCAACCTCTCGGGCGAATTCATTGAGCGATAGCAGCTCCGTCACGGTCGCCGCAGAGTCGGCCAACGACACCACGTGGGCCCCGCCGGCAAGTGCTGCGCTCGCAGCGGTGGCGTGGTGTTCATCGGGCGAGGCCAAAACCACGACGTCGACGTCGAACGTGGCGTCGGCCTCGATGCGAAACTCAACCAGCTCTACATGATCCCGATGAATCCGCCGCAGGGCTTCTCGGTCCTTGTGAACCCTGCCCGTCACCACCACCGGTGTCGACACCGAGTCGTCGTCGAGCAATTCGATCAACCGTTGGCCCACGACGCCGAGGCCGAGGACGCCAATCCTCATCGGAAGTCGTCACCGGTAAGCGGCCGCCAACCACCACCGCCGGAAGGCGATGAATTCGCCCCGCGCAAGCGAATGATCGCAGCCGCGATCCCGCCCAACACCATCGCAACAGTGGCTCGGCGGATTGCTTGCAACGACTGCTCCTCGCCTGGTTCCGATGCGTACGACCGTTTCGAACGCACCTGCCGCGGGGCTGGGGCGCCGTGACGACTGAACGCCTGGCTTGCGGTGCCTGTGGGGCTAGCTGGAATCGAACCAGCGACCTCACCCTTATCAGGGGTGCGCTCTAACCGACTGAGCTATAGCCCCAAGCGGTGAAAGATTCTACAAGACGCCCCAAGGCGGCGCTAATCCGCCGCTGGACGACTGGTTTCCTCTTCGATCACCGTGATCCAGATTCCGCCGATGAGATCGGACACCAGGTTGAACACGATGCTTCCGACCGTCGTGGCGATCGTCGACGCAAACACCATGACCAACCCGAACAGCCCGTACTGACGGAAAATGAACGTGCCGTCGAACCCGCTGTTGGTGATATCGAGTTCCGCGAGCAGGTCTTCGATCTTGCCGATCGTTCCTGAGCTCTGGGCGATCGACCACACGATGACGATCGCCACCATGAATATCACCCAGATACACAGGAAGAACACCAGGGAAAGCTTCAACACCGACCAGGGGTCGATATGGCGGATGATTCGATGGACTCGCCGGGCCTCGAAACGACGCTTCCTACCCGTCATGGCGCGTCGAGATACCGTCGCCTGTGGCACTGTCTCGATCGCGCCTCCCGATGAAGCCTCCGAGCGCTGCTGAGCACGAGGTACTGCGCTCGGGCGGGCAGTTGGCGCTACGGCCGGCTGCTGAGCGGTCGATGGTTGGGGTGCACCGACCCGAGTTGGGCGCTGCTGTGCACTCCGCTGCTGTGGCGCGCCCTGCGCGGTTGAGCCCTGCGCGGTTGACGCCTGCGGTCCAGTCGGTACGGCACCGGTGCGCGCTGCGACGTCGGGCGCCGGGAGATCGTGTCGTTTCGTCATCGGAGCGGACGGCGTCGCTTGATGGCGCGCGTTCGAGTCTGACTGACCCGGCGTGGGAGGATTCACGCCGAGGATCCTACCGTTGTGCACTGCCCGGTACGTGTTCACTCGCATTGAAACAAGGTGTGCTCACCCGGCTCGCTCAAGTCGGGCAGCCGCAATCGCACGCGAGTCACCGAGACGCACGACCACCACGGTGACGTCTCCACGAAGCTCGATGGAATCCAGAATCGCACCATTGCGTTGCGCCAACGAGGAGCCGACTCCCGGTTCGGAGGCCGCCGCCAGGGCAACCAAGTCCGCGACCGCTTGGGCCCGGCCACGCTCGAGCCCATCGAACGCCAACATCACCACCGCGGCGCCGGCAACGCCGATCATGAGGAGTCCGGCGAGCATGGTCAGCGTCGCCGAACCCCGTTCACTCCGCTTCGGCCTGGCCGCCGTCGTCGTTCGTTGGCTCGTCGTCATCGTCGATCCCCTCATCGCCGTCGGCGTCGGATGCGAGGACGCGAGCTACCGCCACGACATGGGTCTTGTCGTCGAGGTTCATTACCCGAACACCGGTCGCGTCGCGACCTTGTTCGGAGATGCCATCCACCGGAACCCGGATGGTGACACCCGAGTCGGCAATCAGGAACAGTTGGTCGCCGTCGGCCACCATCAATCCAGCAACGAGCGTTCCCTTGTTCTCGTTGATCTTCATCGCCCGGATACCCTGGCCGCCACGTCCCTGTTTGGTGAACGCATCGGGCAGGGTTCGCTTGCCGAATCCGGCATCGGTGATCGTCAACAGATGGTGATCGGGGCGAACCACATCGGCCGAGACCACCTCGTCGGAGTCTTTCAGTCTCATCACCCGAACACCGGTGGCGTCACGACCCATCGATCTGACGTCGCCCTCCCCGAAACGAATACCGCGCCCGAGTTGTGACACGCACATCACCTCGTCGCCCTCGTTGACGGGCAGAACCCGAACCAGTTCATCGTCGTCACGAAGGTTGATGGCAATCAACCCCGCCTGGCGGTTGTTGTCGTAGGCGTTGAACAGGGTTTTCTTGCCGACGCCGCGCCGGGTCACAAAGAACAAGTACCGGTTGGTTTCGTAGTCGCGGGTGTCGATGATCGTTTGGATCTTCTCGTCCGGCTGGAGTTGCAACAGGTTGACGATCGCTGTGCCTCGGGCAGTGCGCTCCATCATCGGGATCTGATACGACTTCAACCGATACACACGGCCGCGGTTCGAAAAGAACAACAAGTACGCATGGACGCTGGTGTGAATGATGTCGGTGACGTAGTCGTTGTCCTTCAGCTTCGTTCCCGCCACCCCGCGGCCGCCGCGACCCTGGGTCCGGAACGCGTCCGCGGAAACGGTCTTGATGTAGCCCGCGGCGGTCATCATCACCACGATCTCTTCGTCCTCGATGAGATCTTCGATGTCGAGATCGCCCGGATCGAAGGTGATCGGACTACGGCGGTCATCGGCGAACTTGTCGCGAATCTCGCTCATCTCCGTCGAAATCACCGACCGCAGCTTTGAATCGTTGGCCAGGATCTCCTCCAACTCCGCGATCGTCTCGCGCAGTTGGGCCAGCTCTTCCTCTAGGCGGGTGCGACCCAACCGGGTGAGCTGGCTGAGTTGCATGTCCAAGATGTACTCGGCCTGCTGTTCGGAGAACTCGAACGGTGCGTTTCGCAGCGCATCGCGCGCCGCCGCCTTATCCTCCGATGCCCGGATCGCCGCAATGATCTCATCGATCATGTCGAGGGCCTTCAGGAGTCCCTCGACGATGTGAGCCCGACGCGCCGCACGGTCGAGGCGGTACTCCGACCGTCGCCGGATGACCTCGCGCTGATGTTGCAGGTAGTGGTGCAACACGTCGCGCAGCGAAAGCGTGCGTGGGACGCCATCGACAAGCGCCACCATGTTCACCGCAAAGCTCGACTGCATCGGCGTGTGCTTGTAGAGGTTGTTGAGGATGACGAGCGCCGGTGCGTCCTTCTTCAGTTCGATGACGAGTTCGATCTTGCCCTTCGCTGATCCGTTACGGATCGCTCGGATGCCTTCGATCTCGCGACTGTTCACCAGTTCCGCGATCTTGGTCTCGATCTGTTCAACCGAGGTCTGGTACGGAATCTCACTCACGACGATCTGCTCGCCGCGCGGACCTTCAACGATTTCGGCCTTCGCTCGGATCTTCACCGACCCACGGCCTGTGCGATAGGCGTCGAGGATGCCGGCACGACCCATGATGAGCCCGCCGGTAGGGAAATCCGGCCCCTTCACGAACTGCATCAGGTCGTCGGAAGTCGCTTCAGGGTTCTCGAGAAGGTGCAACGACGCGTCGATCACTTCGCCGAGATTGTGAGGCGGAATGTTCGTCGCCATGCCGACCGCGATGCCTTGTGATCCGGTGACCAGCAGGTTCGGGAACCGGCTCGGCAAGACCGTCGGCTCCTCGGTGGAGCCGTCGAAGTTCGCCACCATGTCGACGGTGTCTTCGTCGATGTTGGCCAGCAGGTCCATGGCCAGGTTCGACAGCCGACACTCGGTGTAGCGATACGCCGCGGGCTCATCGGAGGGCGAACCGAAGTTGCCGTGCTTGTCGATGAGCACGTGCCGAACAGAGAAATCCTGACCCATGCGAACCAGCGCGTGGTACACCGACTGATCTCCGTGAGGGTGATACTTGCCAAGCACGTCACCGACGACGGTGGCGCATTTCTTATGGGGTCGGTCGGGACGAAGCCCTCCCTCGTGCATCGCCCAGAAAATTCTTCGGTGCACCGGCTTGAGCCCATCGCGAACGTCCGGCAGCGCTCGGCTGACGATGACCGACATGGCGTAGTCGAGAAACGACTGCTCCATCTCGGTTTGGATTTCGATCGGTTCGATCGAGCCGTGTGTCACGAGGCTGTCGATCGGCTCGTTGGGCTGTTCGGCTTGCTGGGTGGGGTTCTCGTTGTCGTTGTCAGGCATGTCGATTCAGTCCGTCAGATGTCGAGAAAGCGCACGTCATGGGCGTTGGTCTGGATGAAGTGCTTGCGCGATTCGACGTCTTCACCCATCAGGATCGAGCACACCTCGTCTGCGATCACGGCCTGTTCGAGACTCACCTGCAACAGCGTTCGCCGAGCCGGGTCCATGGTGGTCGCCCAGAGCTCATCGGCATCCATCTCTCCAAGACCCTTGAGGCGAGCGAACTCTTCCTTGTGGTTGGGCCGGTCCTCGAGGAACGCCGCCTTGGCTGCGTCGTCTTTGAGATAGATGGTGTCGCGACCGACCTTGGTTGAATACAGCGGCGGCTGTGCGATGTAGACATACCCGGCTTCGACCAGTGGACGCATCTGTCGAAACAGGAACGTCAACAACAGTGTCCGGATGTGACTGCCGTCGACGTCCGCGTCACACAACATGACGACCTTGTGGTAGCGGGCCTTGTCGACATCGAATTCCTCACCGATGCCTGCCCCGATCGCCTGAACCAGCGACTGCACTTCCTGGTTCTTGAGCATCTTGTCGATGCGTGCCCGTTCGACGTTGAGGATCTTGCCGCGGATCGGCAGAATCGCCATCGTCGCCGGGTTGCGGGCGTCCTTGGCGGAACCACCAGCCGAGTTGCCCTCGACGATGTACAGCTCGCACTCCCGGGGCTCATTCGACGAGCAGTCGGCCAACTTGCCGGGCAGCCCCGCCCCGTCGAGCGCCGACTTACGCCGCGTCGCTTCGCGGGCGTTGCGGGCCGCTTCACGCGCACGCGAGGCCTGGAGAGCCTTCTGCACGATTCGCTTGCCCTCCGAAGGGTGTTCCTCAAGCCATTCCGCAAGCTTCTCGTTCGTTGCCCGCTCGACGAGTGATCGCATCGGCACGTTGCCGAGCTTGCCCTTCGTCTGACCCTCGAACTGCGGGTCCTGGAGTTTCACCGAAATGATCGCCGTCATCCCCTCGCGGATGTCCTCACCTTGGAGATTGGGGTCCTTGTCTTTGAGGAGACCCTTGTCCTTTGCGTAGCGATTCACGCAGTTGGTGAGCGCCTTCTTGAAGCCCTCTTCGTGCATGCCGCCTTCGATCGTCGTGATGCCGTTCGCGAAGCTGTGGATGCCGTCGGTGTTGTAGCCCGTGTTCCACTGGAACGCGATTTCGACCTCCATCGTCTCCTCGGCGACCGCGTAGTAGCCGACGTCGGAGAACAAGGCTTCCTTCGACGCGTTCACGTGGCGGACGAAGTCGCGAATTCCACCGTCATAGCGATACACCGTCGTGTCCGCGTCCGGGCTTGGTGAGCGATCGTCGCGGAAGGTGATCTCCAGGCCGGCGTTCAGAAACGCCATCATCTGAAATCGCTCAAGAAGCGTGGTGGCGCGAAATGTCGTTTCGTCAAAAATGGTGCCGTCGGGCCAGAAACGTACGGTGGTGCCGGTTCGCTCATCGGGCGCGTCACCGACTCGATGCAACGGCTCGACAGGGACACCGCCGTCGGCAAACGACATCACATGCCGCCCACCGTCTCGGACGATCTCCACCTCGACGCGCGAGCTCAACGCGTTCACCACCGAAACGCCAACCCCGTGCAGGCCACCGGAGACCTTGTAGCCGCCTCCACCGAACTTTCCGCCGGCGTGGAGCACGGTCAACACGACTTCCGCGGCCGACAGGTCCTGTCCCGGCATGGTTTCGACCGGGATGCCGCGCCCGTCGTCGATCACTTCGCAGCCGTCGCCTTCGCCGTCGCCCCCCGGCAACAACCGCACATCGATTCGCCGGCAAAAGCCCGCCATCGCCTCGTCGACGGAGTTGTCGACGACCTCATACACCATGTGGTGCAGGCCAGCCGGACCCGTCGAACCGATGTACATGCCCGGACGTTTCCGGACGGCTTCCAATCCTTCGAGGATCTGGATCTGATCAGCCCCGTAGGAGCCGTTTTCCTGGGTCACGCAGCGCCCTTTCCGACCGTTCTCGATCGCGGAACCCGCCCGAAGCGCCTGCCGATGCCGGGACGCCGATCCTTCTTCTCAGCACGAGGATCCGCGGGTTCAATGTGCACGACGTAATTGTACCATTTCCAGGGCTTGGCCCTGGCCGCAAGACCCCCCTAGCTCAGGGCTTCGGACGTGGCCTCACGCGTACCGATACATCGGTTACGTGCTCCGTTGGACACGCCTGCCGTATCGCTTGAACGAGCGCCTGTCGCGACCACGTGATGACCTCGGCCACCGCCGGGTCGTAGGCCTCAACGCGAAGAATGCCGTTGCGCAGTTCCACCACGACCGACTCGCCTGCCGGACCTTCGCCGACGAGTTCCGGCCACTGACGGGTGATCGTCTCGTAGGTCGACAGCCGACCCAAGCCGAACTGACGCCGCAAGGCATCGATGCTCGACGACACCGAACTGACAGGTCTACCTCCACTGGTCATCGCGAAACCCTAACGGTGGAATCGACGATGGTCAGCTGCGACTCAACCGTGGCCTGCGGCGGAACGTCACCGACCGAGGTCAGGATCTTCTGACCTTGCGGCAACGTGGCGAGCAGCGCCGCTGAACGATGCGTGTCGAGTTCCGAGAACACGTCGTCCAACAACAGCACCGGCGCCTGTCCACGAGCGACGGTCACCAGCCGATGGGCCGCTAGCCGCAACGCCAACACCAGCGAGCGCTGTTCCCCTTGCGACGCATGGGTTCGCGCTGGCATGGCGTCGATGTACAGCTCGACGTCGTCTCGATGCGGGCCGACCGTCGACACGCCACGGCGAATATCAGCGGTTCGGGCCTCAGCGAGCGCACCGCTGAGACCACCCTCGAACCACGTCGACCCGTAGCGCAATTGCACCGAATGTGCGTGACCACGTCGTGCGGACAACTCCGAGTACGCCTCAACGACCATCGGTTCGAGTTGCGCCAGGGTCTTGGAACGCAACACCGCGACGCGCTCGCCAAGTTCGCAGAGGCGCAGATCCCACACGTCGAGGGTCAGTTCACTCGCTTCATCGCGACGTCCAGCCATCTGCTTGAGTAAGGCGTTGCGTTGCCGCAACGCCTTCGCGAAGTCGCTCGTGGCAACCTCGTTTTTCGGGTGCAGATCCGACAGGAGATCATCGAGGAAATCCCGGCGCAGACCAGGGCCGCCCTTGACGATTTCTAGATCGTCGGGAGAAAACACCGTGACCGTCAGATACTCAGCCATATCGACACGTCGAACGAGTCGCTGCTTATTGACCTGAACCCGCATCCTCCCGCTGAGGGGCAGCGCCGCCTCGATCTGAACCGGGCGTTCGCCACAGGTGATGTCGCCACGAATGATGGCCTCGGAGGCACCGCGGCGCACCAGGGCCTCATTCGGCGCTCCGCGAAACGACCGAAGGCGGGCGAGAAACCCGATCGCCTCGACGAGGTTGGTCTTGCCGTTGCCGTTCTCGCCGACGACGACCGTCAGGCCCGGAGCGAACTCGAGATCGAGTTCCTCGTATGACCGAAAGTCCCGCAGGTGCAATCGGTCGACCGAGATCACCGAACTACGAGACCCGCACCGGCATGAGCAGGTACAGGAAATCGGTACTTTCGTTCGACCGCAACAGCGCCGCCTTCATCGAATCGACCGTTTCCAGCGAAACCTCGTCGCCTCCGGTCACCTCCAACCCGGACAACAGATAATCGGGGTTGAATGCCACCGTGAGTTCTGTCCCGGAGAAACTTGCATCGAGCGACTCGTGCGCCTGACCGACGTCCTGGGTGATGGCCGCGAGTTCGGCCGACCCGTCGCGCATCGTCAATCGAACCGGTGTCGCCTCGCGGGCCATCAGCTTCACGCGACGCACCGCTTCGATGAGTTCCTGACGACCGATTGTCAACCGGTTCGGCTGGCTCTGGGGAATCAGGCTCCGATACTTCGGGAACTCACCGTCGATGAGTCGGGTGGTCAGGCGGGTGCCTTCGACCGAGAAGCTGGCCTCTCGCTCGCCGAGTTCGAGCGTCAACTCGCTGGCTCCACCGAGTACCCGCACGACCTCCTGCAAGGCTCGCGAGGGAACCAGCACACTCTGGCCCTCCTCGAGCACCGCCGAGCCGGGGAGGTCACGCACCGCGAGCCGATAGGAATCCGTCGACACCAGTCGTAGGCCGGATCCTTCGGCCGCCATCAACACGCCGGTCAGGATCGGACGGGAATCGTCGGTCGACGCGGCGGCCGCCACTTGACGGATCCCGTCGGTGAACGCGGCTGCATCAATCGTCACCACTTCACCCGCCGGGGTTGTGAAGTGCGGGAATTCCTCGGCAGGAATCAGATTCAGAGCGAAGTCGGAGCGACCACTGCTGATCTTCGCTTCCTCACCCTCGGTATCGATGGTGACGGCCCCTGGCGGCAGCGCCTTGACGATGTCCACCGCCAGCTTCGCCGGCATGACGATGGTGCCGTCGACCTCACCCGAGACCATCAGGTCGACCGAGATCGTCAGATCGAGGTCACTTCCCGTCAGGCGCAGGTTGTTGCCCTCAAGGGTCAACAGCAGGCCCGACAGAACCGGTAGGGACGCGCCTCGACTCGAAACCGCACGACCGGCTGTGGCAAGTCCGTCGAGGAGGACGTCACGTTCGCAGCGGAATTTCACAGTGTCTGCTTCTTTCTACCCATCGATGTGTATCACTAGGCACTAGTAGTAGTAGGGCCTGTGGATTGTGGAAAACCTAGTCCGCGGCCCGAAATTTCGGGAGTTCGTCGTCCAGAGGAAGTTCGCGTCCGTCCCCAGACAAGCGTGTAATTTCACGAAGTGTTGGGGAGGACCATGGGTTCCTCCCATGCTCGTCCACCCTCAGGCCCCAGCTTCATCCACCGGTCTCGTGAAACCACACGAGACGCGACCGACGGTGACGTTGGGACTCGGAACACTAGCCACCCTTGATCTCGTTGATCAGCGAGGTCACATCGTCGTAGACGGAGTGGCGTTCTTTCATCAGGGCCTTGATCTTGTCGAAGCCGTAGATGATGGTCGTGTGATCGCGTCCGCCGAACTGCTTGGCGATCTCGGGATAGCTGAGTTCGGTCAGTTCGCGGAACAGATACATCGCAATCTGTCGGGCCATCACCAGCGGACGTCGACGATCCTGGGCTCGAAGCTCCTCGACGGTGAAACCGAAACGAGCAGCGGCCGTCTCCATGATGAGATCCGGAGTGATCTGGCGCTGGTTCGATTTCACGATGTCGCCGAGCACCCGCTGAGCATCCTCGATCGTGAGATCGGTCTGGTGCAGCGCCGCGTAGGCGGTCACGCGGTTCAACGCGCCTTCGAGTTCGCGAATGTTGTTCGTCACGTGTTCGACGATGAACTCGAGCACCGACGACGGAATCGCCACGTTGCCCTGCTCGGCCTTCTTGCGAAGGATCGCAAGCCTCGTTTCGAAGTCCGGCGGCTGGATGTCGGTGACGAGGCCCCATTTGAAGCGACTTCGCAGTCGGTCCTCAAGGGTCGCCACGGCATCGGGTGGGCGATCCGAACTCAGCACGATCTGACGGTTCGCCTGGTGCAGGGTGTTGAAGGTGTGAAAGAACTCCTCCTGGAGTTGGTCCTTGCCTTCCATGAACTGCACGTCGTCGACGAGGAGCACGTCGATCTCGCGATATCGACGTTTGAATTCCGCCTGCTTGTTGTGGCGGATGGCGTCGATGAACTCGTTCAGCAGCGTTTCGGTGGAGATGTACCGCACCCGATAGGCCGGGTAGTTCTGATTGACGTAGTGGGCGATCGCCTGCAGGAGGTGGGTCTTGCCGAGCCCGGCCGCACCGTAGACGAACAGCGGGTTGTACGAACGCGCCGGGGTCTCCGCAACCGATAATGCGGCGGCCTGAGCGAAGCGGTTCGAGGGCCCCGTCACGAAGGATTCGAAGGTGTATTTCGTGTTGAGGTTCGACGGTCGGTCTCCGCTGCCGACCTCTGGACCGTCAGGGGTCGGCAGCGGTGACGGCGAGGTTCCGTTGGCCACCCCCGTCGGTCCGATACCGGATGAGGAAGAAACTGTGGACGAAGCCGGGGATAGCGGCGGGGACAACGGGTCCGAAGGGGTGCCGATGGCGTCGCTGGCGAGCCGTTCGAGGTCGTCGTCGAACGTCAGGTTCTGCTCGATGGGGTCGGGATCGGCGATCCGAATCTCGAGACTCAATCCGGGTTGTCCGGCGTCTTCAAGCGCGCCGAGCACGAGATCGCGGTAGCGCTGGTCGATCCGGTCACGAACAAAGGAGTTCGGCACCGAAATCGTCAGACAGTTCTCATCGAGATACAGGCCGTTCGTGTCGGCGAAACACGTCAGCCAGACGCTCTCCTTGACCTGATCGGCCAGAGAGCGTTTGGCCGCTGTCCACAGGATCTCGGCGGGGTTTACGACGGTCATGGTGAATCCACACTATTCGCCATCCACAGCAGTCTCCACAGCTGTGGAGAAATGCCGATGACGCACCGTCCATGCGGTGTGGTCGAGACGAAGGCGACCAACGAACCGTTTTGGCGCGGACGCGATGGCCGCCGTAAGCTAGGTTGCCCGTGTCTCGGGCATTGCCATGCCTCGACGCGCGTGGCTGAAGCGGTCGACGATTGTCCGTTCCCCACCGACCGCGAACCCCTGCAGGAGATCACAGTGAAGCGCACCTTCCAACCCAACAACCGTCGTCGTTCGAAGAAGCACGGATTCCGCGCCCGAATGTCGGATCGAGCGGGCCGCAAGGTCCTGCGGTCGCGTCGTCTCAAGGGCCGTCACAAGCTCAGCGCTTGATCGACTCGGTCCGGTACCGCTGGGAGTTCGCCCTCCTACGACAACGCGGCCAGTATCGACGCAGCGGTCCACTCGGTGTTCGGGTAGTTCTCGATGACGAATTGCCGGGAGCAAGGTTCGCCTACGCGATCGGAACCCACGTAGGTCATGCCGTTCGTCGGAATCGGATCCGTAGACAATTGCGTTCGATCGTGCAGCAGTTGGATACGGAAATGAGGGTGAACCCAGGCCGTTACCTGATTATCGTGTCACCTAAGGCACTTTCTTTAACTTTCGATGACCTCCGTGCCCATGTCTCCCAGCTCGTCGGGAGCCGGTGATGTCTCGCGGTCGACAACGACTGCGAGCTCTTGCTTCGTGGCCGTTGGTCAGCACTATCACGGCCTATCAACACCTTATGGCGGGCAGGCCTTCACCTTGTCGGTTCGTTCCGAGCTGTTCTGCCTACGCCATCGAGGCCATCACAGCGCACGGTCCGCTCCGCGGTACATATCTCGCACTACGTCGTGTTCTGCGTTGCAATCCGTGGGGCGGTCACGGATTCGATCCAGTCCCACCTCCGAGAGGTAGTTAGATGTTCTCAGCCATAGTCGCAGCTGGTGCGTTCGATGGGTTCTACGGCATCCTCGCCGAATTCCTCAACCTCCTCTACAGCTTTACCAACAGTTACGGCGGCGCGATCATCGTCCTGACCATCGTGGTGATGGTGGTGACCGCTCCACTCACGCTCAAGAGCACGCGTTCGATGTTGGAGATGCAGCGTCACCAACCGGAGCTGCGCCGGCTGCAGGCGAAGTACAAAGACGACAAAGAAAAACTCAACACCGAGATGATGGCGTTCTACAAGGAGAACAACATCAACCCGCTCTCTGGCTGCGTCCCGATGTTGATCCAGGCCCCGGTGTTCATCTTGTTGTATGGCACGTTGCGCGGCGTGGGCGTACGCGATGGCGGAACGGTGAGTGCGATCGGGCGCGCCGCCGGGCAACTTGCGACCGACACCAGTTTCGTTCCGTGGAGGCTCACCGATCAGGTGTTCCGTCCGGATCACCTCGACAGCAGCGCAAAGCTGTACCAGACATTCCACTCGCGGACCGACATGAACTTCTTCGGGGTGGATCTTGCGATCAGCCCCATACAGTCGTTGAGCCTGGGCATCCTCAAGTCCCTCCCCTTCATCGTGCTGATCATTCTGATGTTCGTCATTCAAGTGATCCAGAATCGACAGATTCAGGGTCGCAACAAGAGCGGCGACGTCAATCCGCAGCAGCAGATGATGATGAAGATCATGCCGTTCTTCCTCCCGATCTTCTCACTGGGTCTCCCGGCCGGCCTGTCGCTGTACTACTTCGTCCAGGGCCTGTGCCGCATCGGACTCCAGTCGTACATCACCAAGCAAGTGTATGAACCGCACCACGCTCGCCTCGAGAGCGAAAAGGATTCGTCGAAGAACGCCACCGTCGACACGACGGCAACAGCAAAGAAGTCGGCGAAGGCCGACAAGCCGAAGAGCGACATACCAAAGTCAGCAAAGGCGCAAGCGCTCCAGAAAAAGGCAGCGAGCGGTGGTAGTGCGCCAGCCGGAAGAAAGTCGGGCGCTCCGCGTTCGGGCGGGCCTTCACGCTCGCAGTCCGGCTCCTCGAAGAACAAGAAGGGATGAACACGATGGAATGGGTGGAGACAACCGCTCGAACGGTTGACGAGGCGAAGGATCTGCTCCTCGATCAACTCGGGGTCGATCAGAACGATGCCGAGTTTGATGTGCTGGAGGAGCCCAAGCCGGGGTTGTTCGGACGAACCAAAGGGCAGGCGCGAGTCCGTGCCCGGGTGAAGCCGAAGACACCACCGTCGCGAGACGATCGTCGTCGCCGTAAGGGCAAGGACAAGGAAAAGGCTTCGGGAGACGCTGCGGCTCCCACGGATACGAACGGTGACGACGCGCCTCGACGGTCGGCGGCGCCGAAGCCGTCGAAGACCGTCCAGCAGGAGTCCGTGCCGGAACGCGAAGCGGCGGAACGACTCGACAGCAACGTCGCGGTGGCCGAGGCGACAACCTTCCTCGAGGGCATTCTTCAGACGTTCGGGGTCGAGGGAACGATCACGATGTCCGTCGATGATGCCGGCGACCTTTCTGCCGAAATCAACGGATCCGGACTCGGCCGTCTCATCGGGCCGCGTGGCGGCGTCATCTCGGCGATCGAGGAACTCACTCGCACCCGCCTTCAGCATGTCGCCTCTGGTGGCCCGACACCGCGGTTCAAAGTCGACGTGGGCGGCTATCGCGCTCAGCGTCGCACGAACCTGGAACGCTTCGTTGACGACGTGATCGTCAAGGTCCGCGAGTCTGGTCAGCCACACGTGCTCGACGTGGTGATGTCCGGAGAACGAAAGCTGGTTCACGACCGCGTGGGTGAACAGGCCGATGATCTGACAACCCATTCCGAGGGCGAGGACCCCGTACGCCGAGTTGTCGTCTCGATCGCGGCGGGCTCGAACAACGACTAACCGCCCGCTACTCACCTGCTGACGATGCCCCGCCTTGGCGGGGCATCGTCGCGTCTAGGGGTCGGCATACCCGTCGGGGTCGTAACATGGTCCAATGCCCGATGAACCACCCATCCCTGAATCGCTGCGGTCGGTGCTCGAGCGAAGCCGCTCACTCGGATTTCTCGGTCCTGGAGACATAGAACAACACGTCCGCAACGCCCGCTGCTTCGATCCACTGATTCCGCTCAACGCCGACGTGTTGGACCTCGGCTCCGGAGGCGGAGTACCTGGGCTTGTGTTGGCGGAGGAACGCGACGATCTACGAGTCGTGTTACTTGATGCGATGTCGAAACGCATCGCATTCTTGCGCGATGCAGTCCGGGTTGGAGCTTGGAACGAACGAGTGAGTACGCGATTGGGACGAGCTGAAGAGTTGGCCCACGACCCGACGCTGCGCGCAAGTTTCGACGTGGTCGTGGTCCGGAGCTTCGCCCCACCGGCCGTCACTGCCGAGTGCGGGGTTGGATTCCTACGCCCCGGTGGTGTGTTGTTGGTCAGCGAACCGACCGATCGCCGCGACCGTTGGCCGACGGAGGGCCTCAGTCAACTGGGCCTCGCTGCGGAGGCTGGGATCAACTACAAGCACACAAGGATTCAAGCACTGCGTCGAGTTGCGCCTCTCCCGGACAGCTACCCCCGCGGGGTTGGGGTCCCGGCACGCCATCCCCTCTTCGAGAGCCACTGATTCGCGGACAGCCGAATTCGGGATCGTTGAGAACAGACGACTCTCGGCACACACATCGGTGCAGTGGTACCGCAGAGCGAATCGTGCAGACGCGAGGCGGTGCGACTGTTCCACGTGGAACATCTCTGACTACCCGAAACAGAACCCTCAGAGCGCTCGGATTCTGATAGCCGAGGTGCTGGGCGGCTTGCCTCCTGGACCACACGTGCCGAACAACCACGCCTGAATGGTGGTTGTGTTGTGGGTCAGGTCCTTGACCGACAGTGAGGAAGTTGCGGACGAATACCATGACCTCGCGGCAACGTCGCGTTTGGAGTTGGAGGGGACCTCAACACAGGACAGTCCTAGGCGCGGAAGCATGCGGGGACGCGTGGAGGTTCCGAGGTGGCGGAGCCACCGAGTGGACAACGAGCGGGTCGTGCAGGGAACCAGCCTCTCGGCCCGACGGTACGATCGAGGCGACCATCGCAGACCGATGTTGCTCAGGAAAGGCGGGTCCTGAACGGCGGGGTCTGTGACTCGGATTTGAGATCAACACCAGGCGACGAATCGGAGATCACCAACCGAGGATCGCGCAATGACCTCCGTCGACCTCAGAGTTGGCGGTGAATGTTCCACGTGGAACATCGGCTTGGTGAGCAGGGTGTGAGGCACACGGCTCCTCTGAGGGTCCTTGACTCGCGACGTCTGAGGGGGAAGTATGTCTACGCGCGGCAGGGGTTGCCCGGCCACGCGTGAACCATCCGTGGGGAGCAATCTTGACCAACGATCAGTCTCCGAGCGATTTCGGGTGGCGTCGAACCTGGGAACGCCCGGTCCCGACCTCCGAACCCGACACCGATTCCGATACAGAATCAAACCCGGCGCCACAGTCGTGGGTGCCACCTTCAGATCCTTCTCCCGTGCCCGCAGAGCCGGAGCCGGCGGATCTGGGCGCTTCAAGCACACTCTCGGAATCGGCCCCGCAGCCTCTCGGCCGGGTTCCACTCCCGATGTCTGAGCCTCGTGAGGACGTGGTACTGGAGACCGTGACGCGAGAGACGGCCGGGGGTTGGGCACCGCCTGTCGTGGAACGACCGTCAACGGAGTCGCCGACCGAGCCGGTGTCGACACCGGACTTCCGGACGACGACGCCGTTCGTTGCTCCTGACGCTCCAACGATGTACCAGGCGCCACCGTCGATCGGGCCGGTGCCGGAATACGAGGCCGTGGTGGTGGAACACCATGGAGGAACGCTGGTACTCGACCCAGAGGCCGAGGATGCTGACCCAGACGCACCCGCACCACCGGTCATGGAGCCTCCAGTGGAGGACGACCGGCCGAGACGACCACTTCCGCGCGTCGTTGCCATCGCGAATCAGAAGGGTGGCGTCGGCAAGACCACGACGACAGTGAATCTCGGGGCGGCTCTCGCTGAAGACGAACACCGCGTGCTGGTGATCGATCTCGACCCCCAAGGCAATGCGACGACGGGTTTGGGAATCAACTCGCGCGTTCTCGACTACAGCATCTACGACGTTCTCCTCGCTGATGTACCACTCGAGGACTGCGTTGAGTCGACCGCGGTGCGCAACCTGTTCATCGCCCCCGCGTCACTTGACCTCGCCGGGGCGGAGATTGAGTTGGTGCCGGTGATGAGTCGCGAGTTGCGGCTTCGCAACGCGATTCATCAGGTCCGCGACGACTACGACTACATTCTGATCGACTGTCCACCCTCGCTAGGACTGTTGACGGTGAACGCGCTTGCGGCGGCCGACGAGGTGATGGTTCCGATTCAGTGCGAGTACTACGCCCTGGAAGGTCTGGGTCAGCTGATTCGGAACATCAACCTCGTTCAGAAGAATCTGAACACATCGCTTGAACTCAGTTCGATTGTCTTGGTGATGTACGACGGTCGGACGAAGCTCGCCGAGCAGGTGTCCGCAGAAGTCCGCGAGCATTTTGGCAGCGTCGTGTGTCGTAACGTGATACCGCGAAATGTCCGGTTGTCGGAGGCGCCGTCATACGGTCAACCGATTACGACCTTCGACCCGAGTTCGCGTGGAGCCGTCGCCTATAGAGAACTGGCCAGGGAGGTCCATCGTGTCTCGTCGTAGTGGATTAGGTCGAGGGCTCGAAGCGCTCATTCCGACCGAGAGCGCGGCGAGCGCAACCGCAGCTGAAAGCTCACAGGCTCACGGTTCAGTTGAGGGTCTGCGAGAACTTCCCGTCTCGAGTATTGAGGCGAACCGTCATCAGCCACGTTCGGTCTTCGACGAGGAGCAGCTCAGCTCGTTGGTGGAGTCTGTTCGATCGCTCGGCGTGCTGCAGCCGATCTTGGTGCGACCGGGAGAGAATCCGGGTCAGTTTGAGTTGATTGCCGGCGAGCGCCGCTGGCGTGCGGCTCGCCGCGCCGGACTTCAGACCATCCCTGCGATTGTCCGCACGGTGGAAGAGTTGGGTGCACTCGAGCAGGCGGTGGTCGAGAACCTCCATCGGCAGGACTTGAATCCACTCGAAGAGGCGGCTGCCTACCAGCAACTGATCGACGACTTCGGGTTGACCCAGGAGCAGGTGTCGCACCGGGTGGGTAAATCGCGTAGCGCCGTTACGAATCTGCTGCGGCTCTTTCAGCTTCCTCCCGTGGTTCAACGCGCGGTCTCTGACGGGGAGTTGTCGGCCGGCCATGCGAAGGTCCTCCTGTCGACCCCCGATCGCGCGTACCAGGAGGCGCTCGCGAAACGTATCGTGGCGGAGGACCTGTCAGTGCGGGCGACCGAGGAGATCATCCGCCAGCGGGAGGAGGTCGAGTCTCAACTCGGTGGTGGGTCGAAGAACCCGTCCCCGAAGAAGCTCCGACCCCCCGGGCTCCTCGAGTTGGAAGAACTGCTTTCCTCACGGCTTGACACTCGAGTGAAGGTCGAGATGGGCGCGAAGCACGGCAAGATGCAGATCGAGTTTGCCAACCTGGAAGACCTTGAGCGCATCTACCGAATCATCGCATCCACGTCCTGATCAGGGTTGAAGATGAGGTAGTACTAGAGCCTGAGGGTTGAACCACTCACCTTCATCCACAGGTTGTGGGTAAAACTGGGGATAAAGCTGACCCGTCAGTTCAGGTTGATGTCGTTTCGCTGTGCTTCACTCAAGCCCAGCTGGTGGGTTCACGCCGCTGTGATGGATCCAGCTCGTGGCACTCTTGCCACGGCGCTAGTCGTGATCGCGTGAGACCCACAGCCGTAGACTCCGCCCGACGGCTGCGACAAGAAGCGAACTCTGTTCGGTCACGTCCTCGCTCGGGCCGAGGCGGAGGCGGACGGTGGGGCAGCGGGTTTCGCGAAGTATCGGGAGCCTCATCGCCTGAGCGACGCAGGGTCCCCAGGCGGGGTTCTGGGGAAGCTGACGCAGGAGCGTCTCTGCGAGAGCGCGGCCGGCGTGAGACTCGAACCCGTCGGTTCCGAAGTACGCCAGATCCAAGACCGACTCGTACACAAGTTCGATTGCGATGCATACATCGGCCCGGACGTTGTTCGTGTAGGCGGCGAGATCTGACCAGTCGTGGGCGGTTTGGACCGATACAGATGCTGAGGAATCGCTGAGCGATGATGCGATCGCTCCGGTCAATTGCGGATCGTCCCCCAGCGCGACGACCGCGATGTGAAGGCCGCTGAGATCGGTGGTACGTCTCGACAACGACTCTCGTTCACGTAGACCGGCGACGGAGAGATTTCCCATCCTGGAGGACAGGCGGTTCAGCTGTGCGACCGTGTCTCTGGCGCAGACTCCGTCGACGACGAGATCAACGTTGCGTTGAAACTCGCAAAGCGCCTGTTGGGTGTTCGGGCCGAAGATTCCATCTACCCGTCCGGCGTCGAATCCCAGGGAACCGAGGCGCAATTGGAGCCAGGAGACATCTTCACCACGAAGCATCGGTGAGGTGAGATAGAGCGGCCGGTCGCCGAAGCTGTAGGTGGCCTCGTCGAGCGCGCCCAAGGTGACAGGGTCGACCTCCCCGGTGACGTCGAGTCCACGCGAGCGTTGAAATGCTGCGATGCCGTCGCGCAGGACGGCATCGTCGGGCGTTCCCGTGGTCGGAAGCATGCCGAGACGTTGGAGACGGTCGGTGAGCTCGGCGCCGGTGAGGCTGGTATCGGTGCTCATCGGTCGTGGCGACATGTTGGTACCTCAAGGCGTCGGCGTCGCCGGTGGCGACGACACCGACCGACAATGAGATTACAGGTGTGCCGAGAGCTCCTGGACGAGCTGCGCCTTGCCCTTTGCCCCAACGAGTTTGAGCTCAGGCTGACCGTCCTTGAACAGGATCATCGTGGGAATGCTCATGACATCGAACTGACGAGCGAGCGTCGGATTCGCGTCGACATCGACCTTGACGATTTTGAGTTGGTCAGCCTGTTCGTCGGCGATCTCCTCAAGAATGGGGGCAACCATGAGGCACGGCTTGCACCAAGTCGCCCAGAAGTCCACGAGTACGGGTACCTCTGAGGATCCAATTTCCTCGGCGAACGTTGCCTCAGTGAGTTGTGCGAGTCCCTCTGCCATCGGTGGTCCTTTCGTTGGGGGGATCGATTGTCAACAACAACCGTCGGGGCGGAACCATTCCGTATCGCCCGATGTTGGCCGCGGTCTACCAGCCCTTGAACTGCGGGTCGCGCCGCTGAGCGAAGGCAGCGAGGCCTTCTCGGCAGTCCTCGGTGTTCGTGATCGCTTCCTGAAAGATCGCTTCGTCGTCGAAT
The DNA here is from genome assembly GCA_023957975.1 of Microthrixaceae bacterium. Taxonomy (NCBI): domain Bacteria; kingdom Bacillati; phylum Actinomycetota; class Acidimicrobiia; order Acidimicrobiales; family Microthrixaceae; species Microthrixaceae bacterium. The sequence goes on along the minus strand of JAMLGM010000001.1, from coordinate 197,737 downwards.
GACTGTTCGCGACTGGATTCAAAACTCCGGTTCGTCAGCCGTTTCGTGTAGGCGATGGATCGGGTCGGAAGTGCCGCGAGCCGTTGGGCCAACTCGTCGACCGTGGCGGCGAGTTCATCGGTCGGTACGACTCGATTGACCAAACCGATCCTGTCGGCCTCGGCGGCGTTCACGTCGCCGCCGAGGAACATGAGTTCCTTGGCTCGGTGCAGACCGACGAGTCGCGGCAGGAGGTAGGCACCTCCGGCGTCAGGCATGATCCCGCGTCGGATGAACGCTTGGATGAACTTCGCACCTTCGTCCATCACGACGAGATCGCACGCCAATGCCAGCTGAGCCCCGCCGCCGGCGGCGGTCCCGTTGACCGCAGCGATGACTGGCTTTTCGCAGTCGAGTACCGACGCCACAAGGCGCTGCCATCCGCGCCGGATGAGGCGAGCGGCATCGCCAGGGGCCCGGTCTGGAGCGTCTTCGGGGCGTTGGGGCCCGGGCTTTTGTGGCCCGCCGAGATCTGCCCCGGTGCAGAAATGACGTTCGCCTGCTCCTCGAAGAACCACCGCTCGGACCTTTAGGTCCTCAGAGGCCTCGTCGAACCGTTCGGTGAGCCGATCGCGCATGTCAGCGGCGAGAGCGTTACCTCTGTTCGGGGCGTTGATGGTGATGCGGGCGATTCCGTCGGCGAGTTCGTAGTGGATGAGCGCGTCGACGTCGCGTACCGCGTCGGTGTCGTTGTCAGACATGTGTGCCTTCAGGGTCGGTGAGGATCAGGCGATGGACTCGAGCCACCGCTCGGCATCGATGGCGGCGCTACAGCCCGAGCCGGCCGCGGTGATCGCTTGTCGGTAGTAGTCGTCCTGAACATCGCCGCAGGCGAACACACCTTCGACGCTGGTCTTGGTGCTCTTCGCCTCGGTGACGATGTAGCCGTTGTCCTTGAGTTCGAGTTGACCGCGGAACAGATCGGAACCGGGCCGGTGACCGATCGCGACGAAGATTCCGGCGAAGTCGATGTCTCGCTCCTCGCCGGTCTTGAGGTTCTTCACGCTGACCGATTCGACGGAGTTCTCACCGTTGATATCGGTGACCACGGTGTCCCACATGAACTCGATCTTCTCATTGGCATGCGCACGGTCCTGCATGATCTTGCTGGCGCGCAGCTCGTCTCTACGGTGGATGATCGTGACCTTCGAGGCGAACCGGGTGAGAAACATCGCCTCTTCGAGCGCCGAATCGCCGCCGCCGACCACCGCGATTTCACGGTCGCGGAAGAAGAATCCGTCACAGGTGGCACAGGTCGAGAGGCCGCGGCCGATGAGACGCTGTTCGGCTTCGAGCCCCAGCATCATCGACTGGGCGCCGGTCGAAACGATGACGGCATCGGCGGTGAGGGTGGGTTCGGCGTCGGTGGCGCCGACCCAGATTTTGAAGGGGCGTTCGGAGAAATCGACCTTGGAGGCTTTCACCGTGCGAATGTCGGCACCGAATCGCAGCGCTTGGGCGCGCATGTTGCTCATCAATTCAGGTCCGGTGATGCCATCGGGGAAACCGGGGAAATTCTCGACGTCGGTGGTCAACATGAGTTGCCCGCCGGGTTGATCGCTGGTCGAGGAGGGCTCACCCTCAAGCACGACGGGATGAAGGTTCGCCCGTGCCGTGTACACAGCGGCGGTCAACCCCGCTGGTCCGGAACCGATGACGACGACCTCACGATGCTCACTCATTTGGGGAACCTCATTCGCATGACGGCGAGACCGGCGACGCTGAACAGCACGCCGAGTCCGAGATACAGCGTCCAGACGGGGCCTGGAAGCAACGACAGCGCTCGACCCAACATGATCAGCCCGATGGTCGCGACGATCATGATCACGAACAGGGCGATGAGACCGAAAACCACACCGCGGGCGGCGTTGAGCACCGGACCGGTGGTCTTGTCGCGGATCGAGTCGACGACGTCGACGACGAGTCCGGTGACCTGATCGGTCCAATCGGGCTCCGAGGACGTCGGTGGGGTCACCTGAGGGCTGGCCATAGCGAGTGACTCTACGCAATCAGCCGATGGGGCTGCTACAACACCACCGAACCGTCAGTGTCGAACGGTCGTGCAATCGTCCAGATTGAGGGTGATGAGGCGACCGTCGGACTGGTCGATCCAGGCGAGATGTCCGACTCCGGCAACGGTTCCGTAACTCAGCAGCGCTGGATCGACGACGCCGGCGATTGAGGAGGCATCGCAGTTGGTCGGATTCGACCCAGGTCCACCTGACGTTGCATCCGCTGCGTCGGATGGAGTGGTCTGGGGAGCGCCGGTTGGTGCGGCTTCGTTCGCGGTGGTCGAGTCGCGGAACCCGTCGTCGAGGGAACCAGACTCCTGGGCGTCGGTGTCGGCCGAGGTTGGCGTCGACATGGCCGCAGCGGCGAAGCCCTCGAGGGTTGCGAAGTCGCCGAGTTGCCGTTGGCCGAGCGCCCGGGACGCTTCCTCGGTCGATTCGGCACCCCCAGCGGCGTCAGGAACCGGCGGCGGGGCAGTAGCTGGTGCGTGTGCTGTCCCGTCGGCCGCGCCGTCCCCGGATGACTTGTCGGCGGTCGCCTCTTTTTGGGGGTTGGAGTCCGCCCGGTCGGCGAGGTCATCGGAGCGACCGGTGTTCGTCACGAGGATCGCCGCAGCGAGACAGCCGATGAGGAGGGCTGCCACCGCCGCGAGCAGACGCGTTGAGCGCGTCGAACCCGGCCGTCGCTGCGATCGTTGTTCGGCGAGGTCGATCGACTGCGAACCGGACGAATCACCCAGTTCCTCGGCCTTGTTCAACGCGCGCATCGCGAGTGCAACATGTCGATCCCGGTCGGAGTCGCTGAACTCCTCCGATGAGCGCAGCACCGCAAGGACCCGCTCATTGAGCAGGTCGTCGGCGCGAGCCCGATCGTCGCTCGGTGTGGAATCGGGTGAAACGGTCATAGGACATCACCTTGGACGTCGGCGGCGTCGAATTGGTTCCCCGCCCGCAGCGCTGCCGCCAGGTGACCCTTGGCACGGGACAGGCGCGAGCGCACCGTACCGATCGGAACACCGAGGGCAGCGGCGATCTCGGCGTAGTCCATCCCGACGGTTTCACGCATGACGATGACGGAGCGGAACTCCGGTTCGAGATCGTCGAGGGCGGCCTCGATCACCATCCGGTCGGTGATCGAATCGGAATGCGGCGTCGACCGGTCGACGATGACGACGTGGTCGAGGTCGACGGACGTACCGCGACGTTGCCGGCGCCGCAGCTCGTCGAGCGAAGCGTTGGTGGCAATGCGATACGCCCACGTGGTGACCGACGCTCGTTGGTCGAAACCCTCGATGCCGCGGGCGACGTTGATCATGGCGTGTTGGGCGGCGTCGTCGAAGTCGGGCCCACAGATTCGGCGACATACCGTCGCGATCCGTGCGTGAAGTGCGCCGAGCAACTCTTCGAGCGCCCGCCGATCCCCCTGAGCGCTGCGGCGTGCGAGATCCTCCAGTTCCGCGTCTTCGTCGCGGAGCGGAACGCTCGAGGCGGCCTCGGGCTTTCGGTTCATGCAGCCGACCTTCCGATGACGGCGACCTCGGACAGCGCGACCTGATGGCGGCCCTGTTCGACGGCGGATAACTCCGTGATCCAGACCGTGACGAAGCGGCCCGAAGTGCCGTCGAGCGGGATGCCGATCGGTGAGGAAGTCATCGCTATCGGCCGGCTGGGTCCGGGAATTTCCCCCGCGATTCGCGGGTCGGTTTCGGTCACCGCGACGGAACCGACCCAGCCGGTGGACCCGTTGAGTTGCAGTTCGGAAAGCTCGTGACTGGTGCCGAGGTCGATGATGAGACCGACGCCGGACTTGGTACCGAAGTCGCGTGCTTCGTAGCGCTCGGTGTGCCAGGCCGAATCAAGATCGCCATCGCCGAGGTTGGAAGTCTCCTCGTCGTGTTCGGTGCCGTCGCCTTCGGGGTCGAAGGTCGACACCGAGGCGATCTCGACAGGTCCGATTTCCGAAGGCGGGGAGGTCGTGGTGGAGGTGATCTTGGTGGTCGAGGCCGATGTGGCCAGTAACGCGACCACGAGGACTGGTGGCGCGACGAGGAGCAGCGTGGTCACCAGGGTGCCGATGACGGATCGCCGGCGGGGTACGGTGTTGACGGATTGTCTCGGGACCGTCGGCCTATCGGGTCGGGTTTCGCTGGCGATCGACGTCGGTGCCGGGTTGAGTTGCGCGTTGAGTACCGCGCGGTGGGGGTCCCTGGCAGCGTTGCGCAGGGCGGTGAGAAAGTCGGCGGCCGACTGGTGCCGGCGATCGGGTGACTCCTCGAGATTGCGCATGATCACCGACGCCAGGCCGGGGGACACACCCTGTTCTGTGAGGTCGCGCGGGGCTTCATGTAACCGGGCGAGTGCGACGGCGGCAGGGTCGCCACCGACGAAGGGCGCACGACCGGTGAGCGCCTCATAGGCGACGGTCGCAAGCGCGTAGAGGTCGGCGCGACGATCGACGGGACCCGATCGCACCTGTTCCGGAGCCAGATAGGCCGCGGTGCCGATGATGGTTCCGACCACGGTCAGATCTGCGTCTTCGGGACCTTTGGCGATTCCGAAGTCGGTCAATTTGGGCGTGTGGGATCGGGTCACGAGGATGTTCGCCGGCTTGATATCTCGGTGCACGATGCCGTTGCGATGGGCGTGGTCGAGCGCCATGGCGATGCCGTCGAGGAGTTCGACGAGTTCGGGTTCGGCGAGCGTCTTGCGTTCATCGAGGAGTTGTCGAAGGGTGACCCCGTCGACGTATTCCATGACGATCGCCTGGATGGCGCCGTCGAAGACGGTGTCGTAGACACCGACGATGTTGGGATGGGCCAGCGCGGCGATCGCGTACGCCTCCCGACGGAATCGCTCGACCGAAGCCGGATCACTGATCAGATGCTGATGAAGAATCTTCACCGCGACGACTCGGTTGAGCACCTGGTCGGTAGCACTCCACACCTGGGCCATTGCGCCCGCGCCGACGTTCGCCCGCAGTTCGTAGCGACCTCCGATGAGGAGGCCGGGTGAGGCGAGAACTGGTCCTCGTGACTCCGAGTTCACGCGTGTGAGGCTATCGGGGCGCTTCAGTGTCGGTCCGGCGCCGGGTGGGTGACGGTCCCGGGTTCACCGTTCGTCGGGTTGATCGGCCGGCCTTTTGCGGTGCGGAGTTCGTAGCCACCACACCACTAGGAAGATGAGTGCTCCGCCGGACAAGACCAGACCGACCCCACTGAATGCCGTAGAGCGAATGTGCTGGCGTGTCGAAGCGATCACACGAGTCGACTCGGGCGCGAGTACCTCCGCCTCCATCGTGAACTGCCCGGAAGTCAACACCTCGACCCGGATGGGAATGGGATTGACCCCGGGTTCCAGGCTCAGCGCCTGAACGTCGCCGTCGACGAAGTTCATTCTCGAACTCTTCAGGCGTAGCCGGACATTGATGGGGCGGTCGAGGTCGTTGACGACCCGTAATGGAATGGTGGTGTTGCGCTCAGTCACGTTGAGCGCGCGGGGCTTGGAGACCGTGATGGCGCCGAGCGCCTGGTTCATCTCGTCGATCACGTCGTTGAGCATCCCAGCCTGGACCGATGGCTCGATCCGACGGTCGAGTGACCGTTGCACGACGTTGGAGATTCGGCGGGCATCGTCGGTGCCGGAGCCGATGATCGTGGCGTAGTCGTCGATGAGCGCCCGGGCTTCAGGGACGACCGACGCCACCGACGCCACCGACGGCGAGTCGACGGGTGTCACCGTCGGTTGGCCTTGATCGGTGCTGGTGAGTGGCGACAGGGTGTTCAACTGGTCGGGAAGGACGAGTTCGACGGCGGCGCGTATCGGTGGGTCGCCCGTCGGTTGGCGTGTTGTGGTGGTCGTCGAGTTGGTGTCGGCCGACGCGTCGATCGGGTGCTCAAGCGCGTCGGTGCCTTCAGCGACATCGCGGTAGAGCGCGGCGACGACGTCCGGATCCACATCGTCGCCGACGACGATCGAGGCGCCGCGGGGCTCTTGGCCCGCCAGATGCGCTGTGCTGAACAGCGTGAGAAGTCGATGGGCGGCGAGGACGGAGTCGCGGAGGTCGCCCGACAACAGGTCGGCGACCACGGGGTCGGTCACGAGGGCGGACATGGGCGGACTCGACGCGAGCTGTACCGGTCGTGTGTATCCCGACTCGCCGGTGGGAGCGGTGAAGCCCGTGATGCGTCCGTCGTCGAGCGAAACGATGCGGTAGCCGAGCCGTGCCAACAACGGGAGCGCCTGCGTGCCGACGGTTGCGCCATCAAACCACATGGTTCGCTGTGTCGCACTGACGCCGAGTGCACTCAACGCTTGTGCTCCGTCGAGCAGGGAGGTTCGCACGAGTTGCGCAGCGTCGATTTTCGCCCAGGCTTCCAGGTCGAGGTCGGCCCACGGGCGTTCGACGGTCGAGGCACTGGTGAGGGCGTCCATGAGGCGCGGCGGCTGTGCATCGGACGGGGCGGTGACCAGGAGTTGTGGCGAGATCGACACCGCTATCGGCGCGCCCGCGGCGTCTTCGATGAGATCTCGATAGCGCTGCAGGGTTCGTTCGACCGCCGCCGTGTCGTCGATCGTGCCGGACTCATCGGAGCCGATCGGCCCGGACAGGTTCGCCACGACGGCCAATTGAAACGGTGTGCTTTGACGTTCTGGGGCCGGCAGTGCGTTGAGTGAAAGTTGGGTCTCATAGATCACCGAAGACCCGGACCGGATCGTGACGTCGACCGCATAGGTGCCCGGCCCGGGGATCAACACCGCGCCCGAGCGGCGAGTGGAGCGGGCGCGAATCGGGATGTCGAGCAGCACGCGGTCGCCTTGGATGAGATCGGCAACGTCCACGGTGGTGTTGGCGTGCAACACGTTCGTTCGGGCGGTGCCGTTCCACAGGTCGATCAACTGCTCTCGACGGTCGGACTCGGTGCCGGAAACCGGTTGGCGGATGCGATAGGTGAGCTTGGCGCCCTCAGGGAAACCATCGGCGTCGAAGACGGCCCGAAACGTGCCGCTTTCGGTCACCCAGGGTGTCACCGACTCGAGTTGAATGGCCGACGTCGACGGCTCGGTGCCTTCGCCCTCTGGAATCGGCTGCGCGCCCACGGGTGAGGGGTACAGGCAGGTGACAGCGGCGATGATCGCCGCCACGCGCCATAACGCACGAGATGAGCGCCTCATTCGCCCGGCCACTGCAGGACGGTCAGGTGTTCGTCGACCATGTTGAACCCGAGGCGGAGGTACAGCCGTAAGGCCGCGGCGTTGGACTCCTGGGTGTTCACGAGCATGAATCGACCGTGACGATCGCGAAGCCAGTGCAGCGCATCGAGCACGAGGGCTGTACCGATTCCGCCGCCGCTGCGGACCGGATCGACGGCGAGTCGCTGAAGGTAGCCGACCTCGCCGGAGCGTCCGGTGACCGCGTAGCCGAACACGTCGCGATCGCTGGCGACGCGAAAGCGCACCGACGCCGTCGCGTTGAGTGCCTCGTCGAGCCCGTCGCTTCCCAGAGCCCAGAAACGTTCGAAGGCTCGTTCGTCGACGTCGAGGACGACCCGACGGTCGCGTCGACGTCCGCGACGCAGCAGCCGAGCACCTGTTCGGTCGATCGGTGGGAGGTTGCCGAGTTCGTGGCGCAGCACGTGCAGCCGTTCGCGCCGAACGAATCCGGCCGCCTCGAACACGTGGGCATCGGAACCGCGAAGCGCGGAGGTCACGGCGGCCCGGTACCCCAGTTCGCCGAGCTGCTCCAGGCATTGGGTGACGGCGTACGGGTTGGTCAGCTGGTGCGCGGACGGCGCCACCGTGATGTAGGCAACGTCGGGGTGCTCGTGCCACGGGCCGACGGTGAAGCGGTCGCTGCCGACGTTGAGCGTTCGACGTGTCATGTCGGGTGGGGGCCTCGTGCGCGGTTGGGTCGTCGGTGCAGGCGATGTGCGCCAGCAGTTCCCGGAGGGAACCCAGCCATCGTACGCTGGTGGCCGATGTTGGTCTTGGTCACGGATCCGAGCTCGGTCGACCATCAGACCGGCCGCTATCACCCCGAGTCGCCGCGGCGCTACGACTCGGTGATGTCGGCGGCGCGTTCGCCGATGGTGCGTGACGCAGTTCTGGTGGCAGCGCCGCGTGCGGCGCGACCGATCGAACTGGCGAAGGTTCACGACGAGGCAATGCTCGAACGCCTCGAACACATCCGCGGGCACCATGTTCAACTCGATTCCGACACGGTCGCCTCACCTCACTCGGTCGACGTAGCGGTTCGCAGTGCCGGAACCGGGTTGACGGCGATCGATCTGCTCGATTCCGGCGCGGCGGTGGCGGCTTTTTGTCTGTCTCGTCCTCCCGGCCATCACGCGACGCGGGCACAATCGATGGGGTTTTGCCTCCTGAACAACGTGGCGGTGGCCGCAGTCGCGCTTCGCGACCGTGGCGATCGCGTGGCGATCGTCGATTTCGATGTCCATCACGGCAATGGCACCCAGGACATCTTTTATGACGATCCGAACGTCTTGTATGTGTCGTGGCACCAGTCTCCGCTGTACCCACACACGGGACGTCTCGATGAGATCGGCGGGCCGAACGCGCTCGGGGCCACGGTCAACGTGCCGTTGCCTCCCATGGTGACGGGAGCCGCGTACTACGAAACCCTGGATCGCGTGATCGGACCGCTGATCGAACGGTTCGACCCGACGTGGCTGCTGTTGTCGGCGGGCTTTGACGCTCATCGCGATGACCCGTTGAGCGACATGGGCTTGAGCTCAGGCGACTTCGGTGAGTTGACGATGCGCCTGATGCAGGTGGTGAAGCCACGCCACACGATCGCGTTTCTCGAGGGCGGCTACGACCTCGACGCGTTGACCTTGAGCGCGGAGGCGACGATGGCGGCGCTGTTGGGTCTTCGCCATCACCCTGAGGCACCGACCTCGAATCACGAGTTCGATCCGAACGACCTCATTCGAATGATCGAGACGACACAGGGATACCAATGACCTCGCCGCTCGACGAGGTCACCGCCCTCTCGACCCCGGCAGCCACCGAACTCTTCGAACAGTGCCGACCGCTTGGCGAAGCGTTCGCGACCGCCGGGTACCGTCTCTACATCGTCGGAGGCAGCGTTCGCGACCTGTTGCTGGGTGATACGAGTGTCGAGCCCGACCTCGACTTCACCACCGACGCGCTGCCCTCGGAGTCCAAACGGTTGTTGGCTCCGTTGGCGCAATCGTTGTGGACACAGGGTGAGCGTTTCGGCACCATCGCTGCGCATGTCGATGATCGACTCGTCGAGGTGACGACGCATCGCGCCGAGTCCTATGAGCCCGACAGCCGTAAGCCGAATGTGGCCTACAGCACTGAGGTGGCGGTCGATCTGGGTCGTCGCGACTTCACGATCAACGCGTTGGCGATCGAGGTGACTCAACCAGAACCGGCGCTCATCGATCCATTCCACGGGCTCGCGGATCTGTGCGCTCGTCGTCTTGCCACGCCGCTGTCGCCTGAGGAGTCGTTTTCTGACGACCCGTTACGGATGATGCGAGCGGCTCGATTCGTCGCCCGGTTCGATCTCGTCGCCCAGCGGGAGCTCGTCGATGCCGTCGAGTCGATGCACCACCGTCTTTCGGTGGTGAGCGTCGAGCGGATTCGCGACGAGTTCGAAAAGCTGCTGTCGTTGCGCGATCCGCAGCGTGGCCTTGCGTTCCTGATCGACCACTCGCTGGCCGATGGCTTTGTGCCCGAACTCACCGAATCGGTGCTCGGGCGTATCGACTGGTCGTTGTTGCGCCGTGACCCGCACGTTCGCCTCGCGGCCATCCTGGCGGTCGACCCGCGAGTCGACGCCACCGCCCGGCTACGGCGTCTGCGCCATTCGAAGACAACGGTGCAGCGAGTCGGTGGCGTTGTTCGCGGGGTGCGAACCCTGATCGACCACGCTGGGCCCTGGAGTGCGGGCGATGTGCGACGTTTCGTGGCCGGTCGCTTCGACCTGGTTGGCGACATCGTCGAGGTGGCAGGCGCGCTCGGCGCCGCTGGAGCGACGGAACTCGACTCGGCGATTCGGGAACTGTCCGTTCGGGAGAACCTTGCGGAGATGTCGATTCCGATCGACGGTCGCGGGGTGATGGAGGACCTGGGCTTGGCGGCGGGACGACAGGTCGGTGACGCCTTGGCTCACCTGACGGCCCACCGTCTTGAGGTGGGTCCGTTTGATCGTGCCGAGGCGACCGAGGTGTTGCGTGAATGGCTCGCCCGGCGGTCGGAGTCATAACCGCCCGGGGTGCCCCGGTTACGTTCCGAGCTTGCGACCTCGGTAGATGGCGGTCGCCGGGATGTAGTCGTGGCGCGGAGCGCGAAACACGTCGCCGTCAGCGGAGCCCATCGGTGGTTCGAGCACGGCGTCGACGTGAAAGCTCGAGCGGGTCAGGGCGGTGACGATGTCGGCGGTGTGGTGAGGCTCGACGGGAATCTGTTCAGGTCCGACGAATATCCGCGAGTCGTCGAACGCCGACCGGGTCAGGGTCGGCGGACCTTCGTTCGGCGACGAGTCGTGGGTGAGGAGTTCGAGCGGGTGGGGCAGCGACACCACGAGGGGCGCCTCGGTGCGCAGGAGTCGGTGCACCTGGCGAAAAACGCGGGCGACGTCGACGACGCGCGCCAGCGAATAGACCGCGAGACACCCATCGAGACGATCGGCACGAACGTCGGCGAGTTCGGCGAGGTCGCTGTGGCGAAACTCGACCCGTACCCCTGCGGTGTCGGCGTTGGCCCTCGCGACGGCGAGGCGTTCGGCCGAGGAGTCGACGACAAAAACGCGCGCACCGCGGCGAGCGAGGGCGATGGCGTTGGAACCGTCGCCCGCCCCGAGTTCGAGGATGCGCTTTCCTTCGGGGGTACCGATCAGCCGGTCGAGCGCCTCGTCGGCGAGGCCGGGACCGAACCGAACCCGTGTCGGATTGAACGGTGCGCCCACGGGGTAGGTCAGGGTGCTCAGCGATGTCTCGGGCACGGAGGCGGCCACGACCTCCGGCGGTTCATTCAGGTTTCCCGCGGAGGGGTGACGTCGTCGTTGAGGTCGTTGAGCCACGTTCTCACTTTGCCCGATGGAACCTGCTCGGTCGGGGACCCCTCGCCGATCGGCGGCGTCGTGCGATGACACGGTCCTCAGGTTCGGCGCCGTGGTCGTGTCAGTGAGGGTCGGTAGTCTTGCGGGGTGCAGTTTCCCCAGTCGCGTGGCCATGGCCGCCCGGGTGCCCATCCGGGCACGGTCGACTATCGACTCGACCGTCGACGGTTGCTTCGCGCCGTGAGGGCCGGCGAGGTCGATCGCGAAGAGGTGTGCGATGCCCAACTGGAGTTGTTGCGAGTCGGTCGCGACTACTCCACCGCCGCACCGACGCCGTGCCCACTGTGCGCGACGCGCAAGTTGCGCCACGTACGGTTCGTGTTCGGCCCGCGGCTGCCCAAGGAGGGGCGGGCGATCAACTCCAAACGAGAACTCGAACGACTGTCGCAACGTACGGGCGAGTATCGCTGCTACCTCGTGGAGGTGTGCATGTCGTGTCGCTGGAACCACCTTCTGAGCGCGTCGCCGCTCGGGGCACAGCGAAGCGCCTAGACGCTCGTGTCCGAAGATTCGCGACGTCCGTCCGGGCCCCCGAAGCGCCAGGCCTCCAAAGGTTCGCGGCCCGCGCCGTCAACACCGCCACGCCGCGGCCGGGCGTCGCCGACGCGTCGTCGACCGGTCGGCGCAACCGGATGGGTGCGCCGCATCAGCTTCGCAGCGGTGTTGGTGCTGGTCGCGGCGGTCGGTGGGGCCTTCGCATTTCTCAACTCCGTCGACGTGCCCGATGTCGAACGCAACATCAAGACCACCTCGTTCGTGTGTCTCGGCGACGTCGCAGATGGTGAATGCACCGCGGCGAACTCAAAGGCGCAGTTCTCTGAGGGTGGGAACAAGCGAATCCAGATAGGAATCGACGAGATCTCACCCAATCTGATCAATGCCGTGGTCGCTGCGGAGGACCGATCCTTCTTCGAACATGACGGCGTCGACCTCTTCGGCATCGGTCGGGCCGCGTATCGCGGAATCGTCGGGTCTGCGTCCCGGCAGGGCGCATCCACGATCACCCAGCAGTACGTGAAGATGGTGTACCTGTCCAACGAACGGACCTACACGCGAAAGCTGCGCGAGGCGGCGATCGCGTTGAAGATCGAACGCACGATGTCCAAGCGGGAGATTCTTGAGGCGTATCTCAATGAGGCCCCGTTCGGGCGTGGTGCGGTCGGTATCGAGGCGGCGGCCCGCTCGTATTTCGACAAGGACGCTGGTTCGCTGTCGATCTCGGAGGCCGCCTATCTCGTGGGATTGTTGCGTGCGCCGAGTTATGCCGATGAGCCGACCGATCCGTCGAAGCCCGACGAGGCCACCGAGGCGAAGCGCCGCCGCCGCACGGTGCTCGTGGGCATGCGGGAGTTGGGCTACATCACCGACGAAGAATTCACCGCCGCCGATGCAGAAGCGTTCGAGGATCACGTGTTGGCGTCGGCGCCGAGCTTCGACGGCACGCAGGTGCGTGCGGATTTCGAATCGATGGGCGGTCGCTACATCATCGACTGGGTGCGCAAGCAACTCATCGAGGATGAGACGGCGTCGATGTACCTCGGGAGCTCAGCGCTGTATGGCGGCGGTCTTCGCATCTACCTGACGGTCGATGAACGGCTGCAATACACGGCGCAACTCGCCACCCAACAGGTGCTCACGGCCTACCCCGGACCGAGCGCCGCGCTGATGTCGGTCGATGATCATGGTCAGGTGAAGGCGATGATCGGGGGGCAGGATCATGCGGCCTCAAAAGTGAATCTGGCGCTCGGTAAGGCCGGCGGTGGTTCGGGGCGTCAACCCGGTTCGACGGCGAAGATGTTCGCGCTGGCCGCGTATGTTGCTGCCGGCCATTCGGTCACGTCGCAGTTCTGGTCCCCGCCGTTGATCGAATACCCGAACGTGCTCGAGGGCGACAAGCCCTACCCGGTGCGGAATTTCAACGACGAGGATCTGGGGCTGTTGACCGTGCGGGAAGGCACGATCCATTCGGCCAACACGATGTTCATTCAGATCATGGAAAAGATCGGGGTGAAGGCCTTCGCCGAGATGGCCAAGAAGTTGGGGTTGCTGGAGGATCCGAAGCCGGAGCTCGGGGCGGTGCTCGGCACCTCGGAAACGTCGGTCTATGAGTTGCTCACCGCGTACTCGACGATCGCGAACGGAGGCGAGCGGTTCCGACCCCACATCATTCGTCGAGTCGAGGACGCCGATGGGAACGTGCTCTATGACGCCGCGACCGACGCCGCCTACGGGCCGGAACGGGTCATCGAGGAGGGTGTGGCCCAGACGGTGGCCGGTGTGCTCAAGGGCGTGATCACCGGAGGCACCGGCAAGGGTGCCCAGATCAAGGCGGCCGCCGCGGGCAAGACCGGTACGACCGACAACAGCGTCGACGCCTGGTTCGCAGGGTTCAGCTGCAAGGTCTCCACGGTGGTGTGGTTGGGGTTTGCCGAGTCTCAGACACCCATGGTCGACCCGTCGACGGGCAAAGGGGTGACCGGCGGCGGGTTGCCGGCACAGATGTGGAAGACCTACATGAACAACGCGGTCGACGGTCAGCCGGGCTGCGATTTCCCGAACGTCGATTACGGGACGGTCGTCGATCCGCCCGATGAGCGGTTCGCTCCCACGACCACGACGACGGCTCCACCGGAAATTCCGCCCGAATCCGCACCGGTCACGACTCCCGGTGCCACAGTGGCGGCGCAGCCGGCGGCCCCGGCGGGCGAGAGCGCGGGCGCGGCGACGGATCCCTGAGCAGCGACGGGGGGAGAACCTCGACGTGGAACCGGACGAGCAAAATCACCCCTAGCGCTGACAGGTCAAGTCGTTTTAGAGTGCGTTTATCGGCCGGTAGCTGAAGGGCACCGGACCTCATAACCAGGAGGTGCTCACCATGAGCCTTTCACCCAACACCGAGTCTCGCCGACCCGTCACCGTTCCCGCGGTCGCGTCCACGAAGGTGCGCAACGGTGCTGATCCCATGGTCATGGTCACCGCCTATGACGCCCCCGGGGCGCGCATCGCCGACGCGGCCGGCGTCGACATGATTCTCGTCGGCGACTCGCTCGCAATGGTGGTGCTCGGTTACGACGACACGCTCCAGGTCACCGTGGCCGACATGGCCCATCACGTCGCCGCGGTCGCTCGGGCCAAGCCGAAGGCGCTCATCGTGGGGGATCTGCCATGGATGAGCTATCACGTCTCGGCCTCGGAGACCGTGCGCAACGCTGCGGAGTTGATTCGTGCGGGTGCCCAGTGCGTGAAGCTTGAGGGCGGAGTGAAGCGCGTGGCGATGATCGAGGCGATCGTCGATGCCGAGATTCCGGTGATGGGCCACATCGGTCTGACGCCGCAGTCGGTTCATGCCATGGGCGGGTTCAAGGTTCAGGGCCGCGAGTCGCAGGCGGCACTGCAATTGATCGCGGATGCGAAGGCGTTGCAACACGCCGGGTGTTTCGCGATCGTGATCGAGGGAGTCCCCGACGAGGTAGCGGCGATGGTGACCGACGCGCTCGACGTTCCGACCATCGGAATCGGAGCCGGGCCGCGTTGTGACGGCCAGGTCCTCGTCTATCACGACATCTTGGGCATCGAGGATCGGATGTTGCCCAAATTCGTCCGCCGCTATGCCGACATCTCCGGTGCATCCGTCGACGCGATCGAGGCCTTTGCCGCAGATGTTCGCTCCGGAGCATTTCCGAATGCGGAGGAGAGCTATCACCTCAGCGCCGAACAGGCAGAAGCGATGGCGTTGTACGGGAGTGTGCCCGCCTGAGTCGAGGCTCGCGGCGTCGCTGTCGGTGGTTCCGGCAATGATGGGCACCAGGAAGCACGTCACCGTTTCGTCGAATCATTCGTCGAGGTCGTCACCGAATTTTTGGCCGACCATTCCCGGCGAGTAGTCTCGACCAGTCTGTTCACAGACACCCTGCCCCGGACCGTCCGGGGCCCTCGGCCTGCCGAGGTCCACAGGGAGGTACCTCATACATGCGCGCTTATGAACTCATGGTGATCATCGACGGCGACGTCGAAGACGCTGGAGTCACCGCCGTCAACACGAGGGTTGCGGAACTGGTGGAAGCCGATGGCGGCTCGATCGCCAAGACGGACCTGTGGGGCCGTCGTCGCTTCGCCTATCCGATCAACCACAAGAACGAGGGCATTTACGTCGTGTTCGAAATCTCGACTCCGGCGTCCAACCTCGACGAACTTGACCGCTTCCTGCGTCTCGCGGACGACGTTGTCCGCCACAAGGTGATCCGGCTGCCCGAGGACGAGGCTGAGCGACGTGGTCTGCTCGGCTCAGCCGCAGCCGCAGACTAAGGAGCTTCAGTCATGGCCAATGGAAACAATGTCGACCTCGTCGGCAATGTCACTCGCGACCCGGAACTTCGTTTCACCCCCTCGGGGCAAGCGGTCGCCACGTTCGGCCTCGCCGTCAACCGTCGTTGGCAGAACCGACAGAACCAGCAATGGGAAGAATCGACGTCGTTTTTCGACATCGTCTGTTGGGGCCAACTCGGTGAGAACGTCGCCGAGAGCGTCGCTCGCGGTACTCGCTTGATCGTGACCGGTCGTCTCGAGCAGCGATCCTGGGAAAGCCAGGAAGGCGAGAAGCGATCAAAAATCGAGGTCATCGCCGACGAAGTCGGCCCCAGCCTGCGCTGGGCGACCGCATCTGTCATTCGAAACGAGCGTCAAGGCGGCGGTTCGTTCGATGGTGGCGGTGGAGGAGGCGGCGGTTCGTTCAACGCCGCACCCGCACCCACACCGAATGCCCCTGCTGCCACCTACGACTACGAAGAGGAGCCGTTCTGATGAAGCCCAAGCGTTCCACCAAGCCTCGCGACAACGCGCGACGCGGTGGCAAGAAAAAGGTCAGCCCGCTCGTTTCCGAGCAGATCGAGTACATCGACTGGAAGGACGTCAACCTTCTTCGTCGATTCGTCTCGGACCGTGCCAAGATCCGCGCCCGTCGGGTGAGTGGTAACGACACCCAGCAGCAGCGCGAGATCGCCCGGGCGATCAAGAACGCCCGCGAAATGGCGTTGTTGCCGTACACCAGCCGAGTCACCACTCAGCGTGGTGGCCGCGGTCGTGACGGCGATCGCCGTGGGCGCCGCAACGAGGAGAGCCCCGAGTTCGAGGCGATCGAGAACGAGGATGCAACGGCTGAGTCCGAGGCCGCCGAGGAGTCACAGACGGCGGAGGCAGCGGAATGATCAACGTGAAACTGGTACTTCGCGACAACGTCGACGGCCTCGGTAAGCGTGGCGACGTCGTCGAGGTGGCTCCGGGCTATGCCCGCAACTATCTCGTTCCCCGCGGCATGGCAATCGTGGCCAACGATGGCATCGAGGCTCAGGCCGAGGCGATGCGACGGTCGGCTGCCCTGAAGGACAGCCGCGATCGCGAGCAGGCCGAGGACGTGGCAAAGGGCCTCGTGAGCCGCACGATCACCATCAAGGCTCGCGCCGGTTCCGGTGGCAAGTTGTTCGGTTCGATCACCCAGACCGAGATCGTCGCGGCGATCGCGGATCAGGCTGGAATTGAGATTCCTCGCAAGGCGGTTCGCCTCGACGAGCACATCAAGAACACCGGCGATCATTCGGTGCAGGTTCGCCTCCACCACGACGTCGAGTTCCCGGTGTCGATCCAGGTCGTTTCCTGATCCACCGCATCGCTCGGTAGATCCGAGCGAGCACACTCCGACGAAGGTGTCCCGCCGGCGTTGCCGGTCGGGGCACCTTCGCGTTTACGCGCCCTCACTGTCGGTGGTCACTGTCAGACTTGTCCCCAGCTCCTCCCCAAGAGAAACCACGGAATTTCGCTGAGTTCCACCAGAAATCCCCAACATTTCCCCGCGACATCCACTGGCTCCTCACAGCCCACCAACGACAGGCTGGTATCGATGGTGAACACCTTTTCCCCACCCCCCGGCGACAGCAGAGTCCCACCGCACAACCTTCAGGCGGAGGAGTCGCTGCTGGGCGCGATGCTGTTGAAGCAGGCCGCCATCTCCGAGGCCGTTCAGATCGTCGACACCGTCGATTTCTACAAGCCCGCTCACGGGCACATCTTCGACGCGATCTCGGCGTTGTACGCGGCGGGCGAACCGGTCGATCCGGTCACCGTTGCCGCCGAACTCAAACGGGCGAACCTGCTCGACGCGATCGGTGGCCCGGCGGTGTTGTTGTCCTTGCAGACCAGGACACCGGCGGTGTCGAACGCGGCGCACTACGCCCGCCTGGTCGAAGAGAATTCACTCCTGCGCCGGCTCGTGTCGACCGCCACCGAGATCGCCGAGCTCGGGTACCAACCGCTCGACGATGTCTCCAAGACTCTCGATGCGGCCGAGTCGATGATGTACGAGGTGGCGCAACGGCGGGTGAGCGACACGATGGTCGAGCTGCGCGACCTGCTCGACGCCAGCCTCGACCAACTCGAACAGCTCTACGAGCGTGGCGACCAGATCACCGGCACCCCATCGGGATACACCGAACTCGATGAGCTCACCGCCGGGTTGCAACCCAACGCGCTCATCGTCGTGGGTGCCCGGCCAGCGATGGGCAAGACCTCGTTCGCGCTCGGTGCGGCGGCGAATGCGGCGTTGCGGTCGAGTCGTCCGGTGCTCTTCTTCTCTCTCGAGATGGGCCACTTGGAGCTCACCCAGCGTATTTTGGGATCGGAGGGGCGCATCGATGCGACGCGGCTTCGCAACGGCCAGCTCAACGAACAGGACTGGTCGAAGATCTCGCGTGCGATGGCCCGTCTCGGCGATGCCCCGTTGTGGATCGACGACAACCCGAACCTGACGATCATGGAGATTCGTGCCAAGGCCCGTCGCCTCAAGTCGAAAGTCGGCGACCTCGGCCTGATCGTCATCGACTATCTCCAACTGATGAGTGGGCGGGCCAATGCCGAGAGCCGCCAGGTGGAGATCTCGGAGATCTCGCGTGGTCTCAAGATTCTGGCCCGCGAACTCGAGTGTCCGGTGATGGCACTGTCTCAGTTGTCGCGTGGTCTCGAGAGCAGAGCCGACAAGCGCCCGATGTTGGCTGACCTGCGCGAGTCGGGGTCCATCGAACAGGACGCGGACGTGGTGATGTTCGTGTATCGCGACGAGGTCTACGACCGCGATTCGCCAGACAAAGGCACCGCCGAGATCATCGTGGCCAAACACCGCGCCGGCCCCACCGGCGTGTGCCGGTTGGCTTTTCTCGACTACTGCACCCGCTTCGAGAACATGGCGAAGGCCGCTCCGTAACCTCAACGCCGACGCGACGAACTGCCGGCGATCGACGAATCGGTTCTGGATGGTTGAGCCGTACACGAACAAAGCGAAGGGCCGAAGCTTGATGCTTCGGCCCTTCTGCGCTTTCCAGGAGTTTTGCTGACCCGGCGTGACCCGTGTCTGCATCTCTGCGATCGGCACCACCCAATCCGAGATGCGGAGGGGCCGGTTTCGCTTCACTCCCCATCGGTCTCAGCGACCAGTACGTCCGATGGATCTACGTTCCCCGTTGACGAGTTGACCTCGTGACCGGTACGAAACCACCGAGCGACCCGAAGGTCAAGGTATTGATCACCGAATGAGCCCGTTGGCCTTCGATAATGGGCCGAATGAATCACCGATTTCGCGGGTTTGTGCGCCCACGCATCGGTTCGAACCGGTCACAATGGCGAGGTGGTTTCGCGTTGGTCTCACAGCGGCGCCCCGCGTGGGCGCGAGTACGACGAACGGTTCGAACGTCTCGCCCGCGCGGGCCACGACGTGCATGGTGAAGCCAGCTTCGTGATGGGCTACGCGCCTCGCCGCGTGCTCGATGCCGGTTGCGGTACCGGTCGAATCGCGATCGAACTCCTGCGGCGCGGGTGTCGAGTGGTGGGGGTCGACCTCGATCGTTCCATGCTCGAAACCGCGGTCGAAAAGGCGCCGGAGGTCGAGTGGTTTCGAGCTGACCTCGCTTCGTTCGTCGTACCCCACCCGACGCGGGCCGACCATCAGCGCCTGTTCGATGCCGTGGTGTGCGCGGGCAACGTGATGATCTTCGTGCAGCCCGGAACCGAAGCGCTCGTCGTCGAGCGCATGGCATCGCACCTCGTCGACGGCGGCGTGCTGATCACCGGTTTCCAGCTGCACCCCGACGGGTATGGGGTCGAACAGTTCGATGCCGACTGTGCGGCAGCGGGCCTCGTGGCCGAGGCAAGGTTCTCGTCGTGGTCGCGCGACCCCTGGATGATCGACAGCGGCTACGCGGTGTTTGTCCACCGTCGGCCATTCCCTGAACCCGAACCCCAACCCGAACCCGAATCGGGTGCAGGTGCGGAGTCGGGTGAGGACTCCGA
Source organism: Microthrixaceae bacterium (assembly GCA_023957975.1). Lineage (NCBI taxonomy): Bacteria > Bacillati > Actinomycetota > Acidimicrobiia > Acidimicrobiales > Microthrixaceae > Microthrixaceae bacterium. The sequence goes on along the minus strand of JAMLGM010000001.1, from coordinate 178,249 downwards.
AACGTCGGTGTCGACCGATGTGTCCGAGCGGGATCAGACCGAGGCCTGATCCTTGCCCCACACGGGGCGCTTGGATCGGTCCCCCTGATGAAACCGCACGGTCGGCGCCGGCTCGAACTCTCCGGGTTTGTCGCTGTGGATCATGCGGTTGGCGTGTTCGAGTTCCGCCTCGGTGAACGCTCGCGTGTCGCAGCACCATTCGACCATCGTGCCGTTCGGATCGGTCGTGTACACCGACCGGCAGAAGTCGTGATCGATATCGACCACGTCGAGGCCCAAGTCGAGCCACCGGGCCATGGCGGCATCAATGCTGTCGTTGTCGGGGGCGTGAAATGCGAGATGGTTCACCCACTCCGGTAACCCGACGTCGCGTGACATCGCGCCCTTGACGTCGCCGTAGTCGCCATGGAGATCCCAAAAGGCGATGAGGCCGTTGCCGCCGGTCTCGTAGAAGACGTGCTTGGCCCATCCGCCCTCGGGGGTCGGGCCGATCGACGCCTTCACCAACGTGAAACCCATGGCCTCGGTGTAGAAGTGATGTGTTGCGGCGACGTCGTTGGTCGCCAACGCCACGTGATGAAATGCCATGTGAACGAACCCCTCGATCGAACTTGGAAACAGCTTGCCATAGTTGGCATTCAAGGCAGCCGGGCGAAGGTCGGCGTCGGGGCCTCGAGTGACCTCGTCAAGCGGTCCAAGTAGTCGGATCTTGGGATCTCGATCGCACCGAGGGACGCCAGATGTGGAGTCACCCACTGGACGTCGAGGAGGGCACCGTCGACCTCGGCGAGGGTCTCGACCAAGGCGACCAGCGCCACTTTCGAGGCGTCGGTGGCGTGATGGAACATCGATTCGCCGGCGAAGAATCCACCGAGGCTGACTCCGTAGAGTCCGCCGACGAGTCGTCCACCGTCGTCGTAGCACTCGACGCTGTGGGCGACGCCGTACTGATGCAGGGTTTCGTACGCGTGAATGAATGCCTTGTTGATCCACCCGTGCGGTCGCCGAGGGTCACCGCAATTGCTCATCACCTCGACGAACGCTGAATCGACCCGAACTTCGTAGCGTCGCAAGGATCGGCGCAGTGAACGCGAGACCACCAGTCGGTCGAGTGGCAGAATCCCACGCGGGTCGGGTGACCACCATCCGATCTGTCGGCGACGGCCGAGCGGCATCGGAAACAGTCCCGAGCAATAAGCGGTGACGAGGGTCTCCGGCGCGAGATCGCCGCCGGCGGCGACGAACCCGTGTGGGTTCGCAACCTCCGGCGGCGGGAATCTCCAAGGCGACGCACCCAGACGGAGCCGGTCGAGATGTCGTTGGGTGATCGTCATTCGCGTCCGTTCCGAAAGGAACCCTCGCGGCGACGTTACCCGGACGTCGTGTCAGCGGCTGTAGTCGTAGAAACCCTTGCCGGACTTACGTCCAAGCTGTCCGGCGGCGACCATGCGGCGAAGCACGGGGGCGGCGGCGTAGTTGGGGTCGCGGAACTCCTCGTAGAGGGCGTCGAGGATCGACAGCGAGGTGTCGAGGCCGACGAGGTCGAGCAACTCGAGGGGGCCCATCGGGAAGTTGCAGCCGCCCTTCATCGCGGTGTCGATGTCCTCGCGGTTGGCGGTGCCGTTTTCCAGCATCCGGATGGCGTTGTTGAGATACGGGAACAGCAGCGCGTTGACGATGAACCCGGCGCGATCCTGCACTGCCACGGGGTTCTTGCCACAGGTAGCGGCGAACTCGGTCACCGCGTCGGTGGTCGAGGCGGCGGCGGTGATCGGCGAGATGATCTCGACGAGCTTCATCGCCGGTGCCGGGTTGAAGAAGTGCACGCCGACGACGAGTTCGGGGCGTTCGGTGACGACCGCGAGTTCGACGATCGGCAGCGTGGAGGTGTTCGTCGCGAGAATCGCGCCCTGCTTCACCGCAGCGTCGAGTTCGCGGAACAACGCCTTCTTGGTCTCGAGGTCTTCGACGACCGACTCGATCACGAGGTCGCAATCGGCGAGGTCGGCCACATCTGCCGTGCCGCTGACCCGAGCGAGGATCGCTGCGCTGTCGGCAGCCTCGAGCCGGCCTCGTTCGACCTGTTTCGCCAACGACTTCTCGAGCTTGGCGATGGTCGCGTCGGCCGTCTCCTGCTTACGGGAGCGCAACACCACATCGAAGCCCGCCTTCGCGGCGACCTCGGCGATGCCCGAGCCCATGATTCCTGAACCGCAGATGCCTACTCGCTTGATCATCCGCACAAGTTACCCGTCGGTAGCATTCGGTGACCAAAACCGACCCGAGGGTCCGAGGCGCGTCGACGACGTCGGGGTCGGTAGGGTCGGACCATGACGAAGGAGGTCGAGATGAGTGGGATTCTTGCGCTCGTTGGCGGGGCGGAGTGGACCGACGGCTGTACGTTCGACGCAAAGCTGCTGCAGGCATCGGGGACCGACCGCGTCGTGTTGATCCCCACCGCGGCCGCCTACGAACGACCCCAGGACACGATCGACGCTGCGACGCGGCATTTTGCGAAGTACGGCGTCACCGTCGATGTCGTGGAGGTCTATCGACGCGCCGATGCGTTGGCTCCGGGCGCGGCCGATGTCCTCAAAGACGCGAAGTTCGTCTACATCGCGGGTGGCTCGCCGATGCATCTGCGATCGGTGCTCAAGGCCAGCCCGGTGTGGGATGCGATCGTCGAGGTGTGGAAGCGTGGCGGGATCATCGCCGGCACGGCGGAAGGGGCCTCGGTACTGTCGACGTTCATGGTGGACAGCCGTGGTGGCGCCTACACGGTCGGACTCGATTTCCTCGACGGGCTCACGGTGATACCGCGGTTCAATACCTGGTCGGAGGACAAGTTGCACCGCACGATCACCCTCGCTCCGACGGGGATGGACATCGTCGGCATCGACGAGGCGACCGCACTCATCTGGGACGGGGCCTGGAGGGTCGAGGGTTCGGGCGCGGTGACGGCGTTCGAAAATGGAAAGAGGATCGAGCCCGATCAGCTCGACCCTCTCTCGACCACGGTGTGAGCGCCCTGCTCAGGATTCGGTGATGGTCACCTTCTCCATCACGACCGCCTCGAGTGGCAGGTCGCCGGAGTCGGTCTCGACCGCGCCGATGGCGTCGGCGACGTCGGTCCCCTCGGTCACCTGGCCGAACAGCGAGTAGCTCGGGGGCAGCGCAACACCGTTTTCTCCGGTGATGACGAAGAACTGGCTTCCGTTCGTATTCGGCCCGGAGTTCGCCATGGCGACCGAATAGAGCTGGTAGTCGCCCTGTTCGGGCAACTCGTCGTCGAACTCGTAGCCCGGGCCGTCCATGCCCGTGCCGGTCGGGTCGCCGCCCTGGAACATGAAGTCCTCGATGATGCGGTGAAACGCCAGGCCGTCGAAGTAGTGGTATCGAGCGAGGAACACGAAATTGTTCACCGTGTTCGGAGCGCGCTTGGCATCGAGGGCGATCGTGAACGTGCCGAGGTTCGTCTGCATCTCGGCGGTGTAGGCCTTGTCGACGTCGATGCACATCTCGGGTGCCTCGCTGAAGCCGGTGTAGTGCGGCGACGAACCGTCGGCTTCGGGGCATCCGACCCCCGCTTTCGCGATGTTGGGCACCGCCGTCGTGGGAGTGGCCCCGGTTTGAGCTGCATCGGTGCTCGGCGTCGAATCGTCGGAGGCGACGGTGGTCGATGTCGTGTCGCCGTCGGTCGCGACGTCGGCATCGTCATCGCCACCGACGAACACGGCGATCGCGATGACGATGATCGCGGCCACCGCCACGATCGACACCATGTTGAGTGTCCGTCGCTTGGTTGCGGCTCGTTCCGCTTCCTTGCGGGCCGCCTCGGCCCGGGAACGGGAGAGCTCTTTTTGACGTGCGCGTTTGTCGGTACCCATAGCGGCCGAACCTTACCAATCCAGCCCCGTCCGTCTCGGCCATCGAGCTGAAAGTGGGGTGGGATGGCTCCTGTATCGTTGTGCCGTGGCCCGCTTGGTAATGAAGTTCGGGGGCACGTCGGTCGGCGATCCGGAACGGATCCGAAACGTCGCTGATCACGTTGCCCGGCACCGTCGACGCGGTGACGAAGTCGTGTTGGTCGTCTCAGCGATGGGCAAGGAAACCGACGATCTCATTCGCGTGGCCAAGGAGGTGTCTGGCACCCGGCCCGGACGCGAGATGGACATGCTCATCACCGCCGGGGAGCGCAAGGCGATCGCGCTCGTGTGCATGGCCCTGGCCGATCTCGGTGTTCCGGCCGCCAGTTTCACCGGTAGCCAGGCCGGGTTCATCACCGACACCAAACACGAGGACGCGAAGATCCTCGAGGTTCGCGCCGATCGGATCCGCGAAGCGCTCGAAGCCGGACAGGTACCGGTGGTCGCCGGGGCTCAAGGGGTGTCGACCGACAACGATGTGACCTTTCTCGGGCGAGGCGGATCGGATACGACGGCGGTGGCCCTCGCCAAGGCGCTGAATGCGGATGCCGCCGAGCTCTACACCGATGTGTCGGGCGTCTACACGACCGACCCTCGTCTGGTGGAGACCGCCCGCAAGATGAACTCCATCAGCTTCGATGAGTTGCTGGAGATGACCGCGAACGGCTGCCCCAAGCCGGCGATGCGGTCGGTCGAATACGCCGTGCGCCACGGCGTGAAACTGCACGTTCGCTCGGCCTTCACGTGGGAGTCCGGCACCTGGGTGGTCGAGGAGGACCCGAACATGGAGCACGCAACCGTCCGAGCGATCGTTCACGAACTCAACGAGGCCAAGGTCACCGTCACCGGTGTGGCCGACCGGCCCGGGGTTGCGGCACGGCTGTTTCGTGCGCTGGCCGACGAGGGGGTGAATGTCGACATGATCGTGCAGAACGCGTCCGAGGAGGGCACCACCGACATTTCCTTCACGGTGCCCCACGACGAACTCGCCACCGCCGTGTCGGCCGCCGAGGCGCTGAAGGACGAACTCGGAATTCGTGCCGTCATCGGCGATCCCTCGGTGGCGCGGGTGAGCGTCATCGGCGCCGGGATGCGCAACAACCCCGGTATTGCGGCGACGATGTTCGAAACTCTGGCGGAGGCCGGGATCAACATCGACATGATCTCGACGTCGACGATTCGGATCTCGGCGGCGGTGGCCGAGGAGGACGCCGAGCGTGCCGTCATGGTGCTGCACGACGTGTATCGGCTCGATCAGTCGGAGTACTGATCGCCTCCGACGTCGCCTCCCGGTAATCGACTGGGTGGTGGCCGCCGTCGAGAATTAGCCTTGGGCCCCATGAACATCGGTGTTTTTGGTGCGACAGGCCAGGTCGGCGGCGTCATGCTCACGCTGCTCGAGCAACGGGCGTTTCCGGTGGACGACCTCCGGTTGTTCGCATCGAAGCGTTCAGCGGGTCGCACCATCGCCTGGTCGGGTCGAGACATCGTTGTCGAAGACGCCGCCACGGCCGACTTCGCGGGGCTCGACATCGCGCTTTTCTCCGCCGGGGGCGCGACCTCGAAGGAGTTGGCGCCGAAGGTTGCGGCGGCCGGGGCGATCGTGATCGACAACTCCTCGGCTTGGCGTCTCGATCCCGATGTTCCGCTGGTGGTCCCCGAGGTCAACGCCGATGCGCTCGACAACATCGCGAAGGGCATCGTCGCCAACCCGAACTGCACGACGATGGCAGCGATGCCGGTGCTCAAGCCGTTGTCGGATGAGGCGGGGCTGCGCAGGCTGATCGTCAGCACGTTCCAGGCGGTGTCCGGCGGCGGGCTCGCCGGAGTGGAGGAATTGGCGGGGCAGGCGACCGAAGCGACGGCTCAGGACAACTTGGCGGAACTCACCTTCGATGGCGAAGCGGTCAAGATCTCGGCCGGACCGAAGTTCGCCGATCGGATCGCGTTCAACGTCGTGCCGCTGTGTGGTTCGGTGGTCGACGACGGTTCCGAGGAAACCGACGAGGAACAGAAGCTCCGAAACGAGAGTCGCAAGATCCTCGGTCTTTCGGACCTGCTGGTCTCGGGGACCTGCGTGCGGGTTCCGGTGTTCACCGGCCACAGCCTGAGCATCAACGCCGAGTTCGACCGGGCGATCTCCCCCGAGCGTGCCCGTGAGATCCTCTCCCAGGCCCCGGGGGTGGTGCTGGACGAGTTGCCGACCCCGCTGAAGTCGGCCGGCATCGACCCGACGATCGTGGGTCGCATCCGTCGCGATCCGACCACAGACAACGGCCTCGCACTGTTCCTGTCGAACGACAATCTCCGCAAGGGAGCGGCACTCAACACGATCCAGATCGCCGAGGAGATCCTGCGCCGCAGGGGCTGACCGAAGGCGGTTGCCGTCGTTACAGCGGTGGGTTGTCGACGTAGCGACGTGCGGCCGTTTCCAGATCAAGACCGATCTGGTTGGCGAGGGAGGCCAGCCAGGCAAAGACGTCGCCGAGTTCGTGCAGTTGCTCCTCGGTGGTGCCCTTGCGCACGGCCTGGGCAAGTTCACCGAGTTCCTCGCACAGCCAGGCGACCGTGGCGGGAATTCCCCGCTCACGGTCGGCCTGGCCGTACAGGTCGTCCATCAGTTGCTGGAACGCTGCGATCTCCACAGCGTCGAACGTTAGGCGACAGGTGTCGCTACGACTTCATGAACACCTGGACGGTGAACACGCGGTACTGGCCGTCGCACATGCCCCACACCGCCGCCGCGCCCATCGAGGTGAACGACGGGTCGAGGATGTTGGCCTTGTGCCCGGGGCTGTTGAGGTATGCGGTATGTACCTGGGCAATCGTGCCGCCGTAGCCGACGTTTTCGCCGAGCTTTCGCCATTCGCCCGGTGCTCCGTCGGCAAGTCGGGAATGGCTGAGGCGACACTCATTGCGCAGCTTCTGAGCCCAGTTGTCGGCCTTGATGTCGAGCGTGGCGTTGCCCGCCAGCTGACCGAGTCCGCTGGCGGCCCTGGTCTGGTTGACCAGGGAAACCACCTCGTTTCGTTCTGCATCGGTTGATTCACAACCCGATGCGAATCCCACGAGGAGAAACAGTGCGGTGATGATGCTTGCCGTCCGGCGTGCGGAACGGCCCCAGCCATCCTTGGAGGTGTTCAAGCGGTCCATGGCCCGTGGTATCGGTCACGGTCGCCGCGAGCCTTGAGTAAGTTTCCACCTTCGATGAGTGTTCTCGACGAGTTGCCGTCCCCAAATCCGCAGCGTTTGGCCGTTCGGGTGGCTCCGCGAGCGCTTCGTCACATCCGTGCGGGTCACCCGTGGGTGTTCGATCACAGCATCGAGTCGACCTCGCTGCCGGGAAGTCCGGGCGACCTGGCGGTGGTCTTCGATTCGAAGCGGAATTTCGCGGGAATCGGGCTGTGGGATCCGAACTCTCCGATCCGGATCAGGATGCTGCACGCCGGAAAGCCCAGGGCGATCGACGACGAGTTCTGGGCCGAGCGCATCGACGCGGCGCTGGCGCTGCGTAGTGGACTGATCCACAGCGCGGCGACCACCGGCATGCGCCTCGTGCATGGCGAGAACGATCTGATGCCCGGTTTCACCGTCGATCGCTACGACACGACGTTGGTGGTGAAGATCTACAGCGAGGCGTGGCTACCGCACCTCAACGACGTGTTGTTGGTGCTGCTCGACCGCTGTGGGCGGGCGGGACTCAAGATCGACCGTGTGGTCACCCGTGCGAGTCGCCAGGTCCGATCCGTGATGCCGGACCTCGACGGGGCGGTGGTGCTCGGTGACGAGCCATCGGAGCCGGTCGTGTTCCTGGAGAACGGGTTGAAGTTCTACGTCGATGTGGTCCGCGGCCAAAAGACCGGGCATTTTCTGGATCAGCGGGACAATCGACTCATGGTGAGGTCCTTCGCGGGAGGCCGTCGAGTGCTCGATGTGTTCAGCTCGACCGGCGGGTTTTCCGTCAACGCCGCGGCGGGCGGGGCGACCTCGGTGCTCAGCGTGGACCTGAGTTCGTCGGCGCTGTACCTCGCGAAGAAAAACATGTCGCTCAACGCCGAGCTTTCCGCTGTCGCGGAATGCGACCATGACATCGAGATCGGCGACGCGTTCGAGGAACTGGTTCGGTTGGCTCACGGAGGACGTCGTTTCGATCTCGTCATCGTCGATCCGCCGTCGTTCGCTCAGCGCGAGGCGGATCGACCCAACGCGCTGCGTGCCTATCGACGCCTCGCCGATCTCGCCATGGCCCTGGTGGCACCCAGGGGCCTGTACCTGCAGTCGTCGTGTTCAAGCCGGATCACGATGGAGGAGCTCCGCGAGGCGGTGCTCGACGCAGCGGACGCCACCGGCCGGCGAGTCGAAATCCAGTCCGAACACGGTCACGCGGTCGACCACCCCATCGGGTTCGAGCAGGGCGCCTACCTCAAGACGATCGTGGTGAGATTCGAACCGCGCGCGGAGCGAGGCGACGCCGGTCGGCGTTGATTCATTCAAGTTTTCGGTCGGTGAAGGCCGAAGCAATTCGGGTCCGATCTCAAGCTGGGAGTGTCGAATCCGATGCCGTCGATCTCACGAGGCGCTACGCGCCGCCTCGCCGCCGCCCTTTCCGTGTCCGCCGTGTTGGTGACCTCGGCCTGCCTCGACAATGCGCAGCCGCCGGCGATCACCGGGCTCGAGGAGATCGCCGTGTTCCCGCTGGCGATCCCCATCTCGTTCACCGATACCCACGGCGCACCTCGCTCGGGTGGGCGCAGCCATCAGGGACAAGATCTGATGGCCTCGAAGGGTACGGTCGCCATTGCGGTCGTCGACGGCACGATCACCCAGATCAAGCATTCCAACGACGGGCTGGCGGGCAATCAGCTCCGACTGACCGGCGACAACGGGTGGACCTACTACTACATCCATCTCAACAACGACACGCCCGGCACCGACGACGGCGCAAATCGCTACGACCAGGCCTTCGTCGACGGCATTCGGGTCGGCCAACGGGTACGGGCGGGTGAACCCGTCGGGTTCGTCGGTGACTCTGGAAACGCCGAGTCGACCGCACCGCACCTGCATTTCGAGGCGCATCATCCCACGCTCGGGGTGGTCAACTCCTACAGCTACCTGAAGGCCGCTCCGGTGTGGATGCGCGACACGTCCTCGACCCGCACATTCGGATCGCTCGATTCGGTGAGTTCCACCGCTGCGAACACCATTTCGGTGGCGGGCTGGGCGCTGGCTCCAGGGACCGATGATGCGGCCGGCTACTCCGTGTATCTCAACGGCAATCCTGCCTACAACGCGAAAGCTTCGACGCCTCGCCCCGACGTTGCCGCGGTCTACCCGACGTACGGCCCGAACCACGGCTTTGCGGCGACCATCCCCGGCGTCGTGAGCGGACAACACGAGGTGTGCGTGGTGTTGCACAACCCCGGACCCGGTGGCGGCTCCCGAACGGGTTGCGCGACCGTGACGGTGGCCTGACCGACTCGAGGTGATTCGCTACGCGTACGCGCTGAGGTCGAGTTCCTCGCCGACGATGTGAGAACAGTGAACTTGGGCAACACGAAGCGCGAGGGCCTTTGCGTGATCGGCCCGAGGCCCAGCCCAGCCCAGTGCGATGGTCTCGGTGAACAGGTCGAGCCAGCGATGAAAGTGCGCCACGGTGAACGGCGACTGATCGTGGATGAGTTGGTGCATCCGGTAGGGGTTGCCCTCATAGCCGGGCTGTTGCAGCAACGCCCGTGACCAGAACGCGGTCAGTTTCGGCAGATGCAGTGACCAGTCGACCTGGGCGACGTCGTTGAACAGTGGGCCCAGCAGATCGTCCTGGGCGACGTCCGCGTAGAAGCGGCGGACGAGTTCGGCGACTTCGTCGATGCTGTCGAGATCCCCGTTCGGCGTGGGCGGCTCGACCGTGGTCGGGGCGAGTGATGTCATGTCCGCGGCTCCTTGAAGTCAGGGTGGGCGATGGGCCGACGCTGTTGCGGCGTTGTTTCGGGCTATCCGAAGGTGCTGGCGACGGCGAGGAGAACGATGAGCAGAATCATCACGACGACCACGGCGATCGCGGCACCGCGCGGGTGCTGCGGGCGCGGAACCGGGTCGTTTGGCCGACGCGTGCGGTCGTCGGATCGATCGGGAGGGGTCTGGTCACTCATCATTCTATTGTATAGTATACGACTATGCGATTGGAGATCACCCGACGATCCGATCTGGCCACCAGGGCACTCATCGAGTTGGCCCATCGCGGCGAGCGAACCAAAGCGGGCGACCTTGCGGCGGCGGTCGGCACGACGCCGGGGTTCCTTTCCCATGCGATGACCCCGCTCGTGGCCAAGGGGTGGGCTCGATCCGAGCCGGGGCCTTCCGGCGGCTATCAACTCGTCGCCGACCTGTCCTCGATCAGCGTGCTCGATGTGATCGAGGCCATCGAGGGACCCTCTGATGGCGGCCGGTGCGTGTTGCAGGATCGTCCGTGTGGCGAAAGCGGCACCTGCGCGTTGCACTTCCCGTGGACCCGCGCTCGAACACAACTTCTCGAAGAGCTTTCGGCGGCGTCGCTGGACAGCCTGGACACCCTCGCCAATCCGGTCCCCGGTCGCACGGCGCTCTGACCACGGCCAAAGCCCTCAGGAGCCGACGGATTCCCAACGACAGAACATCACCACCTACCGAGGAGCAACATCATGGAGATCACACCGGACGCCACGCTCGCGACCATCGTCACTGGGGTTCGCGGTGCACCCCGAATCCTTGAGGGGTTCGGTCTCGACTACTGCTGTCACGGAAACCGCAGCCTGGCCGATGCCTGTGCCGAGGCCTCGTTGAACCTCGGCGAGGTCATCGACCAACTTTCTGCCGAATTCTCCCGTGATCCTGCCGCAGCAGACCTTCCCGAGGACACCGTCGAACTGGTCGACCACATCTTGTCGACACATCACCGCTACCTCGATGCCGAGCTGCCCCGCTTGGAGGCGTTGGCGATCAAGGTCGAAGGAGTTCACGGTGACCGTCATCCCGAACTGCACCGGGTCCGCGAGTTGTGTACAGCGCTGCGAGACGACCTCACCCCGCACATGCTCAAAGAGGAGAACGTGTTGTTTCCTCTGATCCGTTCGCTCGTCACCGGCGAGCCGAGCACCGGGCCGACGATGCCGGTCGACCGTCCGGTGGCGATGATGATGATGGAACACGAGGCAACCGGCGAGATCCTCGAAGAGCTCCGCAACGTGACGAGTGGCTACGAGGCGCCCGGCGACGCCTGCGGCAGCTATCAGGCGCTTTATGCCGGGTTGGCCGACGTCGAACGCGACACACATATGCACATCCACAAGGAGAACAACGTGTTGTTCCCCAAGGCGTTGTCGTTGGTAGCGGTCGGCTAAACCAACGCGAACCCAGTATCCAAGGGAACTCATTTGGCAAGCCTTGAGATGGGTGCCACAGCGTGTCTATAACCCCGACTGTCGAGACCGGTTCGAAACCCACAGAAGCACAGGGCGGGTGACGCTACGACACCCTCAGGGCTGATGGATTGCGTTAGGGTCCTGGCGAAATCGAATAGAGGGGACAGTCGCTTGAGATTCATAGGTCTCATCAGTTGCGTCGCAGCGACGGTGTTGCTTTCCGGGTGCGGCTCGGTCGAGCCTGAACGGGCACAAGGAGCACCATCTGCCGAACTCGCGGGTGTTCCAAAGGTCGATCGTGTGCTTTCGACATTTGGTGGGCAAACGACCTTTTTCGCGAGCGCCGAGTCCGGTAGTCGTACGGTTGGACTAGTTTTGGCCTACGAGGCTGGCGATGTCTCAACGATTTCGTTCGATTTGCCAGTGAGCGATCAATACGCACCCAGCGCAATCGAAGTGGACGGCGAAGGCTGGTATGTCTTGGCGCCGGGTTGCTTTGAAGAATCTAAGCCGTGTGAAGACGGCACAGTCAACATTCTTTCCGTGTCGAATGGACGTGAGACCGCCGATCTATTAGCAGCTTTCGACCCTTCGGGTGAGGCAGAACTAGTTGGCGCAGTTGGCGAGCAACTAGTCGTCAGCGTACTCGGTGACCATGGCAGCAGAATCGTCTTGGTCAATTCTATGACGGGCGACGTCCAAGAGCTTGAGTGGAGACCGCCTATTTACTCCTCGAGCGAGATTCGAGCGAAGGCCAACGAAGCCGAGAGTTCCGACAAGTTCGATATTCCACGAACATCGTATTGTGTAGCCCCAACTAAGGTCTGGGTACTCACGGCGCCAGCGGTGATTGAGGGTAATCAACAAGGCGACGACTCGCTCACGTCGATTGAGCTTTTGGATGATCGGCGGGCCACGTCCGTTTCGATTGGTGAGAGCGTGCAACGGTCCGCTGCATCCTTAGCATGTGACGACAGCGGACTAAGTACAGTTGGTCGCTCGGGGGGCACGGTTACTCAATACAGAATTGACCTGAGCGGTCTCGTCTCGGGGAAAGCGCTGTATAGGAAATCAGTTTTGGATGATGAGCTCGTCGTCTACAGTGCCGCCCAAGGCGGGGTATTCTCGGACTTGGTCGCCCCGATCGCTAGCGCTGGTATTCCCGGGGACTTCGATGAGGGAGTCGGGGCTGCCCCAGAACTCCCAACGGGCCGGGTGATAGTCACTGGGCGGGATGGTTCCGTATTCGAAGTCAAGCGGGGTGTCGCTCAGACCGGCCGAGTTGCACTTTCGCAGGACGCAGCGCTGGTCTTCGTCGCCTCGTCAGATGGGTTTACGATCCGGGAGGTGAAGTGATGAACGACGCGATGGAAATTCCTGGCCGCGCCACGGTGACGTTGAGAATGCGGCTTCGAGCGCTGGGCGCTGGAGTGGCGATTTGGGTGGTCGCGGTGGCAGTGTCGCTATTAATACCCATGCGTGAGGCAAGCGCTCATGCTAATCGGAACCACTACTTTCAGTACAATATGTACGGACGTCTCGGGAACGGGGGAGGTCTCGCCCCTGCGAACAGGGTCATTAACCACAAAGGGTTCATGGAGCAGAATGGCCACCTGCCGATCGGCATTTCCCTGCAAGAGGTGTGTCGAAACCCAAACGATGAAAACTCATCCCAGTTCGGACGAGTGAAGTCCTTTCTTCCTCAGTACCAATGGGAATTCTTCTGGTTGGCTGACACAACTACCCAAAACTGCCAACAGTACGGTATCGCTGTTGGTTCCTACGGATCGGCGACTGGTGGCCGGCTTTCGTTGCTTCTATCGCCCGATGCGGGGGAGGACAGGGGCGTTCTGTGCGAACGTTCGGATCTGTTCGGCACGATCGCTGCTTGCTCGACCCACCTAACCAATAACGATAACGCTGATGCAGCCGCCCAGTTGAATGATGCACTAGGGAAGGCCGACGATTGGTTTAATAATACTTCCGCTGCGTGGCGCTATTTTGGTGGCGATTTCAATATTGAACCAGGGGAGATGTCTCCGCCTAACGTTGCGTACAATAACCGCATCGCTGCGGATCCGGACAAGTTGGACACGTGGAAAGTCACTCCCAACCCCAACTTGACTCGCAAGATTGACTACGGCGTCGTGTCGAGCGTGTGGGCCTCTGGCTCGTCTGGAACGCGCTGGTTGACCTCCGAGTCCGATCACGTCTTGCTTGAGGGTCATTTCATCCCGAAATGAATGAGCGGCGCCGTCGGGCGAGCTTGGATCTCGGCGACCATTACTTCAAGTTCGGGGAGCAACTCGTGAACGCGGGGTTGATTCCTGGATACCAGGTTGCAGTATCCAACAGTGGCGACGTCTGGCAGAAGGCTGGTGGTTCGTTGCACGACGGCTCGCCAATGACGCACGAAGCGGTGCATCAGCTGCATTGCCTTCTCAAGCCCGCAATAGCACTGGCGGTCATTGTGTGCATCGATGATGGGATGTTGGATCGGTCAACGACGCTCGCCGAACTCGGTATCACGGTGGGGTTGGAACTGGGAGAAGTGACGGTAGGTGAATTGCTCAACCACGGCCACCCGTATCGGACACCTTCGCTTCTGCAGTGGCGCTTGGCTGATCAAGACACACGGAGGGAATTCGCGTCGTTAGTCAGATTGGGCCACCTCGTAAGGAGCGACTCACAAGGTTACTCCGAGTTCGTCGGATGGTACCTGCTGGAGTGTGTCCTTCGCTCTGTCGCCGACGGCGACGCCTGGGAGGTGCTCGGAGCTCACCGATTGTGGAATAGTTCTTCGGGTGCTCACGAGCTGAAGAGAGAATCGAAATCTCAGATGACGCGCAGGGGTGTCTGCGTGTGGGGGCTTCCACACCGATGGATACCAGCGCTCTCAGAGTTGGATCGTCCGAACGGGGAGATGCTGGCATCGGGTTGCGAGGGCAGCGCTGCTGACGCCCTTCGGCTCTACGCGGTTATCTGCGATCGCCTTTCAGGGCGGAATCAGGAACGGCCAGGTAGCGTGACGCTTCGAACTATCGGAAGCACCGCTCGGGTGACTGAATACGACCCTGTCCTTCGGCGACCAGTGTCGTTCGTTGATGGCATGATGAAGGATCCGGTCGGTCAGATTCGGATGGGCCTGCATCACGTGAGGTCATTTGGACATACGGGAAGTGGTTCAACCTGTTTCGCTCTTATTCTCCCAGATGCAGAAGTAGTTATCGCCGTAGTAATAAACAATCTAATCACCGACCAACGCGCGTATAGGGAGCTGGTCGGCGAGTTCGCCAGTGCGGTTTTGGACGAGGTCGTTGACCTCCCAATCGGCGGCGGCTGACCCGTGACAGATCATCCCGAAGTCGGGCCTGTGTGGTACGCTTCAATTCGGTTGGTTGCGCCTCATGGCGAAGAGGTGACGACGATTAGGTTTCGGCTCGCTGCGACCGGTCGGCCGAAGCTTGTTGCGAGTTGTGGCAAGCCAGCGATGGACATCTCCGTCGTTGCGAGCGACTTTAGTAGCGTCGCCTTAGTCTGGGCCACCGCGCAGAAGGCATGGAGCAGTCTCTCGTCGCTAGCATCTGACGGTGTCGAGAGCATAGGAGCCCAAGATCCTTTGGGCCTAGGACTGCTGAGAGGCAGCTACTGTGCTCCGGCATCCACAGCGATAGTTCTGCTGAAGGTCGACGTTGGACCGGGCGAGATCGTAGAAATTGTAGTCGAGATCGCTAGCGGACTGGTCTGCCGTGTGGACTATTCGGCTCATGTCCAAGGTCCCGATCTGACGCTGGCCTGCGACTTGGACACCATTGCTGGGTGCCTGTCAGGTGACTTGGCGTTCGAATCCGCAGTCGCTCGGGGGCTGTTGGAATGCTCCGGAGAGATCGGGATTATCGGATACGTAGTCGGAGCTATGTTTCGAGACTCGATTGTCAACATGAGTGAACGGGTACTAGCGATTGAGCGACTGGAGCAACTTCGAGCCTGCCGACACGAGTTGGTGATGGCCGTCGCAGAAGGTTCCTGAACGTACCTTGGAGTTCTCCAGCGTCGGAAAATCTGAGCCAGGAAGGATCGTCCTGAGCGTGTCGAGAAGTCGTCCGGCATTGTCAGGGACTGGGGTGTCCCAGTTGTTGTCGAGGGGTTCAGGCAGCGATCGGGGCGGTCTCGTTGCTGGCGGTGTCGCAGGCGCCCGGTAGGGCTCGATGTTGCGGGTATGGCGAGGATGATGCCGGTTCGCCACCGCGATTGGGAGTTGCGCGATCCGACCCGGCTGGTCGATCACCAACCCCGCAACCCCGCAACGCCGTGCTCTGGGCTCGTTGATCACAGCGATGAAGTTGGCCTGATCGTTTGTGACTGACCCTGCAAACAGCGATTCGCCGTCCTCGCGGAAGCGTCTTTCCTTACCGACATCGAGTCGGATCCAGACATCGACGTCCTCTGGTGTGCTCACTGTGGCTCCTTCCATTCGGGTTGCGGGAAGGAAGGCTGTCCGCGGCGCGTTCACCGTCATCCACCTTACGAAACGACGATCAGTCACATGTCCCCATCAGAGGTTCACCCGCCCACTCGGCCGTGCTGGCGGCCACACCGCATACCCCTTGCCCGGGCCATTGTGGTGACACGGGGCCATGAGCCATACCGACACCGCCCGGCGGCCGCTTGGGTGGGATCCTGTGGAAGGCTCAGGCGCCGAGGTAGGAGGCGCCGAGCTTTCCGATGTCCACCTCGTCGGCCGGACCGTGCCACGCCACCCGGCCAAGTTCCATCAACACGACCTGATCGGCCAGCCGCAGCGCTCCTCCGGCCTGCTCCTCGACGAGGACCAGCGCCGTTCCGAGGTCGCGAAGCTCTGCGAGTGCGTCGAAGACGATCTGTGATGCCTTGGGCGAGAGTCCGAGCGCCGGTTCGTCGGCGATGAACACCTTCGGCGGATTCGCAAGCGCGACGGCCATTGCCAACTGTTGTTGCTCGCCGCCCGACAACAGTCCGGCGAGTTGTCGGTGACGCTCAGCAAGGATGGGGAATCGCTGCTTTGCCGCGAGCCGTTGCTCGTCGGTACGCAACCGGATGGCGAGGTTGTCGTCGACGCTGAGGCCGGGAAACACGCCGCGGGCTTCCGGAGCCAGCACGAGCCCGGCACCCGAGCGGTGATGGGGAGCCTGAGCTGTGACGTCAGCACCGTCGAAATCAACGCTGCCCGAACTCGCGGCGACGGTGCCACTCATCACCCCGCACAGGGTGGACTTGCCGGCCCCGTTTGGTCCGAGCACGGCGACGACTGAGCCTGGGCGTAGCGCCAGGTCAACGCCGTGCAGCACTGCGACATCGCCGTATCCGGCATGGACGTTGCGTACGACGAGGACGGCGTCGTCGGCCTGGACTGCCAAACGCGGGTCGGGCTCGCCACTCGCAGCCTTCTGTGCAGTCTCCGTTGCGTCGCGTGCTGTCTCGGTTGTCGCGGCTTGTGAGTCAGCGCCCGGTGAGGGTGCCGCTCGCTCCGCCCGACTGCGTCGGCGTTCACGCATCGCGGTGGCGACCTCGGCGAGCGCGCCGTCGGGTTCGCGGGCCAGGCTGATGGCTCCGAGGCCGAACATCAGCGCGGCGAGTTCGGGGTTGGCGATGAGGTGACGTACCGACTCGGGAATCGACGACCAGGGTGCGCCGGTCCATCGCCCGCCGATGCCGGCGAGTACGACCGGCAGCGCTGCGTACACGATGCCGGCGATCACGGCTCCGCCGGGGCGACGGATACCGAAGGTGACGGCGACGGCAAGCCAGATCATGCCGAGCAGCGGCGGCGCGCTGAGGTTGGTCATCGGGCTGTTGACCAGGGCGAACCACGCTCCGGCGAATCCGGCGAGTCCGGCCGACAACCCGAAGAGCATGAGCTTTGCCCGCATGGGCGCGACGCCCGAGGTTGCGGCGGCAACCGCAGAGGATCGAATCGCCAACAACGTGCGCCCGGTCGCGGAACGCTGAAGGTTGCCGATGAGCCCGACGACGGCCAGGACCATGACCAGTACGACGAGGAACAGGGTGTTGTCGTCGTTGAGGTCGATCGGGCCGTAGACCGGCTTGCGCACCGACCAGCCTCGCGAACCGTTGCGAACACCTTCGAGTTGGAAGACAAGACGGTCGCCGACGAAGGCGAGTGCGAGTGTCGCAAGGGCCAACGTCAAGCCGCCGAGTCGAATGGACGGCAGGGCGACGAGGATGCCGACAGCGGCCGTCACGACGACGGCGAGGATGACCGCAACCCAGAACACGATGCGCCCGTTGTCCATCAGCACTGGCACGGTGGATGGCCACTGGTGGTTGACCAGGAACCCGACGGTGAAGCCGCCGACGGTGACGAAGGTGGCTTGGGCCAGGTTGATCATGCCGCCGATGCCGGTGACGACGACGAACGACAAGAAGATGAGGGCGAACACCAGCCCTCGGGTGAGGATCCCGGTCCAGTACGGGGTGGCGATCGCGACCGTGTAGAAGGTGAACAGAACGCCGGCGATGATCCAGGGGAGTCGGCGGCGCCACGGCGAGAGGTCGTCGCGCGGGTCGGGTCGAGGTGCTTCCTCGGCAACCGATCCGGCCTCCCGGCCGCGGCCCTGCACGAAGAACAACAGCACGAACATCAACAGGAATGGCACCGAGGATCGGAATCCGGAGATCGACGTGAGAGCCGCCGGGGCGTAGCCATAGACGAGGTTCTGGATGATGCCGAGGGCGATACCGGCGACGAAGGCCCACGGGACCGAGGTCAGCCTCGCCGCCACCGCTGCGGTGAACGAGATGAACACGATCGTGTGGAACGTGTGTTGTGACAGGTCGAACAACGGGGCGATCAACACCCCCGCGCAACCGGCGAGCAGGGTGCTGAGTGCCCAGACGATTCGCGATGAGCGGTCGGTGTCGATGCCGCGGAGTCGGGCCAGTGTCGGCCGGTCAACCGCGGCGCGGGTCTCGAGGCCGAATCGGGTGTGGCGCAACAGGAACCACAGACCGCCGGCCGCCAGGGCGGCCAGGATGAGGACCGCGAGTTGGTCGGAGTTGATGGCGACCCCGCGGGTGAGCGACCAGGTGCGAGCCGGAGTCGGTCCGATGCCGGGCGGGGCGATCCCGGCATCGCCGGCGACGTTGGCCATGTCGGAGCCGACGATGGTGTTGATGACGTCGATGAGCCACAACGCTGCCGCCGGCAGGGCGATCAGAATGCCGACCGTGCCGACGAGCCGGGCGGCCTCGGGAGCAGCGGATAGACGCCGAAAGATGAGCGAATCGAGCGCGACGCCCAGCAGCGGTGCGACGATCAGGATCGACACGATCGCCGCGGGAAGGATCGGCCAGCCGAGGCCACCCGCCTCGGTCGGCTGATGCAGTTGGAAGTAGGTGAGGGCGGTGGCGAAGGCCACCGCCCCCTGCCCTACGTTGAAGATGCCCGACGCCTGATAGGTCAACACCAAGCCCGATGCCATGACGGCATAGAGGCCGCCGGAAACGGCGCCGGCGATGACGAGGCTCCAGAATTGGATCACGTCGCCCCCTTGTGGCGGCGGGTGGGGTCGTCGGGCATCACGGTCACTTCACGTCGATGTTGGTGCCGCACTGCAGTGCTTGGAACGGCACGAACTGGGCGTTTTCGGTCTTGGTCAAGACGCTGCATGGAACCGGCTTGGAGTGGTTGTCCGGCCAGGTCGACTCGCCGACCACACCGTCGACTGAATACGTGAACCCATCGTTCATGGTTGCCAGGAAGTTCTCGACCGTCAGGTCCTCACCCGTTTCCTCGAGACCCTTGATGAACATGTCGGCAGCGAGGTATCCGGTGATCAGCGCCAGGCTCAGCTGCTGATCCGGCTTGATGGCGTGCACCGATTCGAGCAGGTGTGCGAGCCCTTCGATTTCCGGATCGACGCCGACCTGGGTGTTGATCAGAATGCCCTCATATCCGGGTTGACCGAGCAGCAGCGGGCTGAACGACGGCGAGATGATGACACCGTCGTAATCGGCCTGTTGCAGCGCATCGGCGATCTTCGTTCCGGACAGGGTCGCCTGCAGGTAGATCACGTCGGGGTCTTCGGCGAGCAACGCTGACACGAACGGGCTCACGTCACCCACCTGTTCCGGCGGTGCGGGCATCGCCGGCTCGGAATAGACGATTTCGAATCCCTTGTCCTCGACCGACGCGCCCAGCAGGGCCAGACCGCCGCGCCCGGCATCGTTGTCCTCACCGATGAACGCGATCGTCTTGTTGGTGTCTCCGTCGAAGTAGTCGGCCAGCACGGTGCCGAGCGCATTGGATCCGACCGTGAGGTCCGGGTTGGTGACACATCCGGTGACACCGAAGGCGATCTCGTTGTTGCAGAACGCCGGCGTGATGCCGTAACCGAAGGTCGGGATGTTGTTGTCGACGATGTAGTCGGTGGCCCCGAACGTTCCGGCCATCACCGGCAACAGCGCGAAGACCTCGTCTTGTTCGACGAGGGCGCGAACCAGGTCGAGGTCTTTGGTCGCGTCGTTGTTGTTCTCCTGGGCCCCGATGAACTCGAGGGTGCGGCCGTGGACCCCGCCGGCGTCGTTGGCCTCCTTGATCCGGGCTTCGACACCGACCGATGCGTCGCCGAAGTACACGCCGTACTGGACGCCGCCGACCTTGATCGAGGTATCGGTGATGCCGCGTGTGGTGCGCGTCTGCGGCGCTGTGGACTCGGTCGAGTCGTTCTTGGCGGTCGTGTTCGATGATGCGGTGTCATCGACCGATTCCGAGCAGGCGGCCATGAACATCATCGCGGCGCTGAGTGCGACGGCGCCGATTCGGTGGGTTCGTTTCAGCATGGGTGGTGGTCTCCTGGAGTGGTCGGCCGAAGGGCCGGGTTGGGTGCCTCGCGTCGGACGTTGTGAACGCCTACACCGAGGTTGTGGTCCCGAGGTACGCATCGTGCACCTTGGGGTCGTTGCGGACTTCGTCGGGAAGGCCGTCGGCAATGAGCTCGCCGAGGTGCAATACGAGCACCCGGGAGCAGAGGTTCATGACAAAGGGAACGTCGTGTTCCACGAGCAGGACCGCAGTGTTGTTTCGTTCGGCGACCTCAGCGACGAGGTCGCCGAAGCGTTGTGCCTCGGCGTGATCGAGCCCCGAAGTCGGTTCGTCCAAAAGCAGCACCGACGGTTCGTCCATCAGCGTGCGGGCAAGTTCGACGAGTCGAGCGGTTCCGATGGGCAGCGCAGCCGCGGATCGATGGCGAAGATCGGCGAGGCCGCACTGTTCGAGGACATGGCCGGCCCGTTCGCGCCGTTCGCGCTCGCGATGGCGCCGGGTCGGCGCAGCGATCAGGTCGGCGAGCACCCCGCCGCCACCGCCTTTCCATTCGGTGGCCACGAGGAGGTTCTCCTCGATGGTCAGCCACCCGAAAAGTTGCAGCCGTTGAAAGGTGCGTCGCATTCCGGCACGCGCCCGGCGATGTGGCGACCAACGGGTGATGTCGACCCCATCGAGCAGCACACGACCCGCGTTTGGAACGCGAACACCGCTGATGACGTCGAAGAGCGTGGTTTTGCCGGCGCCGTTGGCGCCGATCAACCCGCAGACCTGACCCGCGGGGATGGCGAAGCTCACCTCCGTGAGAGCCATGACGCCACCGAAGTTCACGCTGACCGACTCGACGGCGAGTGACGCCGTGGTCGGCGCTGCGTTGGTCGTGGCATTGCTCACTCGTCCTCCCCTCAAGTTGACGTAGGTCCCGGTCGGGCCGCTCGCACACGTGAGCGTTCGGTCCGTACGGGTGACAACGTGGGCTGCATGCTATCGAGACAGGCGACACATTCGTCGCGTTCGTGTCGATCATTCCGTCCAGGTTCTGCTTTGTCGGTGGCTCTACGATGTGGGCTGAGCGGGGATGGAGGAGCCATGAGCGCAGCACCGAATTCCGACACGACATCTGCCCCGGGGTTGAAGAACCTCAGCGGAGCAACGCAGATCGAAGTTGAACAGGCCCTCGACCGCCATGGCTTCGTAGGGCAGTTCGGTGCGCGCAAGGGCGGCATGGTGCTGTGCTTCGAGTGCCGCAGCGAGTTCTCCGCCGAATTGGTGGATGCAGACGCAGCGAGTCGGATCGAAGGGGCCTCCGACCCGTCGGATATGGCCGTGGTAGTGCCGACGACTTGTCCGTCCTGTGGAACCTCAGGAACGCTCACCATGCAATACGGTCCGTTGAGCAGCGAGGAGGAATCCGAGGTCCTCGCGTTGATCAGCCGTAAGGCACCGATCCCCCCGCTCGATCCGGATGGCCACACGGCGGTGAATGCCCCGAACCCGCCGCACTGACCCCGCCGCACTGACGGTGTCGCACTGACGGTGTCGCACTGATGCTGTTGGAACGCCTGGTGAACGCTGTCGGCGATGGTGAGCCGACCTACTGGCCGGCAACGATGATCCGACAGAGCGGCCCGGGCGCAGCGGCGAGTCGGGCATCGAGCGTGACGAGCGGTGCGTCGAGGGCCTCCGCGAGTGCCACGTATAAAGCGTCGTAGCTTCGAACGTTGTTGCGAAGCTCCCAGGCCCGTGGCATCAGGAGTCGGTGGCTCCAACGCTCTCCCGGCCAGGAGCGAAGATCGTCGACGGCCTGCGACGCAGCGGTCTGGTCGAGGTGGCCGCGGCGCAGGTGAGTCTGGATCACCGCCAGTACCTCGGCGTCGATGAGGTGCGGAGCGCTGAGCGCTTCGCCGGCGGCGAGCAAGGTTCGCAGGTCACGACTCCGAGGGGTGTCCGCTACGACCTCGAACAGCACGCTTGCGTCAACGACGATCACGGAACCGGAGCTGCGGAGTCTTGAGGCTCATGTTTGGTCGCCGGGCCACGGCCCTCGAAGTTCGTCGAGGGCGGCCAGGACGTCATGTGTCTGGATGTCGCAGGGCCGTCGCTCGGTCCGCTTCAGCCATTCGGTGAGCGACGGTCTCGCAGCGATCCGTGTGATCTCGCGTCGCAACAGCTCAGGAACCGACATCTGCAATTCGGCCGCCTGTCGGGCGAGCGCCGCGTACACCTCATCGTCGAGGTCTCGGACTTGGACGGTCTTCGACACAACTGCATCTTAACATGCAGAATTGCATCTCCAATCGGTGGTTCGGGCCACGAAGGCGTCGACCACGCCGTCATCGACGGTGTCGGACGCAGCGCTGAGCTGGAGGGTTCTCGGCTCAGTCGAGCAGTCCGCCGTCGGTGAGCGCCCGCTCGATCGCACGACGTTGAGGATGTTCGGCGAGTTCGTTCAGCAGGTTCGCGGCAAGTTGTTTCGCTCGGTCGGTTGGGACGTGCTCACCAGTGGAGGTCGTGAACGCAACCGGCAACATGACCAGAGGAAGATCGTTGACCCCGATGATGCGCACACCGGCGGCCTCGTCGAGGGTGCCGGCACGGAACTGGTCGATCAACTTGGCGATCCTGCCCGAATCGAACCAGTCGCGACGTGACTTCGGGCGCTGCGAACCGGCGTCTCGGAGGTCGATGACCACCGCAGACGCGGTCCGGTTGGTTCCAAGCACCGCGATCAGCGGGTCGAAACGACTCCCCGTCTTCACCGCAGCCGGCAACAACACCAGCGCCTCCAGACGTCCGAACCCGAGTTCGAGAGCGGATCCCCGGAAGGTGCTGCCCCAGTCGGGCAGGATCGCCGATGTCGTTGCGATGACGGCACGCCCTCCCGGCCGCAGCGTCTCGTTGACCGTCCTGATCCACCGGAACAGGTCGCGTTTGCCAGCCGTCGTCGGCAGGTCGCTGAGTATGACGTCAGCGGTTCCGGCGTGCCCGGTTTGCTTCAAGGCATCGCCAACCCGAAGCTCGATCGGCAGTGACCGCAGCCAGAACCGGATCCGGGTCACCCGCGCGACGGCGGGATCCAGTTCGTTGGCGCAGAGCGCGATGTCAGCCGTCACGCCATGACGTCGTGAGGCCCACAGCAGCAACTCTCCGATCCCAACGCATGGATCGGAGATGACCATTGGCCCGTCGTGATGGCCGGCTGTAGTGCTCGCCCCCAACTCGACGATCAGGTCGGTGAGCTCGTGAGACGTGATGTTCGCCTGGCCTGAGCGGTTGACGCCGCTGAGCGACTCGAGCGCATCGTCGAGTAGCGGCGCGGGATCGAGGCCGGCGTCGAGTCCGGCGTCGAGGCGGCGCACGAGCGCGGCGGGCACCACGGCGAGCCGCTGTGCGATGGATCCGGTCTCACCGACGAGGTCGCCATATCCGTCGACGTCTCGCAGCGCCGACAATGAGGACTTCAACGTCCGGACGAGTTTGGAAGCGGTGCTGTGTTCGTAGACGGTGTGCAGACGCTGGGCCCCCGCTGAGCGCGAGCGCTGCACGGCGAGCGCTATGAGTACCGCCGCCAACTCGAATGAGTCGTTGTCGCTCGACATGACGAGAACGGCGCGACTCCAGGCCCACCGGTGGATTGGCCGAAATTCATCGCCATCAACACGTCGCCGGGTGACGAATTCGATGGCCTCGTCGGCGGCGAATCTCGGGCTGCGCCCGCCGACGACCGGTCGCGGGAAGCCCTCTTCTTTCGACCACCGCGAAACGGTCGGCAGATCGCGTTCGGCGAGGTCGGCGATGTCGGACAGCGAGACCAACACGTCGCCGGTCAACTCGTCGAAGGTCGACAAGGACGCTCGCCGCTCGGCGTTCGGCGGTTGCTCGGCCGTTTGTACTCGGACCGCATCCTCGAGCGAACGCCCTTCGGAGCGATGCCATTCTGCGGCGTAGTGGTCGATGCCGGCGCGGTGCCATTCACCTGCGGCGACGCGGTCGAGGCCTGCCCTGCCGTACCCCTTGAGTTCGGAGGTTGACGGGTGCGAACCAGGGGTGGATGTGGGTGATTCGCCGTCGTTTGCAACCATCTCAACAATCTATCGGTTCATCTCACTTTTGTGTATTAACACAACTGAGTTGTGCTGTTTCAGTGCTCCTTGCAGGCCGACCGGAACTGCACCACCGAATCACGACATCAACGACTGGGGATCCCATGAACGACTTCAACGAATCGAACGCCGACGCCTCATGGACCGACAATTCACACGTCGGGGAGTGCTTCGGAAGCGGTCAACACGACGTGGAGGCATGGGACGTCGACGCAATCCTCGACATCGATATCGACGATCCGGAGGTCGAGGCGGTCGCTCTCGCCTTGCGCAACGAGGTCGCCGATTGGGTGGCGCAGGCGCCGCTGACCCTGGTCAACGACAGCATCGCGAACGCGTTCCACCAGACAGCGGGCAACCTCGGCCTCCGCGATCAGGCCATCGCCTGGGCGTTGGAGGTCCGCTCCAACCTGCGGGAAGGCGAACGGGCGGCCATTGCCGGCAACGTCGAGTCCATTGCGGCGCTGCTCGCCGTGTGCGCCACCGACCCTCGGCCCAGCGTTCGCGCCGCGATCAGCGTGAACCGCCTGTGCGTCGACGCCAGAGTCCAATGGGCGCTGACCCGCGACGACGACCCGCTCGTGGTGCTGTCGTTCCTCGAGAACGCTGAACCAGGCCGAGAGCAGATCGAGTGGCTCATTCGCCACAGCGAGTGGGACACCGTGCGATACCAGATCGCCAGGCGTCGACTCGCCACCGACCTCCTCGAGCTGTTGACCGACGATTCGAATCAGCGAGTCGCAGCACTTGCGACGAAACGTCTGGCCGACCGCCTCGCGAAGAGGAGCGCACGATGACCGACGACCTGAGCGTGCGGCTCTTCCTCGACCGCCGGTCGAGACACCACCGATCGAGCTCAATGCGCCGCCCGAGCGTGGATCGACAGTTCCGGATTGCGCATCTGGAGCGGCAGGTGGGAATCGAGGGTCTTCACTACATTTCGCCTCGAGGAGTATCTGCGACGAGTGGAGCAGCTTGAACTCGACAAGTTCGAAGGCATCGTGAGCTTGCCGCCCCTCCTCCACCGCTCGAACAAGTGGGTCGCCGAGCAGCCCGCCGGTCAACGCTTTCTACGAACTCCCGACTCCGTAGAAAGCAGTCCGTCAGGTCATGAGATCGGCGATCAGCTGTGCAGCTCCGACCACTGGGTACCGAATCGTGCCCCTCCATCACGGGCGCCACGTCGAGGTGGTCGACGTGGCGCCACGGGCCGCCACCTGACTGCGCCTACCGTACCTGCAACTACTTCGGCATACTGGTTGGCATGGTTGCAATGACGACACCGAAGCCGAAGGCCAAGCCGAGGAAGGTTCCAGCGGGCAAGGGCGCCGTTCCTTCGCGCTCGGTCGTCAAGCGACCGGACTCGCTTCGTGAAGTCGTCGAGGTTTCACTCGACGACGTCGCCGATCGCAGCCTGGCTCCGAAGACGATCGAACTCATCGAGACGATGGTGCGCGACGTGATCGAGCATGACCGGGGCGCAGAGGCAGACGAGTGGGAACGCCTCGTTGGCGCAGTGCTCACCCCGAAGGTCACATGTGAGCTGTTGGGTATCTCCCGCCAGGCGTTGGACAAGCGACGCAAAGGCGCGAAGGTGCTTGCGGTGCCAACCGTTGCGAACCGTTGGGTGTACCCCCTCGCGCAGTTCGATGTTGATGGGTCCGGACTCGTGGTGAACCCGACGGTGGAGCATCTTGCACCCTCCCTTGTGGAAGCAAACAGCCACAGTGGCGCTGTGCGCTGGCTGGCGACGCCTAACCGACAACTCGAGGGCCGAGCCCCGTGGGATGCGATCGATGACGGCGACAGCGACGCGGTCATCGCGGCCGCACAGCGTCAGATCGCTGCGTGGAGCGGCCGGTGACGTTACGGGACCCGTACCGCGACATCTCGAAGTTTCCAGTGATGGTGCTGGCCGAAGGCACCGCGCTGTGGCGCGTCACCAAACGAGAATTTGCAGCGGAACCGTGGTTCTTCGCCACTGATGCCAACGGCCGGTTCAACCTCGTCCTTCCTCGACCCGAAGGAACCTGCTACTTCGCCGACGACGCCGAACCCTGCGTCGCAGAAACGCTGTGGCGTGACAGAGAACCAACGGGCGACCCCGACATCGTTCCCGACATCACAGCCGAGGAAGCCGCAAACTACTGCGCTGTCCGAGTCACCCTCGAGCGTGACTACCGATGTGCGGACCTCACGTTCGCGAAGGGCACCCGGATCTCACAGGCCTTCGGGTTCAACAGCGAGATCAACACCTCAGTGAGCTATCTGTACCCCCAACAGTGGGCCGACGCGTTCGCTGAAGAAGGACTCGATGGTGTGGCCTACGTCGCGTCACGAACCTTTGGCGCATCCAGCTACGCGCTGTTCGGTCCCGCGGGACAGACATCGACCGCAGCGACCGAAGTCCATGAGCTGTCACCGAGGTTCCTCAACGACCACAACATGGCACCAGCAAGGCGGCACCCGGGCTCAGGCCATCGACTGATCGCTGACAACGCAGAGGCACTCGCTGAACGTGCCCAGGGACGAGTCCGCAGGCGTTGACCAGCGAGGCTCAGAAGCTCGGCGCTGAGCAGTTCAGTGAGCGCGTCACCGGCCACCGAGGTGGCTTGAAATGCAAG
Source organism: Microthrixaceae bacterium (assembly GCA_023957975.1). Classification (NCBI taxonomy): domain Bacteria; kingdom Bacillati; phylum Actinomycetota; class Acidimicrobiia; order Acidimicrobiales; family Microthrixaceae; species Microthrixaceae bacterium. The sequence goes on along the minus strand of JAMLGM010000001.1, from coordinate 151,375 downwards.
AGTCGCCGACCCACTCTCGTGGCTTCGGCGACTCTCAACAGTCTGAGTTCATGTAACGAACATCTGGTGCGGGAGGGGGGACTTGAACCCCCACGCCCTTTCGGACACAGGAACCTGAATCCTGCGCGTCTGCCAATTCCGCCACTCCCGCAAGAGTAAGCGTCGCAACAATAGCCGCGCTCACGAGGAAGTGGTAGCTGAGATCGGCCTCCCGTCGTGGCCCGATCGCGACATGGTGGCCAAGTAGCCTTCGCGCCGTGGGGTTGTCGAACTTCGAACGAAAGCTCGAGCGCGGTGTGGAAGGCGTCTTCGGCCGCGTCTTTCGCAGTGAGGTTCGCCCCGTCGAGATCGGCCGCAAGCTCGTCCGGGAGATGGACGTCGCCCGTACGGTGGGCGTCAACGGTCAGACATTGGTACCGAACAGCTACCTGGTCGTGGTGAGTCCATCGGATCACGAGCAGTTCGCCGACATGGTCGACCCGCTGTCCGGGGAGTTGATGGCACTGCTCAAGCAGCACGCGAAGGACGAGCGATACCGATTCGTGGGTCCGCTCGCGGTGAGCTTCGAGGTGGACGAGCAACAACGTCCCGGAGTGGTCGGCATCGACTCCAGGTTTCGTCAGCCGAATGCCGGTGACGTCATGGCCCATCTGCTGTTGCCTGGGGGGCAACGGGTGCCACTCAGCGTCGAAGCGGTTTCGGTGGGACGTTCTCCGGACTGCACGGTGCAACTCGGCGACCAGAACGCGTCGAGGCGTCACGCGGAAATCCGTCCGGTGGAGGGCGGCTACGCGGTGGTCGACCTGGCGTCGACGAACGGCACACTCGTCAACGGTCGTCGCGTCGCTGAGCACATCTTGAACGACGGCGACGACATCACCTTCGGCCAGACCACGATCCGATACGAGAGGGCCTGATGCCCGATCAGTTGCTCACGATCTTCCGGCTCTGTTTCCTCGTGCTGCTCTACCTGTTTTTCTTTCGGGTGCTACGAGCGATCTGGACCGAGGTGAATTCGGTGCCGGCTCCATTCGACGGTCCTGCGCCCAAGCTGTCGCGAAAGGCGAGGAAGGCGATTCGGTCGGCACCCGGTGACGGGGCTGGTGCACCGCCGGCGCCGATCACGACGAGTCCGCCTCCGGAGCCGACTGTTTCGCCGACGACGTCTCGACGTCTCGGCACCCCGAATGCCTTGCGGGTGATCGACCCACCTCACTTGGCGGGCGTCGACTACCCGCTCGCCGACAACCTGATCTTCGGACGCGGGGGGAGCGCGGCCGTGGTGTTCGACGACGCGTTCATGTCGACGTTGCACCTGCGCATCACCGCAACCGGTCGTCGATGGTTTGCGGAGGATCTTGGGTCGACCAACGGCACGTACATCAATCGGGTTCGAGTCACCGGCATCGTCGAGCTTTCCCTCGGTGACCAGATCCAGATGGGCAATGTCGTGTTGGAGGTCGTCTGATGCGTCTGAACGTGGGCGCGGCCACCGATGTCGGCCAGCTTCGAACGCTGAACGAGGACAGCTACGCGGTCGCTGCCGACCTCGTCGCCGTCGCCGATGGCATGGGCGGGCACCGCGCCGGAGAGGTTGCATCCGCGCTTGCGCTGTCGACCTTTCAGCTCGCCTTTTCCAGCCGCGACGAAGCAGCGATGGTCGCGGCGGTCGATGCGGCAAACGCCGCGGTGTTCGAACACGCGTCGAGCGACCTGCAACTGTCCGGAATGGGAACCACGTTGTGCGCGGCGGCGGTCATCGGCGATGGAGAGATCGCTGCCGTCAACGTTGGCGATTCTCGGATCTATCTCTTGCGTGATGGCGAACTGAGGCAGATCTCCGAAGACCACAGCTTCGTCGAGGCCCTCGTTCGCGAAGGCCGCCTGACGCGGGCCCAGGCCGAAGTGCATCCCCAAAAAAACGTCATCACCCGTGCGCTCGGGGTCGAAGCGGACGTGTTGGTCGACGCGTGGACGGTCCCCGTGCAAGACGGCGATCGCATCGTGTTGTGCTCCGACGGGCTGACCAACGAGGTTCCCGAGCAGACGATCGAGGACGCGCTCCGCCAATTCAACGACCCGGTTGAGGTCTGTGGTCGCCTGATCACCCTGGCCAACATCGGCGGCGGTCGCGACAACATCACCGTCGTGGTCGCCGACATCGCCGAGTCGACGACCTCCCCCGAGGTCCTCGAACCGATCGGCCGCCCGATCGAGCGATTCGAGGTTGCAGAACTGCCGAGTGGCGGGGTGGTGGAAACCGCTGATCAGGCCACCGTGATCGCCCCGACCGGTCTGGCACCCTCCGCGGCACCGGTGTCGGAGCCCTCCGAAACGGACGCAGAGGTGGTCGATGCCCCGACGAAGACCGCCGCCCGGCCGCGTCGTTTGACCTGGCGCACCATCGCCATGGTCCTTGCGGTGCTCGCGCTGTTGGGAGCCGCGTTGGGGGCGACGGACTGGTACTACAAACACACCTACTCGGTTGCTGCGAATGGACCGTATGTCGCCATCTGGCAGGGGCCCCGCGACGTGACGTTCCTGTGGTTTCGTCCCAAGGTAAAGAATCCGGATGAGGATCTGCTCGTCGCCGATCTGCCGAGAGCCGAACAGGATCGCGTGCGCAACGGTATCGACAACCTGACCTCCGAAGAGGCGGGCAACATCCTCAAGCAGTATCGCGACGCAACGACCACGACCACCACCACCACGACCACCACAACGACCTCGTCGCCCTCCACCACCGCGGCGCCCGAGTCGGTGGCCCCTGAATCGGTCGCGTCCGAGACCGTTCCACCCGAGGCGACGGCACCGAGCGGATGAGCGTTCCAACGTCTGGCGGCGCGCCCGCTCGAATTCGTACGCCGCGTTCGGTCGAGGCGGGACTGTTGGTGCTCGCCGGACTGATCGTCGCTGCAGCATTTGTTCTCGTCAGCCTCGGACGGTCCCGCGCGTTGCCCGCCGACCTGGTTCCGTTTCTGGTGGGGGTTTTCGTCCTGTTCGCTGCTGCGCATATCGGGGTTCGCCGCCTCGCTCCGCGAGCGGACGCGTTGCTGTTGCCCTCGGCGGTGCTGCTGAACGGTTTGGGGTATGTGTTCATCATGCGTCTCGACCCCGACCTCGGGGCGCAACAGGCGGGCTGGACCGCCGTCGGGGTGGTCGGGTTCATCGGCGTTCTGGCGGTGATCCGGCGCGTTCGCACCCTGGAGGGCCTGCGATTCACCGTCGGCCTCGTCGGCGTGATCCTGTTGATCCTGCCGCTGTTGCCGGGCCTGGGGGTCACGATCTACGGGGCGCGGATCTGGGTGCGGGCGGGTCCGATCAGCTTCCAGCCGGGTGAGTTCGCCAAGCTCGCACTGGCCATCTTCTTTGCCGGTTACCTCGTCGAACGGCGCGAGTTGTTGGGTACCGCGACGTTCAAAGTCGGACCGTTCATGATCCCCGAACCCAAGCATCTGGTCCCCGTGGTGCTCGCTTGGGGGACGAGTCTGGTCGTGATGGTGTTCGAACGCGACCTCGGTTCAGCGCTGTTGTTCTTCGCCCTGTTCATGTCGGTGTTGTGGATCGCCTCGGGCCGAATCTCCTACGTCGCGATCGGCTCGATGCTGTTCGCCGTGGGCGCGGTGTTCGCGTGGAACTCCTTCGGCCACGTCCGCACCCGAGTCGACGTGTGGCTCAATCCATGGGACGACGTGCTGGATTCTGGCTACCAGATCGCCCAAGCCACCTACGCCTTTGCGTGGGGCGGGGTGACCGGCGTCGGGTTCGGTCAGGGCTTCGGCAATCGGGTCCCGGTGGCCGAAAGTGACTTCATCTTCGCCATCATGGGTGAGGAACTCGGCCTGTTGGGCACGACGGCGGTCATCGTGTTGTTCCTCACCATCATCGGCAGCGGATTTCGGATCGCCATGCGTTCGACGAACCCGTTCAACAAGTTGTTGGCCGTCGGACTCACCACGCTGATCGGCTTTCAGTCGTTCATCATCATGGCGGGCGTCACCCGACTGTTGCCGCTGACCGGGCTGACGTTGCCCTTTGTGAGTTACGGCGGATCCTCGCTGGTCAGCAACTGGATGCTCATCGCATTGTTGTTGCGCCTCTCCGATGAGGCCGAGACGCGAGAGGCGCAACGGGTCGCCGAGGACGACCGGGCGGCCGACCTCGGTCTCACCACGACGATCGGGGTCGGCGTGTGAGGACCTCGACGATGAATCGCCAGATCGTCAAGCTCGTCGCCGGGCTGATGGTCTGTTATGTGGCGTTGTTCGCCCGCCTCAACCAGATCCAGGTCTTCGACGCGAAGAAGCTCAACAAGCGTGAGGACAACACCCGCGAGATGATCCGCGACTTCGACCGGCCCCGCGGCGACATCGTGCTGGCGGACGGAACGGTGGTCGCGCACTCGGTCGAGACCGACGGCAAGTTTCTCTACCAGCGCACCTACCCCTTCGACGACCTGTACGCACACGTGGTCGGCTCGTATTCGCTGATGTTCGGAAGCGACGGGGTTGAACGCCGCTACACCGACGAACTGTCGGGAAACACGACCGACTTTCGTGTCGGTGGCTTTCTCGATCCGTTCAACGAGACACCCAACGTCGGAACCGTCGAGCTCAGTCTGGTGGCCTCGGTGCAGGAGGCCGCGCGTGCCGCGCTCGGTACTCGTAACGGTTCGGTCGTCGCGATCAACCCTCAGACGGGCGCTGTGCTCGCCATGTGGTCGTATCCGACCTACAACCCGAACCTCACGGCGACCAACGATGCCGAGGCGGCCAAGGCCTTCAAAGAAGCCCTTGATGCGGCTCCCGGCAAACCGCTGTTGGCCCGGACGTTTCGGGAACGGTTCTTCCCGGGTTCGACCTTCAAGATCGTCACCGCCGCCGGAGCCCTCGACGCCGCCAAGATCACCGAGACCTCTCCGGACTTTCCCGTCACGACCAGCTACACGCCTCCACTCACCTCCCGGCCGATCAGCAACTTCGGAGGATCGAGCTGCGGTGGATCGCTGCTGGAGATTCTCGAGGTGTCCTGCAACGCGCCATTCGCTCGAATCGGTGCCGAACTCATGGGGCCCCAACCGCTGATCGCCGCCGCGGAATCCTTCGGTTTTAACGAGGCTGCGCCCATCGATCTGCCCGGCACGGCTCGCTCGGTTTTCCCCACCGATTTCGGAGCGCGCATCGGGTCGGGCGCTCAGCCGGGAGCGGCCGACCTGTACGAAAAGACGCCGCAGTTGGCGCAGTCGGCAATCGGCCAATACGAGGTGGCCGCCACCCCGCTCCAGATGGCCCTTGTCGCGGCCTCGGTGGCCAACGATGGTCGGGTGATGACTCCGCATGTGATGAATCGGATCCTCGATCGCACCGGCGCGACGGTCGAGACCTGGGAGCCGTCGGTGTGGAAGGAATCGATGACGCCCGCCACGGCGGAGATCCTGCGCCGTGCGATGCAGGGTGTGGTCGCCCAAGGTACGGCGACCGCTATGAATATTCCCGGTGCGGTCGTCGGCGGAAAGACCGGTACGGCACAGCTTGGCACCACACCCGCGAAGTCGCATGCGTGGGTGATCGGCTATGCAGGGCCGCCGAACCAGGCGCCGTCCGTTGCGGTCGCCGTGTTGGTCGAGGGCCAGCCGGGCGCCAGCGAGCAAACCGGCGGCAAGGTGGCTGCTCCGATCGCCAAGGCCGTCATGGAGGCGGCACTCGGTGCGCAGGCCGGCACCACCCCGAACCCCCCGATCGGCGAGGGGGGAGACTGATGACCCCGACCACCGATCCGTCGCGGCGCTGTGGCGGTGCCGCGTTCACCAGAAGTTCGCTCACTAACCTGAGGCTCCCATGACTGAATCCGATCCCACGGCGAATCCCGCACCGGTCGTTCTCGGCGGTCGATACGAAGTACACCGCCGTCTCGCCCGAGGCGGAATGGCGGAGGTCTTTTTGGCGCGCGACCAGGCGCTCGATCGGCCCGTCGCCGTCAAGATCCTGTTTCCGGAATACGCCACCGACCCGGCATTCGTCGAACGCTTCCGGCGCGAGGCCCAGGCCGCGGCCAACCTGTCGCACCCCAACATCGTGGGTGTCTACGACTGGGGCGCGGAGTCGGGCACGTACTACATCGTGATGGAGTACGTGGAGGGACAATCCCTCGCCGAGGTGATCCGCTCGAACGGCCCGCTGCAGCCGCGCCGCGCCGTGGAGATCGCGTTCGAGGTGGCGGGCGCGCTCGGGGCCGCGCATTCGCGGGGAGTGGTCCACCGCGACGTGAAGCCCGGAAATGTGCTGCTGTCGACGAGCGGTGCAGCGAAGGTCACCGACTTCGGGATCGCCCGTGCGCTGTCGTCTCCGACCGACGACCTCACCCAGGCGGGGTCGGTGATGGGCACCGCGACGTACTTCTCGCCGGAGCAGGCGCAGGGCTTCGCCGTGGACGAGCGAAGCGACCTGTATTCGCTTGGTGTCGTGCTGTACGAGATGTTGTGTGGTCGACCGCCGTTTGTCGGTGATTCACCGGTAGCGATCGCCTACAAGCACGTCCAGGAGTGGCCGCCGCGCCCCAGTCAATTCGTGAGTGGTGTTCCCGCCGGTCTCGAGTCGGTAATCCTGAAGTTGCTCGCGAAGAAGCCCGAACAGCGGTACCGCTCGGCTGAGGACGTCCGCGCCGACTTGCGCCGGTTCCTCGACGGGCAGATCACGGTGGCCGAACAGGAATTTGCCGGCCCGGCCGTGGCAGCGGCCGCTGGCGCGGCGGCCGGGCTGGCCGCTGGGACGACCCCGAACGCCGGTGAGGCGACCGTGGTCGGCCAGCCTCCGGTGGTAGATCTCCGCGACGGTTCCCACGAGCCGGTCCCCCAGGACCAGGAGTGGTATCCCGACGAGGAGCCCGAAGACACTGGCACGAAGAACAAGGCGTTCATCGCGTCGGTCGTGGTGTTGTTGTTGGTGCTCGGTGGGCTCATCACCTGGGTCGTGTGGTCCTCGCGATCCGACGTGGAGGAAGTCGCGGTTCCGAATGTCGCGACCAGGACCGAACAGGAAGCGGTCGAGCTGTTGAAAGCGGCGGGGTTCAACCCGGTCATTCAACGCGAAGCCTCAAACGACGTTCTCGAAGACATCGTCATTCGCACCGACCCCGCTGGCGAAACGATGGCGGAGAAGGGTTCGGACGTCACCTTGTTCGTGAGTAGCGGACCCGATGGCATCGAGGTGCCCAAGATCATCGGGCTGCCGGTGGCGGAGGCGCAGGCGGCATTGACGGCGGCGGAGTTGAAATCCAACGTCACCGACGTCGCGAACGATGCCGCCGTCGGAACCGTGGTGGCAGCGACTCCGACCGAAGGCGAACTTGTGCAGCCGGGAGCGTTGATCGAATTGCAGGTCAGCGCCGGTCCCGCCCCCGTCGACATCCCCGACGTTTCGAACCGGACCGTCAACGAGGCGCGTCGGGCGCTCAGCGATGCCGGGTTCGTCGTCGGCACCACGACCACCGAGCCATCCAACGACGTCGCCAAGGACCGGGTGATTCGCACCGACCCTGCTGGGCAGGCCGCCAAGAACGCCACGATCAACCTCGTGGTTTCCGAGGGGCGGGCACCTGTGAAGGTCCCCGATGTGGTCGGTTCGCTCGAGGCCGACGCCCGCGCTGAAATCACTGCACTCGGGTTGCGAGTGTCGTCGAGGACGCGGCAACTTCCTGCTGGTGACGCGAACAATGGGCGTGTCGTTGAGGTGTCGCCGAGCGAAGGAACCGATGTCGGCGCCGACAGCACCGTGACGATCACGATCGGCGTCGCCAGCGCGGCGGCGACCACGACCACGAGTTCCACCCCGGCGACGACCTCGACCACGGTGGCCGGGTCTCCGTGATCGAGGGGAGCGGTTCGCGGCGTCGCCGCGACCCGCGGCCCGACTGTTCGTGGGTGTGACGACCGAGCTGGTGAAGCGAATTGATGAACCGAACGTCGAATGATCTCCCGGGCCGGACCGGAACGGTCGCGGTCGTCGGGGCGCTCGCATTCGCGTTGTTGAGCACCGTGTTGTTCACGTTTTCTCCGAGCTTGAATCCATTCGATCTGCTGGCGGGTCGGTTTCTCGAAGTCGCCGTGCCCGACGTGCGAGGCCTCACCCAACAAAAGGCGTTGGTGCAACTCACCCGTGATCGACTCGCAGGTGAGGTGGAGTTCGCGTACGACGCGGAGGTCCCGGTCGGCAGTGTGGCTCGTCAGGAGCCGGCGCCCTCCGAGACCGTCAAACGGGGCGGAATCGTGGTTCTCACCGTGAGTCGCGGGCCGGCGTTTGTTCCGGTGCCGGACATCATCGGAGCGAAGCGAGGCGATGCGGTGACGCAACTCAAGAGCCTTGATCTCAAGGTGGTCGAGGTGGAGCAGCTGAGTGAGGAGATCGACGCCGATCGGACGATTTCGGTGGTACCGAGTGTCGGGACGATCGTGCAGAGCGGCCAGAAAGTGACACTGACGGTGTCGACGGGTCCGGAGATTCGTGCGGTGCCCGCAGTTCCCGGCATGACCCTCAATGGTGCGGCGTTCCTCTTGGGGCGCGCCGGGCTTGCGATCGGAACCGTGACCTATCAGGACAGTCTTGATGTTCGTTCGGGGGCGGTCATCGCAACCGACCCGGCGGTCGGTGTGGAACTCGAACGGGATGCGCCGGTCAGTCTCGTGGTTTCGAGCGGCAAACCGGCGGGTCCGGTGCCGAGCGTGCTGGGCCGCGCCCAGGCCGACGCGGTCAAGACGCTGACCGCGGCTGGGTTCGTCGTCGGTGAAGTGAGCGAACTCGTCCCGTTCGGCGATCCAGGTACCGGCACCGTCAGTAGTCAGGTGCCGGCTTCGGGCACGGTGTTGCGCCCGGGGGAGGTGGTGACGATCACGGTGAAGCGAGCGCTACCGCCTCCGACGACGGTGCCGCTGACCACGGTGCCGCCGACCACCCAACCTCCGACGACCACGACCACGACCACGACCATTCCCGTCGCACCCGTCGAAACGATTCCGGGGGGCCCATGAACTCTCACGTGACGGTACGCGAAGTTGAGCCCCGTTCGGCCGTCGGCCGGCCTGAGATCGTCGATGAGCGCCGTACGCGACTGCGGTTTGCCGCGGTATTGGCAGCGGTCGTCGCGGCGATGGCCCTGGCGCTGTGGGGATTCACCGACTCCCTGGTCGGCGCTGAGGACGTCCAGCTCCCACGGCTCGCCGTGCCGTCGGTCGAAGCGCTTTCGTTGGCTGATGCAACGGCCAGACTCGAAGACACCGGCTTCACAGTGACGGTGTTGTATCAGCCCAACGAGGACAAGCCCAAAGGCGAGGTCATCGGCCAACGCCCGACCGCCGGGTACAAAGCGGATCAGGGGGACCTCATCACCATCTTGGTGAGCGACGGACCACTCGGTTGGACGGTTCCGTCCATCGTCGGGCTTCAGGTCGAAGATGCGTTGATCTCGCTCGGCGGAGTCGAGGTCGCGTTGGAAATCAACGACGTGCATGACGAGACGATCCCCGACGGTGAGGTCATCGAGTCGATGCCGTCAGAGGGCTCGCGGGTCGGACCCACCACGAAACTCCGCCTCACCGTGTCGGCCGGACCCGCGCCGCGAATCGTGCCCGAGATCGTCAATCAGCCGATCGAACAGGGGCTGGTGGCGATCGGACGAGCCGGGTTGATGGTTGGAAAAATCACCGAGGTCGCACGTCCTGAACTCGCCCCGGGAACGATCGTCGAGTTGGGTGTAGCTCCGGGCACCGGGCTGGCGCGCGACACCCCGGTGGATATCACGGTGTCGGTAGCTCAGGACATGCGACCGGTGCCGTACCTCACGGGGCTGTTGCGCAGCTCCGCCGAGGAGATGATTCGCGACGCGGGACTCGTTGCGCAGGTCGTCACGAGCGAGGTTCCGCCGGGGAGTTCACTGGCTGGACGTGTCACGGTCCAAGGAACCGCGCCCGCCGTTCGTCTTCCCCGAGGCTCGGTCGTGTCGATCACCGTCGGGGTAGCGGCGCCGTAGAGGCCCGGCACTAGTGTGGGCAGCGCGACGGGTGAAGGAGACACGTTGAAGATCGAGTCGTCTGGCGGATTCACGATCGCCGAGTCGGCGGTCGCGTTGGGTTCGTTGCGCTATTGGGAACTCGAGTTGCATCGCCTGCTTGGATCCGCGGTGCCACATATCGAGAATCACGAGTTGAAACTGCTGTGCGCGGATCTGTCCGAACACCACGCGTGGCATGGCGAGATGCTTGCGGAACGCATGCCGACCGTGCGCGATCTGTCGCCGGCAGCCCAAACGGTCGGGACGCGAGCAGCGGTCGCGGTGGTGGAAGCGCTCGACGATGCCGATGACATCTCGCGGGCAGCATGGTTCGGTGCGTACGCCCGATGGGTGCTGCCGCAACTGCTGGGGTCCTATGTCGCGTATCGGGCCGGGCGGTCGCCGGTGGCGGACGCTGCGGTCATTCGCACGGTGGGGTTTGTCATCGACGACCTCAGCGCCGATCTGGCGACCGCCTCGATGGTGGCGTCGTCGGCGACGCAGGATTCCGACGACCTCCGCGCGGGTGAAGGTCTGGTCACGAGGTTGAATGCGCATCGCCTCGAGTTCGGACCGCTGACGGCGACCTGAGCCGATCATCGGCCCCTCAAGGAATGTTCGGCGGTTGTCGAAGGTTCTTCTTGTTCATCGGAACGACTCGTTGGATGTCGAATGGTTCGGCGTCGATTCGGGTGCGCCGGATTCGGGCCGCCACTTGACGCGGTTCGTATCGTGAAAGTGCGTTTCGTTCCACCGCTCCGACACGGGGCGGACGAGTGGAAGGAAGGGACTCACCGTGGCGAAGGACCGTATCGATCGCGACGAAGAAGACCTGGTGCGGCTGTATCTGACCGATATCGGTCAGTATCCGTTGCTCACGAAAGATGACGAGGTTCGCCTGGCCAAGGCGATCGAACAGGGGACGGCGGCGGCCGCCGAACTCGAAGACCCAACCGTCAAGGTGACCGCCGCGAAGCGCCGGGAGTTACGGCGCGCCGTGCGTTCCGGCCAGGAGGCCGAACGGGCCTTCGTCCAGTCCAACCTGCGATTGGTGGTGTCGATCGCCAAGAAGTATCAGGCGTCGGGTTTGCCGCTGTTGGACCTCATTCAGGAAGGCAATCTCGGGCTGATGCACGCGGTCGAGAAATTCGACTGGCGCAAGGGGTTCAAGTTCTCGACCTATGCCACGTGGTGGATTCGCCAGGCGATCACTCGAGGCATCGCCAATACGGGGCGGACGATTCGCCTTCCCGTGCACGCGGGCGACACGCTGACCCGCGTACAGAAGGCACGAGCACGCCTCGAACTGAAATACGGCCGACCCGCAACCCTGGCGGAGTTGGCAGCTGAGGTCGAGCTGCCCGAGGACAAGGTGACCGAGGCACTGCGATTCGCCTCGGAACCGTTGTCGTTGTCGGAGCCGTTGCGCGAAGACGGCGATGCGGAACTCGGCGATGTGGTCGAGGACCGCGGGGCGACCTCGCCGTTCGACGCGGCGGCGACCTCGATGCTGCCCGAGGAGGTCTCGCGTTTGTTGTCTCCGCTCGACGATCGCGAACGCGAGATTCTCAAGCTGCGCTACGGACTCGACCGCGGTGAGGCACGAACCCTCGAAGACGTCGGGGAGCATTTCAACCTCACCCGCGAGCGGATTCGCCAGATCGAGGCCCGTGCGATGTCGAAGCTTCGCCATCCGTCCTCGGATACCGGGGCGCGCGACCTGCTCGAGGTCTGATCGAGGTCGGGGCGCAGTGAGCGCGGCTCGGTCGGTGCAGCACGGCGCGGCCGCGGAGGCTGGGTAGGTTCACCCCCTTACGGTCTGGAATTCGCTCGATAGGTTCGAGGGCTCTTCCCCTCCGGTTCGTCACGGCGCGTGCGCCAATTCCGGAGTTCCTCGACATGTTGGTTCCCGTGTGGTCGGCGAAAGCCGGCGTGGGCTGTACCACCCTCTCACTCGCCCTTGCGGCTCGCGTCGCGCGTTTGGACGGCCGTTGCTTGTTGATCGACCTCGACGGCGATCTCCCTGCCGCGGCGGGGATTGCCGAGCCGATGGTCGGCGTCACGGATTGGCTCGCGAGCAGCTCGGGCTCGCCCGAGGCGCTGGAACGTCTGGCGACGCGGGTCTCCGATGTCGGAGTCGAGCTCGTGGGGATCGGGTCGTCGCACAAATGGGAGCGTTCCCGCGCCGACGACCTGATCGATGCACTCAGCTCGACTCAGACGTTCGTCGTTGTCGACGTCGGCTGTGTCGACTCGGTCCGGACCCCGATCGAACCGATACGTCGCAAGCTTGCGGCGCTGCCGACGAGCGTGTTTGTGACCAGGGCGTGCTACCTGGCGCTTCATCGGGCGGTTCAACTCGACCTGTCGATCGGGCGGGTGGCGCTCATCCGGGAGAACGGGCGATCCCTCGATCGACTCGACGTCTCGCGCCTGCTTGCGGCGTCGGAGGTCGTCGATGTCGATGTTCACCCGGCGGTCGCCCGCGCCATCGACTCCGGCTCGATGGTGCGTCGGGTCCCGCGGTTGTTGAATCGTCAACTCGCCGATCTGGTGGCGCCATGATCCCGCTCGACGACGCATGGGTGCGCGAATGTGTCGCGCAGTCGCCGGGGGAGGCGATCGACACCCAGCTTCTCAGGCTGGTTCGACAGCAGGCACCGCTCGCCACCGACGATGCGGTGCGCGGCGAGGTGGAGCGCCTTCGATCCACCCTCGAAGGTGTCGGTCCGCTTCTCGAGCTCCTCGCAGACCCCGACGTCTCCGACGTGTTGATCAACGGTCCCGGTCCGGCATGGGTGGAACGTTCGGGTCGTCTGGTTCCCACCTCGGTGTCGCTCACCTCGACCGACATCGACCGACTCCTGCAAGGGGTCTTTCACCGAACCGGACGAAGCCTCGATCGAAGTCACCCGATCGGCGATGCGCGCCTACGAGACGGGACGCGGATCTCGGCGGTGCTCAGCCCGCTCGCGGTGCATGGCCCGGTGGTGGCATTACGTCGCCGAGTGGAACGCGCCATCACGCTCGAGTCGTTCAGCGTCGCGACGATCACCACCGCCGTGGAAGAACTCGTAGCGGCGCGCCGCAACGTTTTGGTGTTCGGCGCTACCGGGGCCGGCAAGACGACATTGCTGGCGGAGATGGCGTCGCTGATCCCCCACTCGGAGCGGGTGTTCACCATCGAGGACGCCGCCGAGTTGTGCATCGATCATCCGCACGTGGTCGCGCTCGAGTGTCGACCGGCGAACTCCGAAGGGCGCGGGGCGGTCACGTTGCGCGATCTGGTGGCGGCGTCACTCCGATTGCGACCGGACCGCATCGTGTTGGGCGAGGTGCGTGGTGCCGAGGCCCTCGACATGGTGTGGGCGCTGGCGTCGGGCCATCGAGGATCGCTGGCGACCTGTCACGCAGCATCGGCCGCCGGCGCACTTCAACGCCTCGAAACCTTCGTGGCCATGGGCGATGCCGGCCTGCCACATCACGTCATTCGGGCACAGGTGCGCTCGGCGTTCGACTTCCTGATCGGCGTTGAACGGCACGGAGAGAACCGGCGCATCTCCTCGCTGCATCGGGTCGTCGATGACCACTCCGACGCTGCCGGCGTCGAGGCGATCTGGCAGGTCGACCGATGATGGAACACCTCCGAGGTCCAGCACTGCTCATCACCGTGTCGGTCCTCGTGATCGCAGTACGAGATGCGCTTCGCGCCCAGCGCCGACCTCGTCGCCAACCCGTGGCCGCGGGCCTACCTCATGAACTGCACCCCGGCTCGCTGGCGGGGCTACCGTCGGTCTCTCCCCGCCGCGTCGCAACGCGGTCGGCGGGGCTCCGATGGTTGCCAGGCGCGGGTCGTCGTCGACGTCGAGCGGAACTGGCGGCATTGATCGATGTGTGCGAACAGTTGGCGATCGCCTTGGCCGCCGAGGGGACGCTGCGTGCCGCACTGATGGCGGTCCCGTCGCCGACCTGCGCGAGGCTGCGTCACGGCCTCGAGTCGGGGCGCACGGTCGGCGACGCGGTTCAGCACTGGGTCGATGAGGCACCACGAGAGCGGCGAATGGTGGCAGCCGTACTCGAAGCGGTCGCCGACGGCGGGGCAGACGGCGTTCGGGCCCTGGATCGGTGCGCGTCGGTGTTGAGGTCGCGAACCGAACTCGACGACGAGTTGGTGTCGGCAAGTGCCCAGGCGAGGATGTCGGCACTGATGATGACCTTGCTTCCCGTCGCGGGAGTCGCGGCGCTCGGAGCCATTGAACCGGGAACCCTTGCGTTCTTGTTCACCACCTCAACCGGGGTCGTGCTCGCTGCCGGGGCAACCGCCTGGAACGCATGCGGTTGGCTCTGGATGCGTTCGATGATCGCTGGAGCGGGACGATGACGCACCTTGGCGCGCTCGGGGCCGCGTCGGTGGTGACGCTCGCGTGGGTACTGGTCGTCGTCGAGGGTGTCCGGCGAGTGCGGGTGCGGCGGCAGTCGACGGTCGAGCGGCTTTCGCCGTTGCCGGTGGCGTCAGGCCGAGAACCGGCGCATGCAGGGTCGCGAGTGCGCCGTGTGCTTGTCGAACGGCCAGCGCGGTCGGTGGTGAGCGATATCGGGCCGCGCCTGCGCACTAGCGCTCGTCGCCGGCGCCGTGAACTCGAGGAGCTCGACGCGCTCAGTGAGTGGATCGACCTCGTCGCGTTGTCGTGTGCCGCAGGGTCGACGGTGGCAACCGCGGTGGAACGGGCGACCACCGCCATGTCGTGGGCGGCGCCGCTTGGTCGCGAGCTGCGCCGACAACCCAGCATCGATCGCGCGCTCGATGTGTGGGGGGCCGAGGGGGGCGATGATCGACGGGCGCTGTCGGCCCTGATCAACGTGAGCCTGGTGAGTGGATCAGCGCTGAGCGAGCGGTTGTCCAATCGGAGCGACTCGCTGCGATCCCGGCGTCGTCACGAGGCGCTGGCCGCTGCTCGGCGCCTTCCGGTGCGCCTCTTGGTGCCGCTCGTCGTCTGTGCCTTGCCGTCGTTTGTGGCGCTGAGCGTGGTGCCGTTGCTCGTGGTGAGCCTTCAGTCGCTGTCCTGGGAGCCGTGAACGGCCACCGGGTAGCGCAATCGCAGCCCTCGCTGCCGTCGTCCTGCACATTCGGGAGTCAGTTATGTTGAATCAACCTCATTGTTCGGCGTCGTGGTCGCGTCGTCTCCGGTGCGTCGCGTGGCGCGCCGCGACCGACCAACGGGGCCAAAGCACCGTCGAGTACGCGCTGATACTCGTCGCGGTGACGGTGATGGTGGGTGTGGTGATCGCCTATCTCGCGGGCGACGGTGGCGGCACGATCACCGCGTTGTTCTCCGCCGCCTTCGCGAGGATGCGAAATCTCGTGGGCGGATGAGCGGTCGGTTGTCGTGCCTCATCGGAGGCGGCGCATCGTGACGCGTGCACGGCGCGGCCAGCGTGGTCAGGCAACGGTCGAGATGGCGCTGGTCCTTCCGGTGCTGATTCTGGGAATCCTGATCGTGTTGCAGATCCTGCTCGTCGCTCGTGATGCGGCGTCGTTGACCGCCGCCACCCGAGCGGCTGCGAGAGCGGCGATGGTCGACGACGACCCGGTCGAGGCGGCGCTTCATGAGCGCCACCTCGACCGATCACGCCTGCGGGTCGAGGTGAGCGGCACTGCCGCGGCCGGTGAGTTGATCACCGTTTCCGCGACGTACCGGTCTCCCACCGGTTTGGCGGTCGTGGGTCGATTCGTCGGGGATGTCACGTTGACCGAGCGATTCACGGTCAGGAAGGAGTGATTCGCCGGAGTTATTTATGTAAATGCTGTGTTTGGTGTAGCAAAAGACAGCGACGTCGTGGGTAGCCTGGAAGCGTGCACTTTCGGGTCCGAAGCGTCGATCGCGGACGATGGACCTCGGTGTTGGTCACCGGGGATGTCGATCTCGCCGCACTGCCGCTGTACCGACGCGAACTTCACGATGCGGTCGCCGGCGCCAAACCCCTCGAGATCGACCTCAGCGAATGCGACTTCATGGACTCCACGGGTCTGGGGGTCACCATCGGGGCGGTGCGACGGGTGTGGGATCGCGACGGCGAGGTCCGAATCGTCACCTCGCCACCGGTGCAGCGGCTGATGACGAGATGCCGCCTGGACGAAATCCTCCCGTTGACCGCCCCTTCGGTGCAGTCTGCGGACCCGGGGGAGGTTCTGGCGCCGTGACCGATGAGCAGTTCGTCGAGTTGATGATCCCAGCGGAGAGCAGCTTTGTCGCCACGGCGCGTCGCTTCATCACCGACGTTGCCGGCAAAGCCGATTGGATGGATCAGCAACACCTCGACGATCTGCGGCTGATGGCTTCAGAGGCGGTGACCAATGCGCTGCGTGCCCAACGTCGCGCGGAGGTCGGCGACAAGATCTGCGTCCGGTGCATGTTGTTTTCCGATCGCTTCGAGTTCAGCGTCGCCGACAGCGCTGGTGGGTTCGAACGCCCGGCCCACCTCGACATCCACACCGACCCGGAACTTTCTCGCGAGGGCGGGTTCGGGTTGCCGTTGATCGAGGCGCTAGCGGACGAGGCGCATTTCGTGAACACCGACGGGGGCACGACGGTGCGCCTCGTGGTTTACCGACCTGGGTGTTCGAGCACGCGGGAATCGACATCCACAACTCGGTGAACGATGGACATGGCCAAACCCGTCAGGCCAACGATCGCCAGACAGATCCACACCGATTCTGCCGCTGGCAGGGTGAGTTGAAAGTACTCCTTGCCGAGCGGAGTCGTGAACGCCGCCACGACGCCCAACCCCATCGTCGCGATCAACCCGAGCTTCCAGCCGCGAATCGGTCGTGCGTTTCTCACGAGAACCAACAGTGAGCATCCCGCAAGCGTGAGCGTCGCCGCGGTCTGTTGTTCCTCCAGGGTGGTGCCAGTTGTTGAACGCATGATGACGAACGCGGCCATCGTGGCGGCCGCGCAGAGGATTCCCATCGGTACGGAGTCCCAACCGACGCGGCGCAGGAAATTGCCCTGCACGCGAGCCGTGTTGGGTGCGAGGGCCAGAAAGAACGAGGGAATTCCGATGCAGAGTGAACTGATCAGCGTCAGGTGTCGAGGCAGGAACGGAAAGTCCATCGCGAAGATGCCGGTGACGAACGCGAAGATCACGGCGTAGGTGGTCTTGGTCAGGTACAACGAGGCGACTCGCTGAAGGTTGTTGATGACCCGACGGCCCTCGGCGACGACGGCGGGAAGGCCCGAGAACGACGAGTCCAACAAGACGACCTGAGCGACTGCACGAGTGGCCTCGGATCCCGAGGCCATCGCGATACCGCAGTCGGCATCTTTCAGAGCCAAGACGTCGTTCACCCCGTCGCCGGTCATCGCCACGATGTGGTCGCGGCGTTGCAACGCGGTGACCATGGCGCGTTTTTGGTGAGGTGTCACTCGACCGAACACCGTTCCGGCCTCGACGAGATCGGCGAACTCGTCGTCGGTTCCATCGGAATCCGGCAAAGTTCGGGCGTCGACGAGGTGGTTGTCGACCTCAAGCCCCGCTCGTTCAGCAACCGCACCCACCGTGGTCGGGTTGTCGCCGGAGATGACCTTGAGGGTGACGCCCTGATCGGCGAAATACCGCAGCGTCTCCGCGGCGTCGGGTCGGATCTTGTCGATGAGCGAAACCAGCGCGACCGCGACGATGTCACCGGGCAGGGCCCGGTCCGAGGACACGGGCGAGTCGGTGTGTGCCAGCAACAGAATCCGCAAACCGTTACCGGAGGCCGCCTCGATCTGCTCGCTGACCCCGGCGAGCTTTGCGTCGTCGAGGATCATCTCGGCCGCTCCGAGCACCCACCATCCCTGGCCCTCGAACCGGTTGGCACTCCATTTGCGCGCTGAGGAGAACGGTACGCCGTCGAGTCGTTCCCACCCCGAAGCCAACGGCTCGGAGAACCGTTCGATGAGCGCTTGTTGGGTGGCGTTCGGGTTCGGGTCGGAGTGAGCGATCGCCGTGAGCGCGAGGGATCCGAGTTCATCGTCGTGGCCGCCGAGCGCGGTGACGGAATCGACGACCATCGTCCCCTCAGTGATCGTGCCGGTTTTGTCGAGACACACGACGTCGACCCGCGCCAGGATCTCCACCGCCGGCAGTTCCTGCACCAGCGTGCGCCGGCGGGCGAGACGAACGACGCCGACGAAGAACGCCACCGAGGTCAACAACAACAGGCCTTCGGGCACCATGCCGACGAGACCGGCGACCATGGCGACGAGGGCGGCCCGGATGTCGTCGTTGCTGCGCATCTGCGACCACACCAAGCCGATCGCGGCCGGGATGAGGGCCCACGACACCCAGGTGACGATCTGTTCGATGGAGGCTCGCAGTTCGGAGTTGGCGAGGGTGAAGCGGCGCGCCTCCTCGGCGAGCCGCGCCGCGTAGGCGTCCTTGCCGACCTTGGTGACGCGTGCGTAGCCGGATCCGGTCACGACGAAGGATCCCGACAACAGTTCGTCGCCGGTCCCTTTGACGACGGCGTCGCTTTCGCCCGTCAGCATCGATTCATCGATTTCGAGGCCGTCGCAGTCCACGAGCACGCAGTCCGCCACGATCTGGCCGCCGGGCCGCAATTCGATGACGTCGTCGAGCACGATGTCGTTGACCGGGTGATCTCGCACCTCTCCGTCGCGTAGAAGGTGGGCGTGGGGCGCGTTGAGGAGCGCGAGCCGGTCGAGGGTTCGCTTGGCGCGGACCTCCTGGAAAATCCCGATGAAGATGTTCGCGACGATCACGCCGCTGAACATGGCGTCGATCGGTGATCCCGCAGCGATGACGATGGCTGCGAGCAGTGCGATCAGCGCGTTGAACCGGGTGAACACGTTGGCACGGATGATCTCGGGGATGGTTCGACTCGGGGCCGGGGGCACCTCGTTGACGAGTCCGGCGGCGATGCGTTCGCTGACCTCGGTTGAACTGAGTCCGGTGATGCGCTGCGACATAGCGTCCATGGGCTAGGAGTACTTACCGAGTTCGGTTCGTGCGACCTGTCGGCGGTGGACCTCGTCGGGGCCATCCGCCAGGCGCAGCGTGCGCAGGCCGGCATACATGGCCGCGAGCGGGAAGTCGCTGCTGACCCCGCCGCCACCGTGGGCCTGGATGGCCCGATCGACGACGCGCAGCGCGACGTTGGGTGCCACGACTTTGATAGAGGAGATCTCGATCGCCGCCCCGCGGTTGCCGACGGTGTCCATCAGCCACGCCGCCTTCAGCGTGAGGAGGCGCGCCTGTTCGATCTCCATGCGCGAATCGGCGATCCATTCGCGAATCACGCCCTGTTCGGCCAGCGGCCGGCCGAACGCGACCCGCTGGGTGACGCGTCGGCACATCAGTTCCAGGGCCCGTTCGGCGATACCGATGGCACGCATGCAATGGTGAATGCGCCCGGGGCCGAGGCGGGCCTGGGCCATCATGAACCCCGACCCTTCGGTGTGCAGCAGGTTGGTGGCCGGAACACGGACGTTGTCGAAGTGCACCTCGGCGTGCCCCTCACGGTCGGTGTAGCCGAAGACCTCCAGGTTGCGAACGACCGTGACGCCGCGGGTGTCGCGGGGCACCAGGATCATCGACTGCTGCAGATGCTTCGCTGCGGTGGGATCGGTCTTTCCCATCACGATGAACAGTGTGCAGCGGGGAGACATCGCACCCGAGGTCCACCACTTGTGGCCATTGAGCACGTAGGAGTCGCCGTCCCGGGTGATCGACAACTCGATGTTGGTGGCATCGGAACTGGCGACGTCGGGTTCGGTCATCGCGAAGGCCGAGCGGATTTCACCGTTGAGGAGGGGTTGCAACCACTCTTCTTTTTGGGCGTCGGTGCCGAACATGGTGAGCAGTTCCATGTTTCCGGTGTCGGGTGCGGAGCAGTTCAGCGCCTCGGGCGCAAGGTGCATCGACCGCCCGGTGATCTCTGCGAGCGGGGCGTAGTCGAGGTTGGACAGACCGTCGGTCCACTGGGTCTTGTGGGGAAGGAACAGGTTCCACAACCCGCGCGCCTTCGCTTCGGCCTTGAGGTCCTCGATGACCGGTGGGTGGTCGTGGGGATCGAGGTTCGCCATCTGGTCGTGGTAGGTCGCCTCGGCCGGGTAGACCTTGTCGTCCATGAACTCGAGCAGCCGTTCCTGCAGCGCGGTGGCGGTTGGGCTGAGCTGAAAATCCATGCCATCTCCTCACGACGTTGGAGCCACCGTAGCGGTCGCACCGGTTCGGATTTCGTACCCGTCCCGGGACTAATCGTTCTCCCGATCTCGCGAGGGTGTTTGACATACCCGGGAATCGGGATATTGAGTGAAGCCCATGGGCCAACCCCTCGTCATCGTCGAGTCTCCTGCCAAAGCACGTACCATTTCGCGATTTCTCGGCGACGAGTACGTCGTGGAGTCGTCGGTTGGGCACATCCGCGATCTGCCCTCGAAGGCGGCAGAGGTTCCGGCGGCGTACAAGGGAACGGTGCTCGCAAAGCTGGGGGTCGACCCCGACGACGGGTTCAAGCCGCTCTACATCGTCTCGCCGAACAAGAAGGAGCAGGTCAAGCGACTCAAGGACCTTCTGAAGGACGCCGACGAGCTCTATCTCGCGACCGATGAGGATCGCGAGGGGGAAGCGATTGCCTGGCACCTGCTCGAGGTGCTCAAGCCGAAAGTGCCGGTGCGGCGCATGGTCTTTCACGAGATCACCCCCGACGCCATCCAAAGCGCGATCGAAAATCCCCGCGACCTGAACCGCAGCCTCGTCGACGCCCAGGAGGCGCGGCGCATCTTCGACCGGCTCTACGGCTACGAGGTCAGCCCCGTGCTGTGGAAGAAGGTCATGCCGCGGCTCTCCGCTGGGCGCGTGCAGTCGGTCGCGACACGAATCGTGGTCGAACGCGAACGCGAACGTATGCGCTTTCGCACGGCGAGCTACTGGGATCTGTCCGCAACCTTCCAGCTCACCGGTGCAGGCAAGGACACGACCCCCTTCGGAGCGAACCTCATCGAGGTCGATTCGTTGCGCGTCGCGACCGGACGCGATTTCGACGAGACCGGCAGCCTGACCCGAGACGGTGCGGTCCTGCTCGACGAGGAATCCGCAGGCGCGCTGCGGGCGGCGCTCGAGGGTCGCCCTGCGACGATCGCGTCGGTCGAACGCAAGCCGTACACCCGCAAGCCGTACGCACCGTTCATGACCTCCACACTCCAACAGGAGGCGGGCCGCAAGCTGAGGTTCAGTTCGAGCCAGACGATGTCGCTGGCCCAGCGCCTGTATGAGAACGGCTTCATCACCTACATGCGTACCGACTCCACGACGTTGTCGGAAACGGCGATCAACGCGGCGCGAAGTCTCATCGCCTCCAAGTACGGCGAGGCCTACCTGCCCGACTCCCCCCGGGTGTATGCGAAGAAGTCGAAGAACGCCCAGGAGGCCCACGAGGCGATCCGGCCCGCGGGCGACACCTTCCGCAGCCCCGAGGAGGTGCGCTCCGTTCTCGGCACCCAGGAGTTCCGTCTGTACGAACTCATCTGGCAGCGCACGATCGCCTCGCAGATGACCGACGCCCGCGGCGAGAGCATGCAGGTGCGCATCGACGTCGACGCGAGCGACGGTCGTCGTGCCCGCTTCGCGGCGAGCGGCAAGACGATTCTGTTCCCGGGGTTCCTTCGGGCGTACGTGGAGGGAGCGGATGACCCGGATGCGGAACTCGAAGATCAGGAACGCATCCTGCCCGACATGGCCGAGGGCGACGGTGCGCGCAGCACCGAACTCGACGCCAAGGGCCACGAGACCCAGCCACCCGCCCGTTACACCGAAGCCTCGTTGGTGAAGCGTCTCGAGGAGCTCGGCATCGGCCGGCCCTCGACGTACGCGTCGACGATCTCGACGATCCAGGACCGCGGCTATGTGCGCAAGAAGGGCTCCGCGCTCGTGCCGTCGTTCACGGCGTTCGCGGTGGTGACCCTGCTGGAGCAGCACTTCCCGGATCTGGTCGACTACGCGCTGACCGCACACATGGAGGACGATCTCGACCGGATCGCCACCGGAGACGCCTCCTCGGCACCGTGGCTGAGTTCGTTCTACTTCGGCGATGGGGTCGACAGCGACCGTCCCGGGCTCAAGCACATGGTCACCGACATCGAACACATCGACGCTCGGGCGGTGAACTCGATTCCGATCGGAGCGGATGCCAACGGCGAGCTCATCGTCGCCCGTGTGGGGCGTTATGGGGCCTACATCCAGCGCGGCGACGATACGGCGAACATTCCCGACGATCTCGCCCCCGACGAACTCACCCCCGACAAGGCCGTCGAGCTGTTGAACACGCCCAAGGAGCGCAAGCTCGGCGATGATCCGGCGACCGGCAAGCCGATCTACGTGAAGAACGGTCGCTTCGGTCCGTACGTGCAGCTTGGCGACCACGACGACGAGACCGGCGAGAAGCCGAAGATGGCGTCGTTGTTCCAGACGATGACGCTCGAACGGGTGAGCCTCGATGACGCCTTGGAGCTGCTGAGTCTGCCGCGAGTGCTGGGTGTCGACCCGGCGGACGGGGTCGAGATCACCGCTCAGAACGGCAAGTTCGGGCCCTACATCAAAAAGGACACCGACAGCCGTACGATCGAAAACGAGGAGATGCTGCTCACCATCACCCTGGATGAGGCGCTGCGGATTCTGGCCGAACCGAAGCGGCGCCGCGGCCAGGCGGTGAAGGGACCGTTGAAGGACCTGGGCAAAGACCCGGATTCTGAGCGTCCGATCCTGTGCAAGGACGGTCGGTTCGGCCCCTATGTCACCGACGGGATCACGAATGCCTCGCTTCGCAAGGGTGACAGCGTCGAGGAGTTGACGGTCGAACGCGCCATGGAGTTACTGGCCGATCGTCGCGAAAAGGACATCGCCGCGGGCAAGGATCCGGCCAAGAAGGCCTCCGCCAGGAAGGCTCCGGCGAAAAAGGCCGGCGCGAAAAAGACCGCGGCCAAGAAGGCTCCAGCCAAGAAGACCGCGGCGAAGAAGGCTCCGGCGAAGAAGGCCGCGGCCAAGAAGTCGCCGACCGCGGCGGTCACTCCGAAAGCGGTGGCGGACGCGTTCATCGCTGCGGACGGCGACGAGCCGTTCTGATGTCCTCGACCGCCACCGGCGGAACCGGCCGTGTGGACCGCACAGCGCCGTTCATCGTCTTCGAGGGTGGAGAGGGAGGCGGCAAGACCACCCAGGCGGCCCTGTTGCGGGAGCGACTGGCCGATCGTGTCGGAATCGAAGCCATCGTGACCCGCCAACCGGGCGGCACCGCGATCGGGGCCAGGCTGCGTTCGATCCTGTTGGACGTGGACAATGCCGAATTGAGTGACCGCTGCGAGGCGTTGCTCATGGCGGCGGATCGTGCGCAACACGCGAGCGAACTCATCGGTCCGACCCTGGCGTCGGGGGTGGGGGTGATCTGCGACCGCTATCTCTACAGTTCGGTGGCCTACCAGGGCTACGGGCGAGGCCTCGACGCGCAGAAGGTCGCTGAAATCAGCGAGTGGGCGACCGCCGCGCTGTTGCCGGACCTGGTCGTGTTGATCGACATCGATCTCGACACGGCGTCGGCCCGCCTGCAGCGCGAACTCGACCGCTTCGAGCAGGCGGGTGCCGACTTTCATGAACGGGTTCGCCGGGGGTTCCTGGCCCAGGCGAACGAGGACCCGTCGCGCTGGGTGGTCATCGACGGGAGCCGGTCGATCGACGAGGTGGCCGAACAGATCTGGGATGCGGTGGCCCGACTGCCGATGGTGACGCAATGACGACCGGCATGGAGGCGACCTCCGACGACCTCGATGACCTGTGGAGCGAAGTCGTCGGCCAGGACCAACTCGTCGCACAACTGCGCCGCGCCGCGGCCGATCCAACTCATGCGTATCTGTTCGTGGGCGCTGCCGGGGTCGGGACCCGCGCCGCGGCCCGTGCATTCGCCGCCGAACTGTTGAGCGGCGGCGCCGACTCCGTCGACATCGCCAGGCATTGCGCGCTCGCGAAGGCAGAGCACCACCCGGCGATTCGCTTCGTCGAGCGAACGGGGGCGTCGATCTCGGCGGATCAGGCGCGCGAGATCGTGCGTCAGGCGCAGATGCGTCCGCCCGAGGGCGACCTGCAGGTGATCGTCCTCGTCGACTTTCACCTGGTGAGCACGGCTGCCCCGATCCTGTTGAAATCGATCGAGGAACCTCCGTCGGGGACGGTGTTCATCGTGTTGGCCGACGAGGTGCCGCCGGATCTGGTGACGATCGCGTCGCGCTGTGTCACCTTCGAGTTTCCGATCCTGTCGACCGCGCTGATCGCGGAGTGTCTGCGACGCGACGGGGTGAGCGGCGACGTGGCCGACGCCGCGGCCGCGGGCGCCGCGGGAAACATCGACCGCGCGCGGCTGTTGGCCACCGATCCGCTGGTGGTTGCCCGGCGACAGTTCTGGATCGATCTTCCGGGCCGACTCGACGGAACCGGAGCGACCGCCGCCAAGCTCGCGTCGGAGGTCATCGGCCGCGTCGATGAGGTGCTCGAACCGCTCGCGGAGCTGCACAGCCGAGAACTGACCAAGCTCGCCGAACAGGCCGAACGGTTGGGGTTACGCAAGTCGCAACAGGCTGAGGTCGAGGCGCGTCACAAACGCGAGCAGCGTCGGGTGCGCAGCGACGAGCTTCGAGCCGGTCTTGCGGCGCTGATGGAGGGGTATCGCCGCGACGCCGCGACGGCCCCCGACGCATTCGTCGCCGCTGCCGAACTCGTTGGCGAGTTCACCGAACGACTGGTGTACAACGCGAACGAGGAACTCGCGATTCAGGCGCTGTTCCTGCAGCTTCCGCGCCGTTAGCCCGCTACCACTCGAGGCGTAGCTTGGCGGTCTGGGTGACGGTGGCGACCAAGGTTCCGTCGGTGTCCCACAACGACGCCGGCCCTGATGCGAGACCGTTGGAGATGTCCCAGACCGATGAGTCGACACCGACCCACTCGCCGTGGGCATCGGCGTGGAACTGCACGGTGATCTGCAACGACACCGAAAACACCTCGCGGTCGCCCTTCGCCATCATCGCCGAGTGAATGGCGGTGCCGAGGGTGTCGGCCGGAACGACGAGGGTGGAACGCTCCCACGTTCCGTCGTCGGTGAGCGGGGCCTCGTGAAAGCGAAACCACATCAATTGCCGGTTCGTATCATCGGGCTGTTCGGGGGTGAGGACCCAGTCGGTGCGCTCCAGAAACGCCTGTTCTCGTGGCGCCGTGGCGGCGACGTGTTCGGGGGTTGGCGTGCCGAGAAGCTCGGGAGGGCAACTGAGCGAGCGCACGGTTGGCGCGTTGTCGTCGGCGGCGATGAAGACGGCGGTGATCACGGTGTTGGGACCATCACCGTTGGCGGCACTTGTTGCGTCGCGCAGCTCAATCGATGTCTGGGCGCCATTGCGCCCGCTGCGCAGAACCTCGACGTCGATCACCACGTCGCCCATCGGTACCGGCTTGATGAACGTCGCCGACATGGCGGAGAGCTGAAGGTCGGGCCGAGCGAGAACCCGTGTTGCGGCACGAAGCATGGTCGACATCACGATCCCGCCCTGTGAGTAGATGATCTGCCATTCCTCGCCGATCGTGGCATGGGTTCGGGTCGGCCGGTCGGGGTCGATCGTGGGGTGAGTGCTGTCGAGAACGTTCGTTGCCATGGGATGCGGGGTCCTACGTCGTGGTGTCGGAGTTGCCGGCGGATTTGACCACGCGAAGCACCCCGTTGGCCATCTCGTGGATCGCGAGCTGCCCGAATTCACGGGCGACCGCGACGGCGGTCGCCCGGTCGGTGCCGATCAGCACGTAGCCCGGCTCGTTCCAGGTGCCATCGGGCGAGGCGCCCTCGGCGTCGACGAATCGAATGGCGCTTTGTGTGAGGTGGGCTTTGAGGCGCTCATTTGCTGCGACGTTTTCTTCGTGTGGTCGTTCCTCGCCCGGATTCCAGGCGGTGATTCCGAAGAGCGGCTCGGGGTACGGGTTGGCATCGGAGCCGTAGCGGACCGACGATCCGTCGGGGCCGGTGAACGTGACGATCGACTCGTCGAAGATGTCCCAGATGGCCTCGGTTCCGTACGCGCTCGTCATGGCGCCAGTTCAGCAGACCGACTACGGCCGTGTGGGAGCGGTGTCGTTTCGTTGCGCCCTGCTGTGTCATGTCGCGCGACGTATCGTTGGTCGTCGCGTTGAGCGTCAGGCCGGAGCACGGCATCGGAGGACACACGGGTGAACGGACCGCTGAGCGATCTTCGGGTCATCGAAATGGGACAGCTGCTCGCCGGGCCCTTCTGCGGACAACTCCTTGCGGACTTCGGTGCCGACGTCATCAAGATCGAGGCCCCGGCAACCGGTGATCCGATGCGAGAGTGGGGGCGCGAAAAGGCGCAAGGAGCGTCGTTGTGGTGGCCCGTCGTGGCACGCAACAAGCGCTCGGTCACCCTGAATCTGCGCGAGGCCGAGGGGCAGGAGCTTGCGAGGCAGTTGATCGGCGAGGCCGACATCCTGATCGAGAACTTCAGGCCGGGAACGCTGGAGAAGTGGGGGCTGGATCCGGAGGATCTGCGGGCGACGAGACCCGAACTCATCGTCGTTCGTGTTTCGGGATACGGCCAGACCGGACCGTATGCCGATCGCCCCGGTTATGGTGCGATCGGCGAGGCGATGGGCGGGCTTCGAGCGGTCATCGGCGAACCCGACCGCCCTCCGGCTCGTGCCGGCATCTCGATCGGCGACACGCTTGCGGCGATCTTCGCGTGCGTCGGGACGCTGGTGGCGGTCCATCATCGCCACAACACCGGTCGAGGTCAGATCGTGGATTCAGCGCTGTACGAGGCGGTGCTCGGGGTGATGGAGTCGCTGATTCCCGAGTACACGGTCGCCGGGTACGTGCGACCGCGAACCGGGTCGATTCTGCCGAACGTCGCTCCCGCCAACGCCTATCCGACTTCGGACGGTGAGCATCTGATCAGCGGCAATCAGGACACCGTATGGCGCCGGCTGGCAGCGGCGATGGGTCGTGATGATCTCGCCGAGGACGAGCGTTTCGCCACGCACAACGCCCGCGGACAGAACCAGGAACTGCTCGACGGATTGATCGCGGAGTGGACCCGCACCCTGACCTCGGCACGGCTCGAGGAAGTGCTCAACGAGTTCGGGGTGCCGAACGGCAAGATCTACACCGCCCCCGACATGTTGGCGGACGCTCATTTCGCCGCGCGCCAGGCGATCGTAACGCTGGCCCACCCGCTGCTCGGCGACTTCGCGATGCACAACGTCGTGCCGAAGCTGTCGGACACCCCCGGCGCCGTGCGCTGGGTGGGCCCTGAGCTCGGTCAACACACCGACGAGGTGTTCGCCGAGGTGCTCGGCCTCGAAGACGGCGAACTCGAGGCACTCCGCGGCCGCGGCATCATCTGAGATGGCACCGTGTCCAAGCCGCGACGGTGCCGACGTGGGGTGCTGCGGGCGGCAGGCAAATTCCCCGGCCGCGCCGAAGATGTCGGCGGACACACGTAGAATTTCTGTTATGCGTCGCACCTCGGCATTGAGCAGTGTGCGTCGGTATGGAGTTCTCACGGCGGGCGTCTTCGGGGTTTCGGCCCTGCTCGCTGCGTGCACCGGAACGACTCGTGCCGACGTCATCGATGACGGTTCGATTCAGCGCGTGTCGACCACCGTCGCCACGATCGAAACGACATCGACCGCCGTTGAAGATACGACCACGATCGTGACCGACACGACACCGGTGACGCCCCCGGACACGGCCCCGGTGACGATTTGGCAGCCACCTCCGGTGCCGACGGTGTTGGGGCCGAATGGAGCCCCGATGAAGCCCCCGGTCGTTCGCCCGGCCGCGGCGTGGCTGCCCAACGGGGTGCCGGCTCCGGGGTCGATGTTTCGCGACTTGGTGGCGGACGAGTCGCTGGCCCCGATGGGGCCGGTCGTGGCGCTCACCTTCGACGATGGTCCAAGCCAGTACACGACACAGATCGTGAACCTGTTGAAGCTCTACGGAGTTCCGGCGACCTTTTTCCAGCTCACACCACAGTCGCAGCAGCGGGCCGATCTCGTTCGTCAGATGCAGGCCGACGGCTTTCGCCTCGGGGTTCACACGAAGAATCATGTGAAGCTCGCCGACGCCGACCCCGGCACGCAGATCGACCAGATCGTCGGGTCGATCGACCAGCTGGAAGCGATCACTGGGCCGGGAACGGTGCGTTGCTTCCGTCCGCCGTACGGCAGCTACGACCAGTACGTCCTCGACCTCGTCGCCTCAAAGGGATTAGCGACCGCCATGTGGTCGATCGACACCCTCGATTGGGAAAAGCCGGACTGGTTCACGATCGTCGGTCGAGTGCTGAACGGGGCGCAGGATCGCAGCGTGGTCCTGATGCACGACGGCGGCGGCGATCGAACCGCCACGATTCTGGCGCTGCCGTGGATCATCCAGGGGCTGCGCGATCGGGGATTCACGTTCGTCGCGGTGTGCTGATCACCCGGGATCGCGTCTCGCCCGGAACGGCTTTGCCGCGTCCGCGGTGGGTGCTGGTATCTTGGTCGGCCGACGCCCAAGTAGCTCAGTCGGTAGAGCAATTCACTCGTAATGAATAGGTCAGGAGTTCGATTCTCCTCTTGGGCTCACGGAAACCCCCGTAAACACGGGGGTTTCGTCCGTTTTCGAGGCCTGTCGGCGATGTCGGAGGGGTCGGCCGACGCGGCGTTCCCGCGAGGTGGTTCGATAGGGTGGCTCGATGAATGCCGACGCCGTCGCGACCGTGAACCCGTCGTTGCCGCCCGATCCGGTGGCACCTCCGCCAGCGGTGGTGATCGACGGGAGCTATCGGTTCGGTACGTACGGCGCGGCGATTCCCGTGGTGAACCTGTTGGACGCGGCGGGCTCGAGCCCGGTGCGTCGGGCGCTGCGTGGCCTGCGGACCAAGGAGTGGCAGGCGTTTCAGGCGGGCGACGACGACACGTTCATTCTTGGTGCCGTGTACACCGCGAAGGTGTCCGGCCTGTTGCAGGTGCTGGTGGTGAACAAAGCCGCCGCGACGATTCAGCGCTGGCAGAAGCTGGTGCCGGGCTGGGTCCCGGCGGTCGCCCATGGGCTTTCCGGCACGCGCTCTCACGGTCATGCCGGTGGATTCTCCGTCACGTTCACGAACGAGTTCGACGACGGCGTCGTGCGCATCGACGCAACCCATCCCGGTCGAGGCGACCTTGCGCCGCTCGAACTCCACGGTGTTGGACGGTGGGGTGCGAACGACGCCGGGCACCTGGTCATCGTCCACCCCTTCGCCGATGGCCGCGCGTTGTACTCGCACAAGACGATGATGCCCTTCGACGCGTCGGTTCGGGTCGGTTCTGACGAAATCGGACTGGCCGAAGACCGCGGCTTCCTGATCATCGACGATCATCACGGCGAGTACCCCCGACCCCAGCGCTACGACTGGCTGACCGCGGTTCGAAGGAGTCCGACGGGACTCATCGAGGGGTTCAACCTCACCGCCAATCAGGTTCGGGATCGGGAAGTGTTCAACGAGAACGCGCTGTGGATCGCCAACGCGGTCCACCGTCTTCCCGCGATCACCGTCGAACGGCCGAACGGGCCGTGGGGAAAATGGCACGCCCGCGATCGTTCGGGCGCAGTGGACGTGACGTTCACCCCGACCGTGCGGAACTCGCTGCACCTCGGCCCTCGACGGTGCCTCGCCGAGTACTACGCGCCGTACGGATGGTTCGAAGGAGCGATCGACACCGGTACGGCCCGGTTGGAACTCGACGGGTTCTTTGGCATGGGTGAGCAGAAGCTCATCCGCCTGTAGGTCTGTGTGGCGGCTAGGCGCCGCACGGCCCGCTCCGTGGAGTCCGCAACGGACGTGACCCGGCAGGGTCGCGGGGCGTGGGTAGGCTCACGAGATGGCTCGCACTGCACCCATCGTCGCCGCCTCACTGGTCGGCGGATACCTTGTCGCCCGGGAAACGAAGAAGCGTGAACTCGGCGGGATCGTCCTCGCTGTGGGTGGGGTGACGGCGTTTCGCAGTTGGGTGAAGTCGGTGGGCACCGCTAAGGCGTTGCTGTTGCTCGCGGTATATCTCGTTGGCTTCGGCGGTTCGCATCCGCTGGCGAAGAAGATCGGCGCGTGGCCGTCGGTGTTGACCGTGTCGGCCGCGGCGGCGACGGCCGCCCACATCGTGGCGGACCGTTCAGCGGACTGACGCACCCGGCGTGTGTCGCCTCGCCGACGCTGCCAGGCCGAGCGGTCGAGCGCGCTCAGACCGGGGTGATTTCTCCCAGGCGGGCCAGCGACCCCTTCGGCGTCGCGATGACCTCGACGCCGAAACCGATCCGCTCGCGAAGCGCTCCGACGTGGCTGATCAAACCGACCATGCGCCCACCCTCGCGGAGGCGGTCGAGTTCGTCCATCGCCAGTTGCAACGACTCGGGGTCGAGCGACCCGAACCCTTCGTCGACGAACAGCGCGTCGAGTCGAATTCCACCGTGGTGGGCCGAGACCGTGTCGGCGACACCGAGCGCGAGTGCCAACGACGCTTGAAACGTCTCACCCCCCGACAACGTGGTGACATTGCGGGTCTGGCCGGTGTGGGCATCAAACACGTCGAGGTCGAGTCCGGCTTGGCTGTTGCCCGAGGTCGGAGTCTCGCGCACCTCAAGGCGAAAGCGCCCTGAGGTCATCGTCACAAGGCGTTGGTTGGCGTACTCGCAGATCTCTTCGAGATAGCTGCGAAGCACCCAACGCTGTAGCGAGACACGGGGCTTGCGCTTGCCTGCGACCCGATCGGCGACGTGGCTCAACAACTCGACCGTCGATCGTTGAACCTCGTACTGGGCGAGTTGGGTGTCGAATCGTTCTGACAGCTTGCGCAGGTCGTCGCGTGCAGCCTTCAGGTGCGTTTCTCTGGTGGAGGCGCGCCGCGAGGCGTCGGTGGCGAAACGCGCTGCGCTTTCGGCGTCGGCGACGGAGGGGCGCTGCTGGGGCAGTGCGGTCACCCAGTCATGGGCGAGCAGTTCGGTCGCGGAATCGAGGCCATGGTGGTGGTCGTTGATCCGGGCAAACCAAACGTCGCGGTCGCCGCCCTCGCGCTGATATGCCGACAGGATCGCGGTTGGGGTGGCACGGTCGGCGAAGGTCGAGCCCCGCACGGCATTTTCCGCGTCGATGCGGGCGCGATCGAGCTCGCTCGCTGCGTCGCGGTGTTGCGTCGCCGCACTGCGAAGTGCGTGCGATGCGGTGTCGACGCCGATGAGCAACTGCTGTGCCCGGGTTGCATCGAGGCCTCCCATGTCGCCGAGCTGATCCAGGGCCGCCTGTGCCTGGGCGATCTGGTCGCCTTCGG
Organism: Microthrixaceae bacterium; assembly: GCA_023957975.1. NCBI lineage: Bacteria > Bacillati > Actinomycetota > Acidimicrobiia > Acidimicrobiales > Microthrixaceae > Microthrixaceae bacterium. The sequence continues at coordinate 119,941 of JAMLGM010000001.1, read as the reverse complement.
TGGCTTGACGCCCCGCGAGTTCCGCTCGCAGCGCCGTCGCCTCGGCGCGCTCCGCTCGGGCGGCTATCAGGCTGCCGTCCACCTCCTGGAGTTCGCGTTGGACGCGTGTTGCGGTGCCTCCCGCCCGCTCGGCGGCCTGAACGGAGGCCTCAAGGTCCGCTCGCCGGTCGGAGAGCACCTCGACGGACGACGACGCTTCGGATACCTCGCCGAGGATGCCGCGTTGTTCGGCGATCTTGGTGGTGAGCTGTGACACGACGGTCGTGGCCTGCTCACGTTCGGCGGCGAGTGTTTCCACGACCCCGTCGGCCGCTTCGAGATCGTCGGGCCGGACCGCATCGTCGCTCGATTGCGCGACCGACGGGTGATCGAGCGAACCGCATACCGAACAGGGCTCTCCGTCTGTGAGCGACGCGGCGAGCACCGCCGCGATTCCGTCGAAATAGCGCCCGCGCAATGCCTGAGCGTCGTCGACCGCGGCCTGATGGGCGTCGACCGCCGCCTGACGAGTGGACTCGGCGGTCTGGCGCTGCTGCTCGAGTCGGGCGATCGACTTGGCGGCACCAAGTTGCGCTTCGAGGCGACTCAGGTCCGCCTGTCGTAGCTCGAGTTGGGCGGCGACCTCGCTTTCGGTGTCGAGCTGTGCGCTCAGTTCCCGGTGACGCTGCTCAAGGTCGGAGATCGTGTCGATAGTCGAGCGTTCGCGCTGTTCGGCATCCGCGAGTTCCTGAGCCGTGTGCGTTCGTGCAGCGTTCGCCTGTTCGAGTTCGGCACTCAACCGAGCCCGCTGTTCGAGCCCAGCGCGAGCGATTGCGACGATCGAGGAGACCTGCTGATGAAACGGCTCGACTCGACCGGCCTCGAAGTTCGCGATGTCGACGGCGGTGTCGATCGAGAGCGTCGCGAAACCCTCGTCAAGGACGGTTGCCTCATCGAGTGCCGTGCGGATGGTGGCGACCGCTTCGGTGAGTCGTTGCCAGGCAGTGTCGAGGCGCCGCTTCGCGTTGTGCTCGTCGCGAAGCGGAACCGCGATGGCGTTTGCGGCGTCGAACTCGGCGAGTCGAACCTCGAGTTGATCGATCTCGGGCTGCGCTGCGGCGAGCTGGCGGAGGTTGCTGCGTGCCCGGTCGGCCTGATCCCACTGGCTGAGCGTCAGCTTGGCGTCGGTCAGCATGCTGGCGGCCGTGGCCTCGGTGGCCCTGGCGGACTCGGCGTCGGCGACCGCGAGTGTCGCGGCCTGGTCGACCTCGTGAACGACGTTGGTGAGCCAGGTGATGTCGGGCCCCGAGTCGTCGGGCTCGCTGAGATCTAACTGGTCCTCGCGCTGAAGCAGCGCGGTTCGAAGGTCGAGGGCCTGCTGCATTACGGCTTCGAGGTCTCGGCCCGCGCCCTCGAGGATCTTGCGTTGCTCTCCTGCTCGCGCTTCGAGCCACTGCGTGGCACTCGCGTACAGCGAGGTGTCGAAGAGGGTGTCGAGCAACTTCTGACGTTCGTCGGACTTGGCTCGCAACACCTGCTCGAAGCGGCCCTGGGGCAACAACATGACCTGACTGAACTGAAGATGATTGAGTCCGACCAACGACTGGATCTCATGGTTGACGTCGGTCTGCTTTGAGCCGAGCACGGTCTCGGTTCCGTCGGGTTCGAGGCGGACCAACGTCGCCGACGCCGCCTTCTGGGTGGTTCCTCCGCCCTTCTTGGGTGCGACGTAGGAGGGCGATCGCGTCACCCGGTAACGGTGACCTGCGATGGTGAACTCCAGTTCAACCCTCGGCGTCGTGCCGATCTCGACGTGATGGGAGACCAGGCGATCGGAGCCCCGATGCCCGACCTCGCCGTAGAGCGCGAACACGATCGCATCGAGCAGCGTGGTCTTGCCCGCGCCGGTGCGACCGTGAATGAGAAACAGCCCTTCCTCGGCGAGTCGGTCGAGGTCGATATCTTGATGCTCGGCGAAGGCGCCGAACGCTGTGACCTGAAGTCGGTGCGGTCTCATCGTTGCACTCCCATCGCCTGTGCGAGCGCGGCGTCCAACCACTCGAGTTCGTCGTCGGTGGGGTCGCGACCCTCCTGATCGTTGAAGAAGGACCTCGTGAGTTCAAGTGGGGGCAGCTCGCGCCGTTGTGCTGCGTTGATGGTCGCCGAACCGGTGAGCTCTGAGCCGGTGGGGGTGTGGCGCAACTCGACGGCCCGGGCAAACCGGTAGCGAAGGCGGGCCATCGCGTTGAGCGGTAGGTGCACGTCGGTGAGCTGTGCCCGAACGTAGGACCCCTCGTGGTCTGCGAACGAGGAGTCGTGGAGGAGGTCGTCGAGTGTGCCACTCAGTGTGGCGAGACGCATGATCGCGGGTAACTGGACCGTCTCCACATCGACGGCTCCATCGGCGTCGAGGTCGATGATTCGCACGCACTTGCGATGGTGCTCCTCGGAGAACGAATAGGGAAGCGGTGAACCGGAGTAGGTGATGCGCCCACCCTCGAAGACCTGGGGTCCGTGAAGGTGGCCCAGCGCGACGTATCCGATGCCCTCGAAAACCGTGAGCGGAACCTGCTCGACGTTGCCGAGGGTGATGTCGCGCTCGGACTCCGAGGAGACGCCACCACCCACGAACGTGTGCGCCACGACGACCGTTCCCGACACCTCGCGCGTCTCGAGGTCGGCGCGCACGCTCGCCATCGCCGCGGCAGTGATGCTGCGGTGGGTGACGCGTCGACGCCGGATGGGTCGATCGGTCTCGGCGTCGGTCTCGGCGTCGATGTCGGCGCCGTCGCCGTCGCCGTCGCCGTCGCCGTCGCTGGCGCTGGCATCGTCTGCGACAATCGAACCCGCTTCGAGTGGCTCAAAGGCGGCCTCGCCGAATACGGAGCGAGCGGCCACAGGGTCGAGGTACGGAACCGCGTACACCGCGACGGGTGCGGCCCCGTGTCGCGATTCCACCAGGATCGGTTCGTCGCAGCATTCGATGGATCCGCGCAGGAACACGCCGCCGGATTCAAGCAATCTGCTGTGCACCGACACGCGACGGGCGGAGTCGTGATTGCCGGAGATGGCGATGACGACAGCGCCCGTCAGACGCAGCCGCGCGACAGCGGACTCCCACAGCTCGACCGCTTCGACCGGGGGAATGGCGCGATCGAACAGATCGCCGGCGATGATGACGGCATCGACATGGTGCTGTTCGGCGATCTCGACGATCGCGTCGACCATGGCGCGTTGTTCGTCGAGCAGTGAGCCGCCGTGGAAGGTTCGGCCGAGATGCCAGTCGGAGGTGTGCAGGAACCGCATGGGTCACAACCTAGAAGCGACCGCTGACACTCAGAATGGTTATGTCCTCGATCGTGGCGGCGATGACGGTGGCGGTGTGCGTCACGGCTCCGGCCACAGTCGCTCCCGCAGTCCGGAGGCGCGCGCCACCCGTCGCTGGGTGGCGGCGACCACCGACTCCTCCGAACCGATGATGGTGACCCGGTCTCGCGCCCGGGTGATTCCGGTGTAGAGCAGTTCACGGGTCAGGATCGGAACCGACGGGCGCGGAAGCGACACGATCGCATGGCCGAACTCGGATCCCTGGCTCTTGTGGATGGTCATCGACCACCAGGTGTCGATGTGGTCGAGGCGAGCGGTCGGAATGATGCGGCGTTCACCGGAGTTGCCCTCGAAGGCGACCGCAAGGCTGTCGTCGGTTGCGATGGTGATGCCGACGTCGCCGTTGGCGAGGCCGTTGAGACGATCGTTCCGGGTGACGATGATCGGTCGGCCGACATACCAACGCTCGTTGGATCGCACGTCGAGTCCCTCGGCGATCAGACGCTCCTCGATGCGGCCCCGCCAGTCGGCGACGCCGAGTTGTTGCCGGTTCGTGGCGGCGAGCACCTTGAGCGACGACAGGGCTTCGAGTGCGACCTCCACCTCGCCGTCTTGGGCGGCGAGCACCGCCTGGCGGGCGGTGTCGGTCACCTCGTCGATCAGCGCCGTGAGCGACGGGCTGTCGGCGTGTTCGATCCATCCCACATCGTTTCGGTCGTCTCGAAGCGTCGCGAGGACCTCTGTAGGGTCGCCCCGGCGAACCGCGGCCGCAAGCTTGGCGATGCCGGAATCGGTTCCGAAGCGTCGGGCAACCCGCAACACGGTCACGTTGCGTTGCAGCGGACCGTTCGCGGCGACGGTGCCCGAGCCCCCGGTTGTCGGGTCGTCCACGCAGGGGCCCACGACGTCGCCCATCACCGTTCCCGCTTCGACCGAGGCGAGCTGATCGGGATCGCCGACGAGGACGAGATGGGTGCGATCACTCACGGCGTCGAGCAGCTGGGCCATCAGCGGCAGCGACACCATGGACGTCTCATCCACGACGACGATGTCGAAGGGCACCGGGTGGAATCGATCCCGAGCGAACCCCTTGCGCGGGTTCGCGCCGAGCATCCGATGGATCGTGGTCGCCTGAGCGGAGCGCAACACCTCGGCCAACTCGTCGCTGATGAGTTCGTCGGAGGTCAATTCTGCGATAGCGGACGAAATCGCCTCGTTCATCCGTGCCGCCGCCTTGCCGGATGGCGCCGCGAGACCGACCAGGAGCGGCCGGCCGGCATCGAGCGCCAGCGACTGCGCCGTGGCCAACATGCGTGCGATCGTGCGGGTCTTTCCGGTGCCCGGCCCGCCGGCGAGAACGCTGAAGGGGCTGCTGAGGGCACCGCGCGCGGCGCTGCGCTGCCAATCGGGAGTCTCGGCGTCGGCGTCCTGGTCGGATGGCTTGAAGAAGCGGTCGATCGCCGTGTCGATCGCCTGCTCGCTCCACCCGAGTAGTCCTTCCGTGCCGGCCCGGCGGAGAAGGTCCGATCCGACCCGTTGCTCCTGAATGAAGTAACGCTGAAGGTAGAGATTGCGTCCGTCGAACACGAGGGGACGAAGTGGGGCGAGGTGCGCGTCGTGCGGAGTGGCGACCGCCCATGGGGCGGCGTTCAACGCGTCGCGCCAGTCCTGCGGATCCGGCCATGGAACTTCGGCCGGCTCGTCGTGGTCGTCGAGGTGCAGGTCGGCGATCGTGTCGAGATCGACCCGCACGTGGCCGAATCGGGGCCCGCGCGCCGCCACGGCGACGCCGAGTATGAGGAGGTCGGAAGCCTCGTGACCGCAGCGAACAGCGAGGCGTTGAACGACCGCAGCGAGTTGCACCTCGCTGTCGAGGAACACGCCGGCGTCGACGAAGGGTGCGAGCGAGCCAACTCCGCTGGGCAGTGCCACGGTTCTTGAGGTGCGAGTCATCGGGTGCCTCCGGCGCTGGCAACGTCGTCGTGGAGCAGGTCGCTCAGCTCGGTGATCAGTGCGCTGGATGGCCGCCAGGTCCAGATGCCCGCGGTGGCTCCGGAGACAACGGGTGTGTTCGGCCCGATCATGGCGCGTACGAACAGGTACGCGATGCCACCGAGATGGAGATCGGGGTCGTACCCCGCGAGTCGGGAGCGCAGGTAACGGTGAAGCGCCACCGAATACAGCAACGCCTGGAGCGGGTAGTGATGTTGGGTCATCGCCCGATCGAGGTTGGTGCCGAGGTAGTCGAACGGGTCGGGTTCGGCATCGAAGGCGCCAAGACGGTTCGTCTTGTAGTCGGACACGACAAAGCGCGAGCCCTCGGCGGACTCGATGCGGAAGATGGCGTCGATCGAGCCGGTGAGGTGGCCGGCGAGGTCGACGCCGAATCGACCCTCGGCCAATCCTGCCGCCCACGGGGCGAGTGGATGATCGTCGGCAAGGTGGCTGGCGATGAGAGCGCCGATGTCGCGGTCGCTGAGGGGTGTGGATGCGGGCCGGACAAGCAACTCGAAGGACAGCTCGTCGAGGCGGTCGGCACGGCGGAAGTCACCGAGTCGGCGACCGCCGAACAGGTCTCCCAACGGCGTGTCGAAGGCCCGGACCATCCCGTCGACGAGCAGCTCGATGCCGTCGGCGTGTGTGGCCGACACGAGCGATCGTGGTGTGAGGTCGATCGGCTGCCAGGCGAGTTCGTCGGTGAGCACACCGGCGACCTCGACGGCTGGATCATCCGCGGCGAAGTCGCATCGTTCGAAGAGCGAATGGACCAGCGTGCCGAACCGGGGGCCGGCGGGGAGCCGTCCGAAGGGCATCGTCACGGTCGTCGAAGCAGTGGCGACCTCGGTCGGGCCGACGGCGCGACCCGCAGCGTCACCCGCCGGGGTCGGGACATCGGCGCCGGCCGACTCGCCTTGGTCCTCGTCGTCGGAGCCGTGATCGCCCAGCGAGGGATCGTCGGGGTTCAACCGGTTGTGGTCGAGCGCCGTGATGGCGCTGAACGACCACCGTCCGGTCACCCGCGGTACCTCGCGAGTGAGCACGGCCGCCGTCAGCTTGTCGCGGTCTGCCTCGCTTTGAGCGGTGTCGGCACGTGGCCGTGCGACACCCGGATCGCCGTGACACTCGAAGGCGACGAGTCCCGCGGTGCGCTCGATGAGGGGTGCCAGGGCGCTGAGTGCCGCCGATGCCTCGGTGGGGGACTTCGGAGCGTCCTTGCCCGAGAACTTCTCGGGGTCGACGTCGCCGGCGGCGTCGCGGGCGAACAACAACCGGGTTATAGGGGCACGCGAATTCTGGTGGACGGGCGACCACCACAACACGCAGTGATGGCGGCCGCGGGTCATCGCCACATACAACAGCCGGAGCCGCTCTGTGTCGCGGTGAAGTCTGGCATCCGCCGAATAGCGCTTCCTGAGGTCCTCGGACAGGCCGAGGCGACGCGTCCCGTCCGGCTTGGTGCATATCGCATCAACCTTCGTGGGCGTGGAGTACAAGGTCGGGACGAACACGACGGGATACTCGAGGCCCTTGGCGACCCAGACCGTCATGATCTGCACCGAGGGCTGTTGAGTCTCGACGCGCCGCGACGCGACGCCCACTTCACCGTGTTCGGTGTCGAGACCTGAGGGGTCGAGCAGGGCGAGGAGCTCGTTGACTCCGGGTCGTTGGGTGGACTGGGTCTGGAACAGTTCGCCGAGGTGTTGGAGATCGGTCGCGGCTCGATCGCCTTCGGCGCCGGCCAGTACCCGCTCCAGAACCCGACTGTCGTCGAAGATACGTCGCACGAACTCGGCGACCCCTCGGTCGCGGAGCACCTCGTTCCACGTCGCCAACCGTTCGGCGGCCTCATCGAGCACCGCATCCGGGTCGGCGGTGAGATCGGTGATGTCGCGTTGGCTGAACCATCCGAGCACGAAACGGCGCGTGCGCATGGGATCGGATGGGCGTGTGAGGGCGTCGAGCAGCCAACGCCATTGAATGGCCGAGGGGGATTCGAGGACGTCTTCGGCCCGGCTGAGCACGGCAGGCACCCCCGACGCGACGAGCGCCTGCTGCATGGCCACCGCCTCAGCCTTGGTCGAAACCAATACCGCGAGATCATCGGGCTGGACCGCTCGGTCACCGTCCTGGTCGGGAATGACGAGGTGATCGAGGGCGTCGTGGACCTGAGCCACCAGATCGTTGGCGATCGCCAGGCGCACCGCGTCCGTTTGGGTTGTTCCGGTTTTCCCTGTGCGTTCGATGTCGTCGTTGATGGCGAGCCGAATCCGCACCGGAGACAACGTGGCACCGTCGTTTCGGCGGGCGCTCCGCGACACGTTGTGCTCGGCCGGATCGACATGGACGAAGTCGATTCCGTCGCCGAACGTGGCGCCGCGCAGCAGTTCATCGAGTGCGTCGATCACGATCCCGTCGGCGCGCCAGTTGGTTCGCAGGCGCGTGCGTCGGGTGGCCGGGGCCGTGATTGCCCTTGAATAGGTCGCGATGTCGGCGCCGCGGAAGCTGTAGATGGCCTGCTTCGGATCGCCGACGAGCACGAGGGTGGATTCGTCGCCGTCGAAGATCGTTTCGAAGATTTCCCACTGAACGGGATCGGTGTCTTGGAACTCGTCGATGAGCGCGATGCGATATCGCGAGCGCAGCGTGTCGATGATCGCCGATCGTTCGGGGGCGTGTGTCGCGTGTCGAAGTTCGTCGCGCAGGGCCACGAGCACATCGTCGAAACTCGCCAGCCCACGGTCGTGGCGGCGTCTCGCGAGCAACGCGACCGCTTCGGTGACGAGACGAGTCCGCATCTGATCGGCATCGTCCGCGTCGGTGTCGGTCAGCGCCGGCTCCAGGATCAGGTCGCTGGAGCGAAGCGCCAACTTCGTCCAGTCGGCGAGTTTGGACAACGTCGGCATCATGGCCGGGTTGTGGCCTTCGCCGATCGCCCGGGCGACAACGTCGGCGCATGCGTCAATGACGGCGTCGTTGCTATCGGCCTCGCTGATGACGAGGGAATCGGTGCCGCTACTGACGCCGAGACTCGCGAGCGTCTGTTGAGCGAACGCGTGAATGGTGGTGATGGTGATCGTGTCGTATTCGGTGAGAGCGACACGCAGCCGTCGGGAGCGCTCGACCAACTCCCGGAGTGTCCCCTTGGCGATGGCACTCAGGTGTGCAACGTCGGTTTGCGGTGCGGGCTGATCGGTATCGAGGGCGGCGATCGCCGCTTCGAGGTGTGTGATCGCCTCGTTGATGGCGTCGCGGATACGACCGCGCAGCTCAGCGGTTGCGGCGCGTGTGAACGTGACGATCAGGAGCCCGGCTGCCGGGACGTCGGTCTCGGCGAGTGACCGCACCGCCAGTGCGGCCAGGGTGAAGGTCTTGCCGGTGCCGGCGGAGGCTTCGATGCAGACACGACCGGTCGGAAGCTTCGCCGAGGTGTCGAAGACCTCTCCGGTATCGCCGTGAGGGTCGGAGTTCAGCTCGTTCATCGCTTCTGGCCTCCAGAGTGCGGGGGCTCGTCGTCGGTTGCCGGCGGCGAGGCGTCGGCGTCGTTGGCAGCGGGATCTGACTCGACGGAGACCGATTGATCGAAGCGGCTCCACACCGCGTTGGCGTAGCGGTCGAGGAGCGTTTCGCCATCGCAGTTCGCCACGATGTCGTGGCCTTCGGCGGTGAACTCGCGGAGTTGTCTGAGCGTGTGGTCGCCGAAGACGAGGCGTTCGTCGCGGAGCCGACCGCGCTCCTCGTTCCAGACCTTGGCCTGAGTGCCTCGGTTTTCACCCTGGGTGATCGATCGAGACAGTTCTGGGAAGAACGGCACCGGCTGGCGAATGGCGGTGTCGTGGAGCCCGACGAGAAATTCGAGATGGTCCATCGCCGTTACGGCGCCGAGGTCTCGGCCTCGCAGCACCATGGCGACGGGCGGTGGGCCCGGCTTCGACGTGCTCGACGGCGCCCTCGACGCGAGGTGAACCTCCCACGGTACGGCTGGATCTGCCGCGGTGAGACACAGGAGATCGACCCAGGCTTCCAAGAGGTGGGCCGACTTGGGCCGTCGAAAGTGCACGTGGGCGGTACCGCGCCGCGGCGCGCTCAACACCTCCACGATCGAACCGAGGATGCGTCGATCACCCGCGATGGTGAGGTCGATGCCGACGGTTGCACCCTCGACGAGCGCGAGGCCCCGCGATTGGGCTTCTTCAATGATGGAGGTGACCTCGGTTTTCAGGTCGCCGATGATCTGGTCGGCCAATCCGAGCGGTGGGAGGACTCCCTTGCGGCGTTGGTGTTCGCTCCAGCGATGGAGGTTCTGGCCGGTGCGCTCGATGTCGAGCACCTCGGTACCGAGTTCCCATTTCTGGAGGTCATCGAACTCGATCGGAAGTCGTGCGGACAACTGCTCGGAGGCCCGGGGAAGGCGAATGCCAACCCCGCCTTCCAGAAACATACGGGTGGGTGAGCGCATCACGTCGTGAAGGGTGTCGAGTTCGAGAGCAGCGTCTCCCGGATTCATCGGTTCCGTGAGGCGAATCATCGGCCAGTCGGGGTCGAGCGTGGCGTTCGGATCACGCGACCTTCGTGCCAGCGCTGCACGCAGTGCGCTGCGGTTGAACGATCGAAGCCCACCGGCATCATCAGTGAAGTACGCAGCGTCGAATGCGTGTCGTGGATGTCGCACCAGGATCCCGGCTGGAAGCTGCTCAGCGTCGTCGACGCCGAGCGTTGCGCACAGCGTCTCGATGAGTTCGGCGAGCAGCACCGGAGGCGGAATCTCCGCGTTCGTCTGCACGTCGCGCCCGTCGCTGAACGTCAAGAAGTGATCCGAGGTCGACACCACCGCGTCGAGGAGTGTCTGGCGGACCTCGGCCCGTCGATCGCGATCGCCGATGCGTGGCGTGGCGGCGATGAGATCGTCGCTGTCGGTCGCCCCGGAGCCGAACGCGGCTTGATCGAAGCCCACAACGCAGGTCACGCGACTGGGGACGTTCCGCAACGCCCCCAGGGAAGTGACCGTGATGCCGCCCCGAAAGAAATCGGAGCGGGATCGCGATTCGCCGAGCGTGTCGCTCGCCAGTGCGTGCACCTCGGCGAGGGTCAACAGTGCGGTGGAGGAGCCGGGGGTGCCGTCGGCTCGCCGCTCGCCGCCGACTCGGGCGAGGCGCGAGGTGGATGCGAGCCGCGCCAACAGGCGGTACGCACCGTCGAGGTGCCAACCATTGGGTGAGGTATCTCCGAGGGTCTCGCCGATGACGTCGGAGAGGAGCGCACACCACTCGTCGATCGTGCGGGGCGTGGTCGCAGCCTCGGTAAGGCGTTCGAGGGTCGACAGCACCGAACCGAGTTGTCCGATCACGTCGATCTCGGAACTCGCAGGGTCATAGGGAACGACGTCGCCGATCGCCAACTCGTCGTCGCCGAGCACGAGTGCGCCCATGAGCAACTGATCGAGCGCTTCTTGCCAGGAGTAACCGGTGATGGCGGCGGGAAGGCCGAACCGCTCGCGATGCGCGGGGTCGAGGCCCCAGTGGACGTTGGTGTCGGCGAGCCACCCGGAGATGCGTTCGATATGGTCGTCGGTCCACCCGAACCGATCGCGAACTGCGGGCATCTGCAACAGTGCGAGAACTTCGGTGACCTCGAACCTGCCCGTGGCGACATTCAACATCGCGAGCAACGCCGTCACGGCCGGGTTGCTTGTGGCGGAGCCGGTGCTGATGCGGTAGCGGATCAACGGGGTGGCGTCGGCGGTGTGGCTTCGGGTCCGGGTTGCCGATGCGCCGAACACCGCTTGCACGATCGGTAGGAACGTCGTCGGGTCGGGGGTGAGCACGACGATGTCGTCCTCGCTCAGTGTGTCGTCGTCGGCGAGAAGCCGGCAGATCTCATCGCGAGCGGCCTCGACCTGTCGGGTAGCTCCGTAGCAGAAATGCAGCTGTACGGAGCGATCGTCGGCCGCGGCCGCGAAGGTGCCCGCGGGCTCGCGGTTGGCGCGGATGTCGGCTTGCACCGCACCGAGCACCGAGCTGGCGGGCCGCGGTTCATCGGGCAGGACGGTGGTCTCGTAGGGGGCGAGCAACAGGGCGGTTTCGCGTTGGAGCCGACCCCAGGACCGAAGCAGTTGATGAGTTGCCACCTCGGCGGACACATCGTGGGTGCGGCGTTGCGAGATCTTCTGGTCTCCGAGTTCACGGCGCAGGGTGGTGGATAGGGCGCTCGACGCCTCGTTGACATACACGATGACCTCGGTGCCGGGGCGCTGCGCGACGGCCTCGGCCACGTCGAGGAACCCCGCGCCGGTCGGCAGGAGTGACGGGCCGAAGAACACCAGGCGACGTGGCAACAGTCGTCCGCGCAACATGAGGTCGACTTCGCCCCGTCGAACCCGTTCGAGGGCCTCCCGCAAGCGCTCCGGAGGACTCGGGACCCCGAGGTGATCGCGCACCAACCGCCACAGTTCGGGTTGCCAGAGCTGTGGTGCAGCGAGTGCGCTCCCGGCGGCATCGACGTCGTGACCCTCGAGCCAACTCATCACCATGGCTGGACGATGCAGTTGGTAGGCGGCGAAGTGCGACGCGACGCGCCGGGCCAGCGCATGTGACGCTCCCCCGCCTGAGTCGAGGATCGACGCCGTGTGCCCGTCGGCGGCGTCGACGGCGCCGGCGGAAAGGTTCTGGAGGGTTTCGAGCACCGACCACACGAGGCGATCCTGAAGCCAGGGGTCGAACTCGGCGTGGTCGGTGCCGGCGAGCACGACGGCGGTTCGCAGCGTGCCCGGATAGGCGAAGGTGATGTTGGCCGCCACTCCGTCGTCGCGGCCGCGCTGAGCGCCCAGGTGGCGCGCGAGTTCGAGTTGCAGCCAGCGCTGCAGCCCGTCGGAGCCGACGGCGATCCATTCCGGGGTCATCGGATCGAGCGGATCGTCGATCAGGCGGCGCGCGAGATCGGCGACGAGCGTTTCGATGTGTTGCGACGCCACGACTTCGAGCATGAACACAGACCCTAACGAGGACCTCTGACACTCGACCGAGACCGACCTACGATCGTCGCTCGTGCCGAACCTGTCGACGCCCACCGTGCATCTGCTCGCCTCGTCGGCGCCAAAGGACGCGTTTCACGTTCCGGCGTGGCTGTGGGCATCGTTTCTCGTCGGGGTCGCGGCCTTGTTGCTCATCGACCTGTTCGTGTTGAACAAACAGGCACATGAAATCACCACCGCCGAGGCGGCACGGACCTCCGCGGGGTGGATCGCGCTCGGCGTCGGCTTTGCGGCGGTGCTGCCGTTCGTGCTCGACGACGGAGGCACCGCTGCGGCGCGCTACCTGACCGGGTACGTGGTGGAAAAGTCGCTGTCGGTCGACAACGTGTTCGTCTGGGCGGTGATCTTTCGGTACTTCGGTGTCCCGTCCAAGTACCAGCACCGGGTGTTGTTCTGGGGAATTTTCGGGGCGCTGGCAATGCGGGCGGTGTTCATCCTCGCGGGGGCGGCACTCCTGGAGTCGTTCGAATGGATGATGTACGTATTCGGAGCGATCCTGCTCTACACGGCGGTCAACGTGTTTCGAGACGACGAGGACGAGATCGACCCCGAGGCGAATCCGGCCCTGCGTCTGGTGCGCCGTGTCGTGCCCGTCGCGGAGCATTACGACGGACAGAAACTGTGGACGCGCGAAGCCGGTCGTCGAATCGCCACTCCGCTGTTCGTGGTCCTGGTGGCGATCGAGGTGACCGACCTGTTGTTCGCCGTCGACTCGGTGCCGGCGATCCTGTCGATCTCCAGTGATCGCTTCATTCTGTTCTCCTCCAACGCCATGGCGATCCTCGGGCTGCGGTCGCTGTATTTCCTGTTGGAGTCGGTGCGGGATCGCCTCGTGTATCTCCCCAAGGGCCTGGGGATCATCCTGTTCTACGTGGGCATCAAGATGGTTCTGAGCAAGTGGGTGCACATCAACCCGTTCGTCTCGCTCGGGATCATCCTGGTCGCGTTGACCGTCACCGTGGTCGCCTCGCTGCGCGCGACCAGGTCGAGCGACGTCTCGAGCGTTGCGCAGGATCCGTCGAAGCAGGGGTAACGCTCGCTACGAGCGAAGCACCCGTCCGCTGAGCGAGCCGGTGTGTTCGCCGTGGTCCATGAACGGACGTCCGTTGACGATCGTGTGCAACATGCCCTCGGCCCGTTGCACGAATCGGGGAGCGCCGGTCGGGAAGTCGTTGACGATCTCCGGGATGGGCAACGCCAGATTGTCGAAGTCGATGACATTGAGGTCGGCGAAGGCCCCGACGGCCACGCGCCCACGATCCCGAAAGCCCACGAAATCCGCGGTGTCGGAACTGAGGCGCCGAACGGCGTCTTCGAGCCGGAGCGTGCCTCGGTCGCGGACCCAGTGCGACAGCAGGAACGTCGGCTGGGAGGCGTCCATGATCTGGGTGGCGTGAGCGCCGGCGTCGGCGAGGCCCATGATGCTCGCCGGGCTTGCAAGCTGCTCCTCGATCGCCCCATAGTCGTTGTTGAGTACCGGCCAGTTGGCGACTGCTCGTCCGTCGGTGGCATCGAGGGCGTCGAGGTAGAACTCGACGGGATGCACCCCCGCCGCGGCGGCCCGGGCGGCGATCGTGTCGGAGGGCGCGTACTCGTAGAACGCGCCCGACTCGGGGGTGAGCAGATACATCGCCCCGTAGGTGCCGTCGCCCTGTGCCACGCCCTCGGCGACCAGGTTCGCACGCAGCGCCGGGTCTCGCAGGGCCGCGAGCCGTTCGGCGAAGGGGCGGTCGCGCAACGGTGCCCAACTCGCCAGCGAGTCGAGCAGTGAGTTGGCCCCGAGTCCGAACAGGATGCCGACCTGACGCGGGGTGGTCTGATGGCGCACCTGGGCCCCGGTGCGGTTCGCCTCGTCGCAGAGCTCGATGACGCGACGGTAGTGATCACCGAGCGATTTCATCTGCAACAGGTTGAAACTGAACGGTCGTCCGGTGAACCGGCTGAGGTCGGCCATCCAGGCGACCTCCTCATCGACCCGCCAGGTCGACCCGTCCAGATCGTTGTACCGCGGTGCCGCCTCGAGCACGCCCTTGCCGAGCCGTCGCAGCGGTTCGGCGATCGTGCGGTACTCGACCGGGTCGACGAAGGTCCCCGGAACGAATCGTCCGTCGGGAACCTTGTGGCTCAGGCTCCGCGAGATCGAATAGCCGAGGGCGCCGGCGTTGAGCGCCTCCTCCACGAGTGCGGCCATCTGTGCGAGTTCGTCCTCGGTGGCGCGGTACTCGGGTTCGATCGACCGTTCGCCGCACACGTACACACGTAGCGCGACATCGCCGACGTACCCGCCGCAGTTCATCCCCTTGGGCATCTCCTCGACCCGGTCGAGGTAGTCGCCGTAGGTTTCCCAATTCCAGGCGAGTCCGTCGAGGATGGCCGAGGCGGGAATGTCCTCAACCGATTCCATCATGTTGGCGAGCACCTCGTGGTGGCCGGGACGCAGCGGGGCGAAGGTCATGCCGCAGTTACCCATCACCACCGAGGTGACCCCGTGCCAGCACGAGGAGCTCATCGTCGGGTCCCATCCGACCTGAGCGTCGAGGTGCGAATGCAGGTCGACGAAGCCGGGGGTGACGATGGCTCCGTCGGCGTCGATCACCCGCGCCGCCGACGTGGCATCTACCGTGCCGATCTCGACGATACGGTCGCCGTCGATCGCCACATCACCGCGGTAGGCCTCGGTGCCGGTCCCGTCGACGATCATGCCGCCTCGAATCACCAGATCGTGTGCCATGTCGAGTCCCCCTGAACGTTTGCGTGCGCGGGTTCATGGTAGGTGCGGCGATCGTCCGGCGACGCGTCGGCACTGCCGAGACGGCCGAGACGGCCGCTTCCGCGGTGATTCGCTACCAGCGGGTCAGTTCGACGGGGGTTGCAGAGGTCGACCAGTCGGCTCGGCGGTACGTCTGAGTGTCGCCGTGAATCGCAACCCCACCCAGGATGTCGACGATGTGTTCGAGTGTGGAAGGGGTGACCGGGGTGAGTTGTCGATGCGCGGCGTCGCGGACGTCGCCGGGAAACGCCTGCATGATCGAACTGACGATTTTGTACATCCGCAGTGGAATGTCGCATCGACGGCCGTCGGCGACCGTGGTGACCCGCTGGTTGAGTGCCTCGACGTCGCGCTGGTCGCCCACCCCGGCCGCGAGTCGGGCGAGATACGCGGTCACCTCGCCCCCTCCGTACTTGCACGGGGGGCACAGCCCGCAGCTTTCGACATAGAGGTATGCGGCGACTCGATGCGCGACCTCGATCATGTTGGTCGGCTCGTCATGGACGGTGAACGCGGCCCGTCCGATGTCGGCCCCGACCGCAGCGAGCCCCTCCCACGACATCGGTGCCGACAGGCGCGATCGGGTGAGCACCGCAGAACTCACCCCGCTGAGCACCGCCTTCGGAGAGGACGCCGATAAGTACCCGTCTCCACCGGCCTCGATGACGTCGTAGAGCCGCTCGCCGAGCTCGGCTTCGACGACGCCGTGGGTGTTGACGTCGCCGGTGATGGTGCACAGCAGGTTGCCGGGGGACACTGCAGTGCCGATCGTTCGAAACCAGCGTGAGCCGTTGACGACGATGGCCGCAACGTTCGCGAGGGTTTCGATGGTTTCGACCACCGTGGCATTGGGCAGATCGGGGAGGCGTTCGACCCCGTCGGGGCCCCGCTCGGCGTTGCAGAACAACCCGTCGACATCGGGGGAGAGCCGTCGCGGAATCGGTGCACGGCCTTCGATGACCTCGAGTACTGACCGTTCGTCGTTGAGCAGGTAGTGGTCATCGGCGCGGACGCACTTGATGCTCACCTGCTCTAGCCAGCCGGCGGTTTCGGCCTCGGCGAGTGCCGTGGTCAGGATCTCGTATTCGCGTTCGAAGCTGCGGCGCATCACGATGAAGGCCTCGCTGGTGTCGAGCGCCAACGCCGCGGTGACGATTCCCTCGATGACCGCGAACGGGTTGGTGCGCAACAGGTGACGGTCGCTGAAGCTCCCCGGTTCGGGGTCGGTGGCGGTGGCGACGAGATACCGCGTGCCCACGTCGGTGGTTCGGCAGATCTGCACCCACCGACGCCCGACTGACAGGGCTGCGTGATCGCGGCTTCGCAGCCCACTCTGTTCGACGATGGTGCGCAGCTGTTGAGGTGTGGACCTTCTGGCGGCCTGTACCGCGGCGTCGAGCCCGAGTGCGCTGTAGTCGCTCAACGAGGTGCAGGCATCGTCGGGGATGAGATAGCTCGGCGCCACCGCCACAACGTAGCCCGCCGTCACCGGTTGTCGCCTCGTGGCGACGCGGCGCTGCGTCGGGAGTACCCTCGTTGGCGAATGGCCGATCCGTCCACCTTCACCGACGACACCGCACCGTACGTCGACGCGTTGTACGGCGCGGCCCGTCGCATGACGCGAAACACCGCCGATGCCGAGGATCTGATGCAAGAGACGTTCCTGCGGGCGTTTCGTGCCTATGACCGCTTCGAGCAGGGCACCAACTTGAAGGCCTGGCTCTATCGCATCCTGACCAACACCTACATCAACAGTTACCGGGCCAAGCAGCGTCGACCCCAGGAATCGGACCTGGCGGACGTGGAAGACCTGTATCTCTACCGGCGGCTCGGCGGGGTGGAAACGAGCCAGATCGGGCGTAGCGCCGAGGATCAGTTGATGGATCTGCTCACCGAGGGTGAGGTCAAAGAGGCGATCGAGTCGCTCCCGGAGAACTTCCGCATGCCCGTGTTGTTGGCCGATGTCGAAGGGTTTTCTTACAAAGAGATCGCCGAAATCCTGGACGTGCCGATCGGAACGGTGATGAGTCGGCTGCATCGGGGAAGAAAAGCGCTGCAGAAGTCGTTGTGGAATTTTGCGTCCGCTCGCCGCCTTGTTCCCGACGGAACAGCTTCGGGTGCAGCGGGCGGCAACCTGGCACCGACCGCGAGAGAAGCCCGATGATGTCCGAGAACTGCGATGGTGCGCTTTCCGAGCTCTATGCCTACCTCGATGGCGAACTGACCGAGGACGATCGCGTTGCGGTCGAGGGGCATCTTCGCAACTGTTCACCGTGTCTTGAGGCGTTCGATTTCGAAGCCGAGATTCGCAAGGTGATCGCCAACCGCTGCCAGGATCGGTGTCCGGACGAGTTGCGGGCTCGGATCGCTGCGGCGATCGCCGAATGCGCCAAACCCGAGAACTGATCGATGCCCTCCGGGCGCAACGACACGTCGCGCCCGGATGACACACGACACGTCGGGCGGTGGCGCTTTTGCGCGATCCACGGGTTCGTCTCCTAAGCTGAACCCCGATGTACGCACTGCTCACTCTTCTCGCCCAAGAGGGCTCACACGTGTGGCACTTCTGGCTGGGCGTCTTGTTGGCCCCGCCGATCTTCCTCGCTGTCATCGCGATCTTCGTCCTGTACGCGTTCAAGGTCAGCCGCACCCGTTATCCCGAGAACTGACGGCCGTCGCGTGAGCGGCGCGATCGACTGGCCGACCGCCGAGCGCGTCGCCCGGTTTGTCTCATCACGTGGTCAGGGGGCGCTCCCGGCGGGATACAGCGCCATCCATCGCCAATTCGACGACTTCACCGATCAGGCCCAGGGCCTCGTCGAGGCCTACACCGGTTGGCAGTCGACCTCCGGTCGGGCCCGAGCCCGGGTGGTGGATCGCGAAGGCTGGGTCCGAGCGAACATCGCGTCGTTTCAGCGCCTGTTGCGCCCGCTGACCGATCGGGTCGAGGAACGGTTGCGCCCCGGGGTTGGCACCGCGCTTGCGTCGCGGGCCGCGGGGGTCGAGATCGGCGCGATGCTGGGCTGGATGAGCCAGCGCGTGCTCGGCCAATACGACCTACTCGTCCTCGAGGACGAGAATCCCGACGAACAAGACATCGTGTACTACGTCGGGCCGAACATCGCCGCGCTCGAGTCGAAGTTCGAGTTTCCGAGCGACGAGTTCCGGTTGTGGGTGGCGTTGCATGAGGTGACCCATCGCACGCAGTTCACCGGCAAACCCTGGCTGCGCGACTACTTCGTCGAACAGACCACCGAACTCATGACCCTCGCCGATCCGGATCCGACCCGGTTCTTCGCTGCCATCGGCCGCATCGCCGAGGGCGTGCGCTCCCGGCGTAATCCGTTGGACGACGGCCTCGTCACGCTGTTCGCGTCGACCTCGCAGCGGGCCGCACTCGATCGGGTGGGCGGCATGATGAGCCTGCTCGAGGGTCACGGAGACGTGACGATGGACCGCGCCGGTGGAACGGCGGTTCCGTCGGCGGAACGGTTCAGCGCGACGCTGAGCGCTCGCCGAGGCGAGGTGAGAGGCACGGCGAAGCTCGTTCAGAAGCTCGTCGGTCTCGAAGCGAAGATGGCCCAGTACGCGCAGGGGGAGGCGTTCATCGCGGCCCTCGAGGAGCAGGGTGGTCGCGAGTATCTCGAGTTGGCGTTCGCCGGGCCGGACAACCTTCCGAGCCTTGAGGAGATCCGCGAACCGCAACGCTGGTTGCAGCGGGTTCCCGCCGCCGTCGCGATCTGAGGGTCCGGTGGTCGGGGATCGCGGCGAGGACTTGATCGGGCGTCTCCTCGAGCGGTGCAGCTTTCCGGTGGCCGGCACGGCGGTGACGTGCGGAGTTTCGGGCGGAGCGGATTCGCTGTCGTTACTGGTGCTCTCGGTGGCCGCAGGGTGCGAGGTGACGGCGGTGCACGTCGATCACGGGCTTCGACCCGACTCGGCGAACGACGCGCTCGTGGTGGCGGAGGCGGCGAGGCGGTTCGGTGCGGGCTTTCGCAGCGTCCGTGTCGAGGTCGGCGACGGCCCCAATCTGGAGGCCCGCGCCCGTGCGGCGCGACACGAGGTGCTCGGCGATGCGTTGTTGGGCCACACCGCTGACGACCAGGCGGAGACGGTCCTGTGGTTCCTCGCGCGCGGCACCGGCCCGGAGGGTCTTTCGGGGATCGATCCGACCCGCCGACCGTTGCTCGGGCTCCGCCGGCGCGAGACCGCTGAATTGTGTGCGGTGCTCGGGATCGACGCGCTCGAAGATCCCGCCAACGCCGACCCCCGGTTCACCCGCAACCGAATCCGAAGCGAACTCATCTCGCTGTTCAACGACATCGCCCGGCGCGACGTGGTGCCGGCGATCGCCGCGGCGGCGAGACACCAACGGGACCTGATCGAGGGCCTCGATGAACTGGCGCGAAATGTCGATCCAACCGATGCCCGTTCCGTCGCCGGCTCTGCCCGCCCGGTGGCCGTGACCGCCATGCGGCAATGGTGGCGTCGTGAGGTGCAGACCTCGTACGCCCCCGATGCCGCCGCACTCGAGCGAATGTTGGCCGTCGCTCGGGGGGACCGCCCGCGAGCCGATGTCGTCGCGGGCTGGCAGATCGCTCGAACCGCGCAGCGCCTCCGGCTGATCCCCCCTGGCGAGCGATGACGGGGGGGTGCGGACGTGTGGCTGGCGGCCCGTGGGCACCCGGCCGTAGGTTGGCGACGATGAGCTTTGCCGAGCGCGACCCCGAAGTCGGAGAGGTTCTCCTCACCACCGAGCAGATTCAGGCGCGAATCGCCGAAATCGGTGCGCAACTGACGCAACGTTACGCCGGGCGAAGCCCATTGCTGGTCTGTGTCCTCAAGGGCGCCTACGTCTTCATGACCGATCTGGCGCGAGCGATCGACCTGCCGGTCGAGATCGACTTCATCGCGGTGTCGTCGTATGGAAGCTCCACCCGGACCTCCGGCGTGGTGCGCCTCGTCAAGGATCTCGACCAGGACATCGCCGGTCGCGACGTGATTCTGGTGGAAGACATCATCGATTCGGGGCTCACGCTGCGCTACCTGCGCCGAAACCTCGAGTCCCGAAAGCCCGCCAGTCTCGAGGTGTGCGCCCTGATCGCTCGGGAATCGGCCGATATCGAGGCGCTCGAAGTCAACTACGTGGGCTTCACCGTCGCCGATGAGGACTGGCTGGTTGGCTACGGGTTGGACGTCGCCCAGCGGTATCGCAATCTCGATTACCTCGCTCGGTACCAACAGGGCGAGTAGACGCGCTCGCACCCGCTGAGCCATCCGTGCAAGCATCGACCCTCGATGACTGAGCGCTCAACCACCTCTGCGTCGGACCTGAACACGATCGACGCGACCGTCCCTGCGGGGGTCGCGGCCTCGCCGGTCGACCTCGGCCGTATCGAAGCTGCGGTTCGCGAGATCCTCGCCGCCATCGGGGAGGATCCCGACCGCGATGGCTTGCGCGACACTCCAGCCCGGGTCGCTCGGATGTACGCGGAGACCAGTAGCGGGCTTCACGAGGAACCGGCTCAACACCTGAAGGTGACCTTCGACGCCGGTCACGAAGAGATGATCCTCGTGCGCGATGTTCCCTTCTATTCCATGTGTGAACATCACCTCGTCCCGTTCTTCGGCAAGGCGCACATGGCCTACATCCCCAACACCGAGGGGCGAATCACCGGGCTTTCGAAGCTTGCCCGCCTCGTCGACGGCTTCGCGAAGCGTCCGCAGGTGCAGGAACGACTCACCACCCAGGTCGCCGATGCGATGGTCAACGTGCTCGACCCCCGCGGGGTGATGGTGGTCATCGAGGCCGAACACCTGTGCATGGGGATGCGCGGGGTCCGCAAGCCGGGATCGACGACGGTCACCAGCGCGGTGCGCGGCATCTTCCTGACCGATAAGGCCGCCCGGGCCGAGGCCATGAGTTTCGTACAGCGCTGAACGCTTCGGGGTCGAGATTTTCGCCCATCGGAGATTTGACACCCTCCTCTACCATGGCGGTCGATGATCCCCTCGATCATGGGCGTCTTGAACGTCACGCCGGATTCGTTCAGTGACGGGGGCCGCTACGTCGATCTCGATGCCGCGGTGAGTCACGCGCGCCGCATGGTCGATGAGGGCGCCGACGTGATCGATGTCGGCGGTGAATCCACCCGACCAGGAGCGGTCGCCGGGTCGATCGACGAGGAACTCGAGCGGGTCGTTCCGGTGATCGCCGCGATCAGCGGCTTCGGGGCGCGGATCTCGGTCGATACCCGACACGAACAGGTCGCCAGCGCGGCGATCGATGCCGGTGCCTCGATCATCAACGATGTGTCGGCGTCGCTGTGGCCCGTCGCGGCCCGGCGCGGGGTCGGCTGGCTGGCGATGCACATGGCGGGGGATCCGGCCTCGATGCAACAGCGTGTTCCGACGTACCGCGACGTGTGCCGAGAGGTGGGCGACGAGTTGGTGGCGCATGCCAACGCAGCGGCGCATGGCGGGGTGGCGGAGATCTGGATCGATCCGGGCATCGGGTTCGGCAAGACGGCGCAACACAACCTCGAACTCGTCGCGCGAATCGACGAGTTGGTCGCGACCGGGATTCCGGTCGCGTTGGGGGTCAGCCGCAAGTCGACCCTCGGCGCGTTGTGCGCTCAAGCGGACCGAACCCCGGACCGCCCTCCGGCGCCGACGGACCGTCTCGAGGCGGCGCTGACGATGGCGGTGTGGGCGATGGCCGCGGGCGTGAGCCTGATTCGGGTACACGATGTTGCAGCGCACGTCGCCGCGCTCGGGATGGCGTTCGAGCGCTTGAATGCCCCCAACCATCTCCAGAACGGCTTACGGGCCGGCTGATTCGACGAACTCCACCAGGATTGGAAAAGGACAGATCATGGCAGCGAAGGGAAAGTGGGCACAGGGGATCGAACCCCGGCATTTCCATTGGATCATGCAGGACAAACTCGGCGTGTGTGAACGACCGGGTGGATACGGTCAGAATCACCGCAAGGTGCGCCGCCAGGAAGAGATCATCTGGATTCGCGAGACCGGCTTCAATCCGGTGATCAGCCTCATCCCGGCGAGTCACAACCTGCACAACTACGACGAATTGGGTGTGCCCTGGCGTCACCGCCCGTTCCCGGCGGCCGAGGACTATCCGCGCTATCTCAGCGAGGTGTACCCGGAACTCGCCACAGCGCTCGCGTCGGGCGCGAAGGTGCTGTATCACCACGAGGACCTCAACGACAAGGTCCTCGGGCTCATGGCCGGGTACCTGGTGTGGGCGGGGTTGGTCGCCGAGCAACCTCGCGCCATCTTCCTCGTCGAACACATCACGAGTCGTCAGCTCGGGCCTCAGGCCCGCGATCTGGTGACCGTGGCGGCGAAGGTCCGCGATGAGATGTTGGCCCGGGCCCGTAGCGCGAGCGGCGCCGAGTGACCGTTGCGATGACGGATGTGATCGAGCTGCGCGGCCTGCGGGCCCTCGGCTACATCGGAGCGTTGGCCGAGGAACAACAGCGTCGCCAGCCCTTCGAGGTGGACCTCGACGTCGAGGTCGATCTCTCGCAGTCGGGCCACAGCGATGATCTCGACGACACGGTCGACTACGGCGCCCTGTGTGCCACGGTCGAAGGCATCATCGAACATGAACGCGCGGCGCTGATGGAGCGAGCGGCGGCACGCATTGCTCACGAGGTCCTGCTCGATCGGCGCATCGACGCGGTCACGGTGTCGATTCGGAAACTGAGACCGCCGGTTCCCCAGCACCTCGAAACGTCGGGAGTGCGAATCCGTCGAGAGCAGCGGCGATGACCCGTTCGATTCTGGCGCTCGGATCGAACCTCGGCGACCGGCGGGCGTATCTGAGCGATGCCATCGCGTCGTTGCCCGACCTGGTGGCGGTTTCCAACGTCTATGAGACCGAACCGGTCGGCGGTCCCCTGCGACAGGGGCCGTATCTGAACATGGTGGCCGTCCTCGACACCGACCTGTCGCCGAAGGACCTGTTGGGTCTGTGTCATCGCCTCGAGGCGGCGGCGTATCGGGTGCGCGAGGAACACTGGGGGCCGCGGACCCTCGATGTCGACATCATCTGGGTCGATGGTGTGGAGATGGACGACCCCAACCTCACCCTTCCCCACCCGCGTTGGAAGGATCGTCGGTTCGTGCTGGTTCCGATGCAGGAGGTCGCCCCCGACCTCGTCAGCGATCGCGACATCGAGACCGCGGACGGTCGGGTATGGCTGGCGGAGGGGTTGGCGTGACCACGAAGGTTCGCATCGTGGGTGCGGGCCGCGCCGGCGGCGCGTTCGCGTTGGCGCTGCGGCGCGCCGGCTGGAACGTCGACGGGCCGATCGGGCGCGACCACGCCGCGATCGAGGCGGCGGCAGACGGGGTCGATTTGGTGTTGGTGTGCGTGTCCGACCCGGCGATCGCCGAGGTCGCCTCGACGATCCGGCCCGGCGACGCGGTGGTCGCCCACGTGGCCGGCGCCGTCGGACTCGACGTGCTCGCCCCCCATCGGCGCGTCGGCGCCATCCATCCGCTCGTGTCGTTGCCCTCGGCCGAGTTGGGCGCCGAGCGGCTCGTCGGAGCCTGGTATGGAACCGGCGGCGATCCGATCGTGTGGGAGGTGGCTCGAGCGTTACGAGGTCGCTCGTTTCGCATCTCGGATCTCGACCGTGTCACCTACCACGCCGCAGCTTGTGTCGCAGCGAATCATCTCGTCGCCCTGCTGGGTCAGGTCGAACGGCTCGCAGCGTCGATCGGCGCCCCGATCGACGCCTATCTCGACATGGCCGCGGCCGTCGTCGAGAACGTTCGCACCCTGGGAGCGGCCGAGGCGCTGACCGGCCCCGCGGCGCGTGGCGACCTCGCGACGATCGAGCGGCATCTCGAGGCCATCGGCCCCGACGAGCGCGACACCTACCGTGTGCTCGCACGCGAGGCCACCCGCCTGGCCGGCCGCGACCTGCTCGCACCGCTCGACCGGATAGAGGGCTGAGCGGTGGAGATCATCGAAGGAATCGCCGAGCTTCGTGAGGCCCTCGACGACCACCGCGCGAACGGTCGCCGGGTCGGATTCGCTCCGACGATGGGGTACCTCCACGACGGCCACGAGTCGCTGTTCAAACGCGCCGTTGGCGACTGCGACGTCGCGGTCGCCAGCATCTTCGTCAACCCGCTGCAGTTCGGCGTCGGCGAGGACCTCGACGCGTATCCGCGCGATCCGCATGGCGATCGCGAACGGGCGCAACGCTGCGGAATCGCGTACCTGTTCACGCCGTCGGTGGAGGAGATGTATCCCCGACCGGTCCTCACGACCGTGTCGGTGCGTTCGCTCGCCGCGGTGATGGAGGGCGCGAGCCGGCCCACCCATTTCGACGGGGTGGCGACGGTGGTGACGAAACTGCTGTCGATCGTGGGCCCCTGTCGGGCGTATTTCGGCGAGAAGGATTATCAGCAGCTTGCGATCATCCGTCAGCTCGCCTTCGACCTGTCGCTCCCCGTCGAGATCGTCGGGTGCCCAACGATTCGAGAGGACGACGGGCTCGCGCGATCGAGCCGTAACGTGTATCTGAGCGACGCTGAACGTGCCGTGGCTCCGGTGCTGCACCGAGCGTTGCGCCACGGGGCCGACCTGATCGTCGGCGGGCAGCGCGACGCCGAGGTGGTGCGCCGAGCGATGGCGGAGGTGATCGAGGCGGAGCCGCTCGGCGAACTCGATTACGTCGAGGTGGCCGACGGTGCAACACTCGAACCGCAGCTTCGCTGTGATCTTTCCAGCAGACTTTTCGGAGCGGTGCGCTTTGGCCGCGCCCGGCTGATCGACAACGTGGGAATCGAGGGCAGGTGAGCACACAATCGAGCGAGGAACTCGATCTGTTGGTGGTGGGAAGCGGCGTGGCCGGGTTGTCGGCCGCGGTTCGGGCCGCCGAGGTCGAAGGACTCAGCGTCGGGGTCGTCACCAAAGCGGAACTCGACCTGGCGACGACCCGCTGGGCTCAAGGTGGCGTCGCTGCGGCGTTGTCGGGTGAACAGGAGGAGACCGATCTCCATCTCGCCGACACCCTCGCCGCCGGGGTCGGACTGTGCGATATCGAAGCGGTGCGGGTGCTCGTCGACGAGGGCCCCGGCCGGGTGCACGATCTCATCGCGCTCGGTGCGCTGTTCGATCGAGACGAGCACGGCGAGTTGGAACTGGCACGAGAGGGCGGCCACTCGGTGCCGCGGGTGGTGCACGCAGGCGGCGCGGCGACCGGTGCGGAGATCGAACGGGCACTCGTCGTGGCGGTGCGCGAACGGGTTCGCGAGGTACACGAGTTCACCTTCGCGCTCGACCTGATCGTGGAGGATGGCCGTTGCTGCGGTGTGACGGCGGCACGCGACGGTCGGGTGTTCGAGGTGCGGGCACGCAACGTGTTGATCGCCACCGGCGGCGCCGGCCAACTCTTCGCGGTGACCACGAATCCACCGGTGGCCACCGGCGACGGTGTGGCTATGGCCTTGCGCGCCGGGGTGGCCGTGGCCGATCTCGAGTTCTTCCAGTTCCACCCGACCGCACTCGATCATCCGGCGATGCCGCGAGCGCTGTTGAGCGAGGCGTTGCGAGGTCACGGTGCGCTGCTTCGCGATTCGAGGGGCGAGCGTTTCGTCGACGAGTTGTTGCCTCGCGACGTCGTGAGTCGTGCGATCACCGCCAAGATGCTCGAGGAGGGCAGCGATCGCGTGTGGCTGGACGCGACGGTGTTGAAGGACTTCGACGTACGGTTTCCGACGATCCTCGCCGATCTCGAAAGCGCGGGGCTCGACCCGGCCCACGATTACCTCCCGGTTGCGCCGGCAGCCCATCACCAGTGTGGCGGCATCGTCACCGATCTCGACGGTGCGACGTCGTTGCCCGGCCTGTGGGCTGCGGGAGAGACGAGTTGTTCGGGGGTGCACGGCGCCAACCGGCTTGCATCGAACTCGCTGTTGGAGGGCATGGTGTTCGGCGCCCGCGTCACCGAGGCGATCTCGCGGGGTCAACGCGGTCCGTGCGACACCGGGGCGATGCGTTCGGTGAACCGCGAGGGCTCGACCGATCGCGTGATCGGCGGTCGGCGCATCACGGTGGCCGCGCTCGAGACGTCGACGGCGACCGATCTCGGGCGGGACGCGGTCGACGAACTGCGACGGCAGGTTCAGCGCACGATGACCATTCACGCCGGCGTGTTGCGTACCGCGGAGTCGATCGACACGGCTCGCAACGATCTCGCCGAGGTGTGGGCACAACTGCCGGCGCACTCCACGGATCCGGCGGTGTGTGAGCTGATCAACCTGGTCGTGGTAGGAGTCGCGTTGTTGGGCGCGGCGCAGGCTCGCGAGGAAAGCCGGGGGGCGCACACCCGAACGGATTTCCCGGGGACCCACGAGGAATTCCGAGTTCGTTTGGTGATTGGATCGTGATGAACACCTACTTTGACCCTCCGCTGGTGCTCGTGCGCGATGCGGTTCGGCGCGCCCTCGAGGAGGACCTTCATCCCCTCGGCGACTTGACCGCCGATCTGCTCGACCCCGAAGCCCGCACGGTCGCCCGGTTCAACGCCCGCGAAGCGGGTCGGCTCGCAGGAACGGTGTGTGCCCAGGAGGCGTTTGCGCAGGTGGACGATTCGATCGAGGTCGAATGGGTCAAGCGCGACGGCGACACGCTGGCCCCCGGCGACGACATCGGGTTCGTGCGCGGCCGCCTGGCCCCGGTGCTGACCGCCGAGCGCACCGCACTCAACTTCCTCGGGCACCTGTCGGGTATCGCCACGCTGACGAATCGCTATGTCGTGGCCGCCGAGGCGGGTGGCGGTGCGAAGGTGTGGGATACGCGCAAGACCACGCCGGGGCTGCGGGCGATCGAAAAGGCGGCGGTACGGGCCGGTGGCGGGCGCAATCATCGCGGCAACCTCAGCGACTGGATGTTGCTGAAGGACAACCACATCACGGGCATCGGCATCACCGAGGCGGTGACCCGTTGCCTCGACCTGTGGCCGGCGCGCACGGTGCACGTCGAATGCGATCGTCTCGATCAGATGGTCGAGGCCATCTCCGCCGGGGCCCACGCCGTGTTGTTGGACAACATGAGCCCGGATCAGGTGCGCGAGTGCGTGGCGGCGGCCAGCGAGTTGGCGGATCGGGGCTTCCGGGCACTGATCGAGGTGTCCGGTGGGGTCACCCTCGACACGATCGGCGAGTACTCCGGCACCGGGGTCGACCAGATCTCCATCGGTCGAATCACGAACTCCGCTCCGGTGCTCGACATCGGCCTCGACATCGGCCCGCCCGTAGCCTGACCTGTATTCGAAGGGTTCGGTAGCGCAGTCCTGTACCGACCGTAGTTAGCGACATCAACCATTCAGGTTCGACAAAAGGAGACGCCGGTGCTTCTGGCGATCGACGTTGGCAACACCCAGACCGTCATCGGGCTCTACAAGCGCGGCGAGGAAAGCCATGAGCTGCTCGACCATTGGCGCATCGCCACGAACGCGACGCGCACCTGTGACGAACTCGCACTGTTGTTCAGCGAGTTTCTGCTGAGCGCCGGCCACGATTGGCGCCAGGACGTGTCGGGGGTGGCGGTGTCGTCCGGGGTGCCCGATGTGACCTTCGAGCTGCGCCGCATGTGCGAGCGGTACCTCGACATCGATCCGGTGGTGTTGGGCGCCGGGGTGAAGACCGGGATGCCGGTGCTCTACGACAACCCGAAGGAGGTCGGAGCGGATCGCATCGCGAATGCGGTCGGGGCCTACGACCTGTACGGCGGCCCGACGATCGTGGTCGATTTCGGTACCGCGACCACCTTCGATGTGATCTCGGCTGCCGGAGAGTATCTGGGCGGTGCGATCATCCCTGGAATCGAAATCAGCCTCGATGCGCTGTTCGGCCGTGCTGCCGCGCTGCGTCGGGTCGAGCTGACCGAGCCCCGCTCGGTCATCGGCAAGACGACGATGGAGTCGATCCAGTCGGGCGTGCTGTACGGCTGGGCGTCGATGATCGACGGCATGAGTGACCGAATCGAAGAGGTCGTCGGCGATGCCACCGTCATCGCCACGGGCGGCCTCGCCGATCTGGTCGCGCCGTTGTCCGACGCCATCGAACATGTCGAGCCGTGGCTCACGCTGCACGGCCTGCGCCTCATCTGGGAGAAGAATCGATGACCACCGAGCCGAACCACACCACCGCCGACTCACCTCCGAGCGCCGAAACGCCGGCGCTGCCGCATCGCGCCGAGGTCACCGATACTGCCGCTGCCCTCGCCGATCGCTTCGCAGGCCTGGAGCCGGGCACCGAGACCGGTGTGCGAGCAGCGATCGCCGGTCGACTCATGTTGCGGCGCGTGCAGGGCAAGTTGGCCTTCGGCACCCTCGCGGATCAGACGGGTCGGATTCAGCTGTTCGCGCCGAGCCAGACGACCCCCGATTTCGAACGCTTCACCGCCTTGAGCCTCGGCGATTGGATCTCGGTGACCGGCGAGGTGATGACGACCAAACGGGGCGAGTTGTCGGTGCGCGTCGATGACTGGACGCTGTTGGCGCCGACCCGTCGGTCGTTCCCCGACAAGTGGCACGGCATCACCGATACCGACATGCGCTACCGGCAGCGTTACGTCGACCTGTGGGTGACCGACGAGGCACGGGCCGCATTCACCAACCGCAGTCGCATCCTGTCGCTGACCCGACGCTTCATGGAGGACCGCGGCTACCTGGAGGTCGAGACGCCGATCCTGCACCCGCTTGCCGGCGGGGCGTTAGCCCGTCCGTTTGCGACGCATCACAACGCGCTCGATTCCGAGCTGTTCCTGCGCATCGCCCCGGAGCTCTACCTGAAGCGCCTGGTCGTCGGCGGGTTCACCAAGGTGTTCGAGATCGGGCGGGTGTTTCGCAACGAGGGGATGTCGACCCGACACAACCCCGAGTTCACCATGCTCGAGTGCTACGAGGCCTACGGCGACTACCACGTGCACATGGATCTCACCGAGCAACTCATCGCGCACCTGGCGACGCAGATCTGCGGCTCCACCGTGGTCACCTACGGCGATCGCGAACTCGACCTGTCGGCCCCGTGGCGGCGCGCTCCGTTGGCGACGCTGCTGAGTGAGCAGATCGGGGTCGAGGTCGATGTACACACGCCGGTCGGGGAGCTTCGGCGTCTGTGCGACGAACACGACACGCCGTGGAAGGAGTCCTACGGCGCAGGGAAGTTGCTGCTGGAGCTGTACGAAAAGACCGTCGAGCACACGCTCTGGGAGCCGACCTTCGTGATCGACTACCCCAAGGAGGTCTCGCCGCTGTCCCGGGTGCACCGCGACGACGAGTTGTTGACCGAGCGTTTCGAGGGGATCGTCGCCGGACGGGAATTGTGCAACGGGTTCTCGGAGTTGTGCGACCCCGATGATCAGCGGGAGCGCTTCGAGGAGCAGGCGGCGCAGAAGGCCGATGGCGACGACGAGGCGATGGTGGTCGACGAGGACTATCTGCGCGCGCTCGACTACGGGCTGCCCCCAACGGTGGGGCTCGGCATCGGGATGGACCGTCTCGTGATGTTGCTCACCAACACGACCACGATTCGCGACGTGGTGTTGTTCCCGACGTTGCGGCCGGAATCCCCGTATGTTCCCGTGGCCGATGTGGGCCCATCCAGCGACGGCCCATCCAACGACGGCGCGGCCGACGCCGGGTCCTGACCGTGGGCGCCGCCGCGGCGGTTTCGGTCCGGGGGGTGTCGAAATCCTTTGGGTCGAACATGGTGCTCGACGAGTGCACCTTCGACGTCGCGCCCGCCGAGATCGTGGCCCTGCTCGGCCCCTCCGGATGTGGAAAATCGACGCTACTGCGCATCATTGCGGGTTTGGAGCGACTCGACGGGGGCGTCGTGGAGTTGGCCTCGGCACACGGTGCGCAGCGCGTCGTTGCGGGGTCAGACCCCGCGTCGGGTAAAGCCGTGCACGTCGCGCCCGAACGGCGCGGGGTCGGGCTGGTGTTTCAGAACGGGGCACTGTTCGCGCACCTCGACGTCGCCCACAACATCGCCTTCGGTCTGGCGAAGGGTGAGGACCGGACGTCGCGGGTGAGCGAACTGCTGGCGATGGTCGACCTGGCGGGATTCGAAGACCGGTATCCGGATCAACTGTCGGGGGGTCAACAACAACGCGTTGCGTTGGCTCGGGCGTTGGCGCCGAGGCCGGCGGTGGTGTTGTTGGACGAGCCGTTCTCGAACCTGGACGCCCGGCTGCGACGGTCGTTGCGGCGCGAGGTCACCGAGGTGCTGCGACGCTCGGCGACTCCGACGGTCATCGTGACCCACGATCGGGACGAGGCGTTCGCGGTGGCGGATCGCGTCGCGGTGATGCGCGATGGTCGCATCGCCCAGTTCGGCACGCCCAGTGACGTCTACGACCGCCCGGTCGATGACTGGGTCGCCCGGTTCGTGGGCGACGCCAACTTCCTCGAAGTGCGTACCGTGGGCGATCGCGAGGTCGACACGTTGGCCGACACCGTGGTCGGCCCGGTTCGTGTCGGCGCTCCGGTCGCGGCGGGGGACACGGTCATGATCCGACCCGAGTGCCTCACGTTCGAGCGCACGAGCGCGTGGCCGCTCGGTCGGGTCGTCGGGGTCGAATACACCGGAGCGACGCTGCTCGTGGATGTGGACGTGGGTGCCGAGGTTGATGCCAAGGCTGATGCAGGTGCCGTCGTCACTCACGGCTCCGTGCGGCTGCGTTCCGAGCAGTCGACGGCGGGCGCGGCCCCGCTACGCATCGACGATCGCGTTGTCGTGCACGTCCATCCCGCCACCGTTGCCCATCGGGTCGAAGTGTCGTGAGCATCCGGTGGATGACTCATGAACTCGACCTCATGTACTAACACATTTATCCAAACTGTTAGTAGAATAGGACAATGATCACAGATCCAGCGCTGCCGATTGAGCCCGTCAGGCTCGAGGATCACGAGTGGATCGCGGAGTCCGACGGGATGTCGAGTCGCGCGCGGGTCGCGGCCGGTTCCGGCCCCTACCAATCGGTGGTGCCGGCGACGATCGCCAGCTACCGCCCGACGGTTCCGTCCGACCTCACCGCGGACATCGAGGAAGCGTCGGCGGCCTTGGCGCGATTCGACTCCTACACACAGGCCGTCCTCGGTATCGAGCACCCTGCGCTCGGCCCGATGTCTTCGATCCTGCTGCGCACCGAATCGGCATCGTCGTCGCAGATCGAGAACCTCACCGTGGGGGCGCGGCAGCTCGCACTCGCTGAGATTGCTCAGCCGAGCAGCACCAACGCGAAGATCGTTGCTGCGAATGTGCGGGCGATGGAAGCCGCCCTCGTACTCGCCGACAACTTGGATGAAGCGGCCGTCTTGGCAATGCACGCCGAACTCATCTCCCGCCAACCGGGTTGGGAGCAACACGCTGGGTGCTATCGAAACAGCCTTGTCTGGGTCGGGACCAGCGGGATCAGCCCACGGGGGGCAACCCATGTCGCGCCACAACCCGAACTTGTCTCGTCGGCCATGGACGACCTCCAGCAGTTCTTGGCACGAGACGACCTGCCCGTGCTCCTCCAAGCGGCCGTGGCGCACGCCCAATTTGAAACGATCCATCCCTTTGCAGACGGCAACGGTCGTACCGGCAGAGCGCTGGTTCATGCGATCCTTCGCGGCAAGGGACTCATGACCCACACGACAGCGCCGGTGTCGGCCGGCCTCCTGACCGACACCGAGTCGTACTTCGGCGCCTTGTCGACGTTCAGAGCGGGCGATGCTCGACCGATCATCGAGGAGTTCGCTCGTGCGAGCCGCTACGCCGCGACCACCGGCACCCGTCTGGTTGACGATCTCGCCGCGCAGGTCGAGCGGGCACGGGTGCAGATGGCGGGCCTGCGTCCGCAAGCGTCGGCATGGCGGGTTCTGCCCCATCTCGTCGCGCAACCGGTGATCAACGCCCGGTATCTCGTCGACCATCTGGGAATGAGCGACATGACCGCCCAACGCGCACTGGGTCAGCTCACCGCTGCCGGAGTACTTGTCGAACGCACGGGGCACCGACGAAACCGCATTTGGCAGCACTCGGGCATCTTGGGTGTTCTCGACGGATACGCGCAGCAGCTGCGACGAAGCTGAGGGGCGCATCCGAATAGTGGGTTCAGGAGTCGCCGGGGTGTTGTGCTGACGAGATGGCGTAGAACCGGGCTTCGACGCTCCAGCCGACGCTCCGGCCGATGCTCCAGCCGACGCTTCAGTCGACGATTCGATCGATGAGTCCGAGGTGGAGCGCCTCGGTGGCGGTGAGCCTCGTTTGGGTGAGGGCGAGCCACATGGTTCGTTGTCGGCCGATCCGGCGGGGGATCGACACGGTGCCCCCGGCGCCGGGAATCAACCCGAGCGACAGTTCCGGAAGTTGAATGACGGTGTCGGCGGCGGCCTCGACCTGCCGAGCGAAGGCCGCGATCTCGATGCCGGCTCCGACGCAATGCCCGTGCAGGTGAACGGTGAGGATGTCGGCAACCTGATGTGCCTCCCAACCGGGGTGGCGCGTGAGTCGGGCCGCCATGGCCGTGGCCCCGCTCGGGGCGGTCCCGAACTCGGCGAGGTCGCCTCCCGCGCAAAACGACGGTCCGTTGCCGGTGAGGGTGATTCGCGCGACCGACGGGTCGATGCGAGCGTTGCGGAAGGCGTCGACGAGGAGATCGCGCATCGACGAATCGATGGCGTTGCGCGCCTCCGCTCGATTCAACTTGAGCTGAAGGATCGGGCCGTGTTTGCGAATCACGACCCCACGGCCGACATGATCCTTGACGGTCGCCGGCCCCCGACGTTGCAGCCAACCGCGGAAGTCCTGTGCCCCGAGCAGCATCGAATAGCTCGTCGCCTCGGCGGCGAGCCCTTCCCACACCGGTCGAACGAACGACGAGCGCAGCAGTGTTGCCAGGCTGAACGCCGCCAGCGGGTGCGCCGCCACGGGTTCGGTGATGGATTTCAACTCGTCGTGGATCCACGGCGACGGCGGGTCGGGCGCGGTGGTGAGGCTGATGTCGGTCGCCTTCGCGAGCCGATCGAATCGGCGTCGGTCGGCGAGTCGCCCGGTCTCGTCGACCAACACGGTTACCGTCGGGGCGACCGATGCAACCGCCGCGATCGCCGCCAGGTCCCGCTCCGACTCGTCGCCGGTGGGAACGAGCACGAGGGGCTCGGACGCGTGAAGGATCGACGCGTCGTCGAGCAGGCTCGATGATTCGAGCGCGATGAGGCGCCGTAGGTCTCGCACTTCCACGGCGACGACGCTACCTGTTGGCCGTACAATCGCTGCGTTGTGGGCGATTCGATGGTTGGTCTGACACCGGAGGCCGAATGGGCGCGCAGTGGTGTCGTGACGCTCACGGGCGATGTCGAGGGGCCAGCGCTGCTTCCTCCCGGTGCCGCTGCTGCGATGGTCGAGGCCGAGGCGGCGGCCTTCGGCCTCGACGCCCGAGTGCTGTCGGAGCGAGCCGCGCTCATGGGGTTGCACCGCAACGGGCGTACTTCGTGTGGCGGGGCATCGTGCCTGCTGGAGGTGTGCGATGGTTGGGTTGTGCTGTCGCTGGCTCGGGGCAGCGACATCGAGCTCGTGCCGGCGCTCATTGGTGGGGAGAAGGTTCCGAGCGGGTCGCCGTGGGACGCCGTCGTCGAGTTCGCTCGGACCGTGTCGGCTGCGGAGTTTGTCGAGCGGGCGGCGGTGCTGGACCTGCCCGGCGCGGTCGTCGACGCATCGCCCGCGCCAAGCGATGTCGAGCCCGGGGAGTTCACCGTCAGTCGCCGTGACTCCGCGAGGTCCCGTCCCGTGGCCGGAGCGGGGGCGGCGCCCGATGGCCCACTCGTCGTCGACCTGTCGGCGTTGTGGGCGGGGCCGCTGTGCAGTCACCTGTTGCAACGCCGGGGGGCGCGGGTGATTCGGGTCGAGTCGGTCTCGCGCCCCGACGGTGCCCGACGCGGAAACCGGTCATTTTTCGACCTGCTCAATGCGGGCAAACAGAGCGTGGCGTTCGATTTCGATAGCCCTGAGGACCGTCGCCGCCTGCGCGGGTTGATCGATGCCGCCGACGTCGTGATCTCCTCGGCTCGTCGTCGCGCCATCGAGGGACTTGGGCTCGACGTCGGCGCATTCCTCGCGGGGGGGACCGATCGCGTGTGGGTGGCGATCACCGGGTTCGGATGGAACTCGAACCGGGTCGCCTTCGGCGATGACGCCGCGGCCGCGGCCGGGCTGGTGGCGTGGGGGGACGACGGTGCGCCGCGATTCGTCGGCGACGCCATCGCCGATCCGCTCACCGGGGTGTTCGCTGCGGCTGAGACGCAGCGGTGCTGGGAGGCCGGTGGCCGATGGTTCATCGACGCGAGCCTCGTCGGAGCGGCAACGCGAACGCTGCGCGACGTCGAGCCGGGTCAGCCCGCTCGCCCTGCGACCGAGGGCGTCGACGGAACCTGGCGCATCGATGGTGCGGTCCTTGCCGAACCTCGGCGTCGCGAAGCGCTCGGTCGAGCGGCCTGTCTGGGCGAACACAACGCGGTGGTCATGTCGGAGTTCGGCCTGTGAGCCGCCTGGTCCTTCACAACGCGAGGATCGGTGGGGATCGCGTCGTTGACCTCGTCATCGAGAACGGACGATTCGCGGTGCCGACCGACAGCCCAGCGGACGAGGTCGTCGATCTCGACGGCCGGGTCGTGTTGCCGGGCATCGTCGATCATCACACCCATCTGTTCGCGCTGGCAGCATCGCTCGCCTCCATCGACGTCAGTCCGGCAGCGTTGATGCGAGGGGGTGGACTCGTCGGCGTGCTGCGTGAGGCCAGACGGCGCCATCCGTCGGGCTGGCTGCGGGCGGTGGGCTACGACCCGGATGTGTCGGGTTCGATCGACCGGTGGTCGCTTGACGAGATCGGTGTGGGCCCGGTGCGGGTCCAGGATCGAACCGGCGCACTCTGGGTGCTCGACTCGCGTGCACTCGACGCTGTATTGAACGACGTGTTCAGCGGCGGGTTCGGCGACGTGCTCGCAGGCTCGGACCGACCCGCGGGGGTCGAGGTGCTCGACGGCGAGGCGACCGGGTGCTTGTGGCGCATGGATGGGTGGTTGCGCAGCCGGGTGCCAAGCGCCGCTCACGACGTGTCGGCGGCCGGTGCGATGTTGGCATCATGGGGAGTCACGACGCTCACCGACGCGGGCGCCACAAATGGACTCGGCGACCTGGAGGCGCTGGCAGCAGCGGAACTGCCGCAACGGATCATCGCGATGACCGCCGACCCCGACGTCGAGCCGCCGGCGGGAATCGAGCTCGGCCCGGTCAAGATCTTGCTCGACGACGACCGGCTTCCCGATCTCGACACGCTCGGCTCACGAATCGAGGAGGCACATCGGTTGGGTCGCCGTGTGGCGGTGCATTGCGTGACGCCGGCGCAGACGGTGTTGGCGATCACGGCGGGGATCGGCTCCCACGACCGGATTGAGCACGGGTTTCACCTTCCCGACGAGGTGATCGATCTCGTCGTCAAGGCCGGGCCCACCGTGGTGGTCTCGCCCGGGTTCGTCGCCAGCCGCGGCGATCGCTATCTCGCCGCGCCGGACTTGGTCGGCGAAACCGGCGTGCACCGGCTCGGGTCGCTCCTCGCGGCCGGGCTGCGCCTGCGCGCGGGAAGCGATGCCCCGTACGGGCCGGCGGATCCGTGGTGTGGGTTCGAGGCTGCGCTCACCCGTCGAACCGATTCCGGCGCGTCGATGGCGCCCGAGGAGGCTGTCGGCGTGAGCGAGGCGCTCGCGCTCATGTGGCCCGAGGGCGTGGCGAGGGTCGAAGACGCGTTCGAAGTCGGCCGCGCCGGCGACCTGGTGGTGTGCGACGTGGGCCGCGAATGGCTGCTCAGCCCCATTCCACAACCTCCGCCGATCGAGGCCGTGGTCATCGGCGGCACCGTGGTGCACGGGAGGCTGGAGCGACTCAGCCGCGGGTTTCGATGACGAGGGCGCCCGCCGCCTGACCGAATCGGCCGGCCTCGTCGAACAGGTCGGCGCTGTTGTAGCCGGCCCCGAGGTTCGATCCGACGAAGTCGCATCGCGATCCGATCCAGTTGCTGCGAGGTGCTCGGGCGAAATGGAGTGTCTGTTCCGCGTTTCGATACGACCAGTCGCCGAAGGGCAGCCGGCGATGGACCGCACCCTGGGCGTAGTCGGCGGCCACCGTCGCGACTTCGATGGGTTGGAGTGCCTCGTCGTCGACGACATCGCCGGCAAGCCCGATCCACTGGTGTATCCGGGGGTCGCCCTCGACGCGCATGCGCTGCACGATCACCGACTCGCTGTCGAAGCAGTCGTGGCCGATCACCTCGCGTGCACCATGGTTGGGCTCGCACAGGTCGGGAACCGCATCGGGGTCGAAGGGCGTGTGGTGACGAAGCGCCTTGTCGGGGAGTTCGAGGTCGTTGGTCGCCACGATCAACGCGAGCGCCTCGGCGACCGTACGGTCACCGTGAAGGAGTCGCGCTCGGCGGCGTTGCACCCGCCGTCCGCCGATCGGCTCGTCGAGTTCGAGGGTCAACTCCTCGAAGGGCACCGGTGCGAGGAAGTCGATCGTGAACCGCGAGATCGTCCCACTGCGGGTGCCGAGTCGTCCGACGACAAGCGCTGCGACCGCGGCGCCGTGGACGATGCCCGGGTCCCAGGCACCGCGGGCCGAGCCGGTGGGTTCGTAGCGTCCGCCTCCGTGGTGGCGAAAGAGCGCGTCGGTCATCGTTGCGGGCCTCGGGGGAGACGTCAGGCGGTGACGAAGGTGCAGGCGACGGATTCGACACCGTTGACGAACGCGCTGGTGATCATGTGCGGATCGCCGACCTCGAAGCGTTCGACCCGCTTGGCGAGTTCGCCGAACACACAGCGCAACTGGGTGCGCGCGAGGCTCGCACCGAGGCAGTAGTGCACCCCACCGCCGCCGAAGGCCACGTGCTCGTTCGGGGTCCGGGTGATATCGAATCGCCACGGGTCCGCGAAGTGCGCCTCGTCGCGGTCCCCCGACGCGTAGAACATCACGAGACGGTCGCCCTCGCGTATCTCGGTTCCGGCGACGAGGGTGTCGCGGGTGGCCGTGCGGCGAAAGGTCATCACCGGGGTCGCCCAACGGAGCATCTCTTCGACGGCACCGGCCATATACCGCTCGGGGTCGCTGCGCAACAGGTCCCATTGGTCGGGGTTGTCGGCGAAGGCTTTGACGTTCAGCGTGATGGTGTTTCTCGTCGTGTCGTTGCCGGCGACCCCGAGCAACACGATGAACGCGCCGATCTCCTCGTCGGTCAGACGCTGCCCGTCGACCTCGGCCTCGACGAGCGAAGTCAACAAGTCGTCGCGGGGGTCGGATCGACGGGCGTTGGCGAATTCTACGCCGAGCGCACTCAGGCTGATTCCGGCCATCAGCGCCTCGGCGAGGGCGTCGGCCTCGTCGTCGCCGGCGTCTGCTCGTGCCTGGGCATTGACCAGCGCGTTGGCTCCGTCCCACAGCTCGCGGCGCCGATCTTCGGGAACGCCGAGCATCTCCGAGATCGTCCACAACGGGAGCTGCATCGACAGATCGGCGACCAACTCGACGCTGCCCTGGTCGACCGCGGCGCCCACGATCGTGACGGCCTGGCGCTGGATCTGATCCTCGATGGTGCGCACGCGCTTGGGGGTGAACGCTCGGCTGATGAGTCCGCGCAGATGCGTGTGGCGCGGTGCGTCGGTCATGAGGAACGAACCGAAGGCTTCGTTGTATTCCTGGGGGATGTCGGTGAAGCCGACTCCTTTGCTGGAGCAGAACAGCTCAGCGTGGCGGCTGACGTACTGGATGTCGTCGCGTCGAACGATCGCCCAGAACCCGGGGCCGTCGGTGATGCCTCCGAGTTCGATGGGACGATGTTGGGTGAGGCCTTCGGTTGCTCGCAGTGCCGCGAATCGCTTGTCGCGATCGACCTCGCTGAGTTGCCAGAACTCGGTGGAGGAGATGTCGACGGAAGCGGTGGTCTCGGTGCTCATGGTGTCCTGTTCGATCGGGTCAGGCGGGCAATTCGGCGGGTACGCCCATGAGGCGTGAGAGGTTTCCACCCATGATCTTGGCTTGCAGCGCCTCGGGGAGGTGTGAGAGTTCCTCGACGTAGCTGCGCGGGCTTTCAAGTCCTTCGGGATGCGGGAAGTCGGAGCCGAACAGGACCCGATCCTCGCCGAGGAGTTCGGCCATCTCGCCGAGGTCTTCCTCCCAGAAGGGGCTGACGTGGATGTTTCGCTTCACGACCTCGACGGGGTTCTCCGCGAACGCCTGGGGCTGCTTCTTCCACAGTTCGGCCATCTTGGCCAACAGCGGTGCGACCCACGAGGCGCCGTTTTCGATGATGGCGATCTTCAGTTCGGGGAAGCGGCTGAGCGCCCCGTGACACACGAGGGAGGCGACGGTGTCCTCGATCGGTCGCCACATGGCGAAGGTGCGGAACGGGTTGGGTTGGAACGGAAGGAACTCGCCGCCCTGGCCGGTCCAGTCGTTGGTGTAGCGGTCATAGCCGCTGTCGGAGGAGTGCAGGCCGACGAGGAGGTCGTGTTCGACGACCTTGGCCCAGAACGGGTCGAACTCCGGTAGCGCCATGGAGCGCGACAGCCCGCCGTAGGTGGGTACCGGGGCGGGGCGGATCAGGATCGCTTTGGCGCCGTGTTCGACGACCCACTCGAGCTCCTCGATCGCTTTGTCGACGATCGGCAGCGTGATGACCGGTGTGGTGTAGATGCGGTCCTGGTAATTGAACTGCCAGGTCTCATACAGCCACTGATTGAACGCGTGGATCACGGCGTGGGTGATCTCCGGGTAGTCGCGCATGCGTTCCTCGAGGAGGCTCGCGAGCGTCGGGAACATGAGTGTGCGTTCGAGGTTCTGTTCGTCCATCAACGCGAGGCGAGCCTCGGGCGAGCGGAACGCTTCGGGCGCCGGGATCGGCTTGCCGTAGATCTCGCGCATCGACAGCCCCTCGGGGTTGCCCTTGCGGTAGTAGTCCTCCTGGGCGCCGGGTCGGGCGACGACGTCGAAGGTCGGGTTCGGGATGTACTCGCTGATCGTGCCGTTGACCGCGATCTTGGTGCGGCCGTCGACCTCGACGTAGCGAATGACGTTGCGGTACTCCTTCGGGAGGTACTTCGTGAACGCCTCCCTGGTCTCGTACAGGTGATTGTCGGCGTCGAAGATCGGTAGGTACATCGAAGGCCCCCTCATCGTGTCCCGGTCTGATCGGACGATAACTGGTTCTGACGTCGGAATCAAAAATGTGGTAGAGCTGTGTCGTGCGATGAACGCCGAAGGCCACCACCGACGGGGGCTGTGACAGGGGGAGACCGCCATGACCGCGATTCTGCAAGGGGTTCGGATTCTCGAAGTCGCCGAGCACACCTTCGTTCCGGCCGCCTCGGCGGTGCTGAGCGACCTCGGCGCCGACGTCATCAAGATCGAACACGTCGAACGCGGCGACGCCATGCGCGGCCTTGGCTCGACCGGGTTGGCTGGACTCGGCGGAGAGGTGCACCCGCTGCTGGAGCACTCGAACCGGGGCAAACGCAGCATCGGGCTCGATCTGGCGAGCGACGCGGGTCGCGACGTGTTGTATCGCCTCGCGGCGACCTGCGACGTGTTCCTCACCAACAAGATGCCAGGGGTCCGGTCGCGACTGAAGATCGGCGTGGAGGAGATCCGGGCAGCGAACCCCGACATCATCTACGCCCGAGGTACGGGGCAGGGCGAATACGGGCCCGACGCCGACAAGGGTTCCTACGATTCGCTCGCGTTCTGGGCCCGCAGCGGTGCTGCGGTCGGGGCGATGCGGCCCGAGTACGACATCGTTCCGCCAGCTCCGGCACCGGGCTTTGGCGACTCGGTCGGAGGCATGACGATCGCGGGCGGGATCATGGGAGCGTTGTTCCATCGGGAACGAACCGGCGAGGCGACCGAGGTGGACGTGTCGTTGCTCGGGGCCGGCCTCTGGGCGATGGGCCAGGCCCTTGCGCTGTCCGACCGCCTCGGGATGCCGTGGAAACCCGGGCCGGCGGACCAGTCGATGAATCCGCTCGTCGCGAACTATGAGACGAGCGATGGACGGTGGATCGCGCTGACGTGTCTGCAGGCCGGGGTGTATTGGGGGTCGATGTGCGAGGTCATCGAACGCCTCGACCTTGCGGTCGACGAGCGCTTCGCGCGACACGCCGACCTGGTCGCCAACTGCACGCCGGCGATGCACGAACTCTCGGCGGCCTTCGCGGCGCGTCCGCTTGCCGAGTGGATCGAACGGCTGGCCAACTTCACCGGTCAGTGGGCGGTGGTGCAAGACAGCGTCGAGGTGATCTCCGACCCTCAGACCGTGGCGAACGGGTACCTCCAGGAGTGTTACAGCGCTGAGGGCACGGCCTTTCGGCTCGTCGCGGCACCGGTGCAATACAACGGGTCACCCGCGGTGCCGACACGCGCACCGCAGTTCAACGAACACTGTGAGGAAATCCTCGGAGAGATCGGGCTCGACATGGACGCGATCATCCAGTTGAAGATCGATGGGGTGGTGGCATGACGACGGATCGCGTCGACGGCCTTAACGACGACTTCTACTACGACCCGTTCGACCGCGAGATCGACAAGAACCCGTATCCGATCTGGAAGCGCCTGCGCGACGAGGCGCCGTGGTGGTACAACGAGCGCAAGGACTTCTACACGCTGAGCCGCTTCGCGGACGTGGAAGAGGTCATGCGTGACTGGGACACGTATCGCAGCGGTCACGGGTCGACCCTCGACATCATCAAGGCCAACATCGAGTTGCCGCCGGGCATCATCTTGATGGAGGACCCACCCGAACACGACGTGCACCGCGGCCTGTTGTCGCGGGTGTTCACTCCCCGCAAGATGAACGCCCTGGAGCCGAAGATCCGCGAGTTCTGCGCGCGGACCCTCGACCCGCTGCGCGACGCGGGAAGCTTCGACTTCGTCGCGGATCTCGGTGCCGAGATGCCGATGCGCACGATCGGGATGCTGCTCGGTATTCCCGAGGCGGATCAGGTGGAGATCCGCGACTCACTCGACGAGGCGATGACCTACATCATGTTGCTGGCGGGGGCAGGCAATGAGACGGCGACCCGGCTCATCGGCTGGACCGGCAAGCTGCTCGCTGAGCACCCCGATCAACGTCGCGAGATCGCCAATGATCGTTCCCTCATCCCGAACGCGATCGAGGAGGTCCTGCGGTTTGAGGCCCCGTCACCGGTG
Organism: Microthrixaceae bacterium; assembly: GCA_023957975.1. Classification (NCBI taxonomy): domain Bacteria; kingdom Bacillati; phylum Actinomycetota; class Acidimicrobiia; order Acidimicrobiales; family Microthrixaceae; species Microthrixaceae bacterium. Next base: position 78,554 of record JAMLGM010000001.1, on the reverse strand, counting down.
CAGGCGCGGGTCAACTATCGCGAGGTCACCTGGCACGGGGTCACGATTCCGGAACGCAGCGCCGTGGTGATCCTGAACGGTTCGGCGAATCGCGACGAGCGTGAGTTCGTCGACGGTGAGACCTTCAACATCCATTGCGACATCTCGCGGCACCTCAGCTTCGGGTACGGCATTCATTTCTGTCTGGGTGCCGCGCTCGCCAGGCTTGAGGGCCGCGTCGCGCTCGACGAGGTGTTGAACCGTTGGCCGGAGTGGGACGTCGACTGGGACAACGCGAAGCAGGCCCACACTCCGCACGTGCGCGGGTGGGAGCGCCTACCGGTCGTGACCGGGTGAGCTCTGGACACCCCTTTCTGCAACTCGCCAGCTGGTGTAGGGCCGAGAGGTGAGGGACGAACCGGCTTCGGTTCTGTTGAACGGGTCTGAGCAGATCAAATGGCGATCTCTAGAGTGGGGCGGACGAGATCTAGGAATGCGACGTGACCACTCCGCAGAATGGGCTGCTCTTTCACTTCACGCACATCGAGAACCTGCCCTCGATTATTGCGAACGGCCGGCGGGCGGACTCAGCTGTCCAGACGGCTGATGCGCTCAAGGTGGAGGTTGGGGAAGACCGCATCAAGAAGGCCAGGCGATCGCGGCCCGTTCCCATCCCGCCGGGTGGCGTGGTCGCGGACTACGTCCCTTTCTACTTCGCCGCCAGGTCGCCGATGCTCTACACAATTCATTGCGGGAACGTCGCTTCGTACCAGGGTGGGCAGGACCCGATTGTCTACTTGGTCTCGGAGATCTCGACGGTGGTCGACGGCGGCTGTACTGCCGTGTTCACTGATCGGAATGCCTATTACCCGTACGCAACGTTCGACGCTGACGCTCGTCGTGCATACGACGAGGTTGACTGGCCGCTGATGAGGGCGTCCATGTGGAACAACACCGGCAATGAGCCCGACCGGATGGAGCGACGCATGGCTGAGATGCTGGTTCATGACGCGGTGCCGTTCTCGTTGGTCGTGGAGATCGCGGCGCGGTCGGAGGCGATGCTCGCGCAAGTGAACGACCTGCTCGCTAGTGTCGAGCACCGGCCAGCTCTCGCTGTCAGGACCAACTGGTATTTCTAGGGGATGACCATGATCAGAGAGGCTCACGGCGACTTACTCAGCGCAGACGTGGATGCGATCGTCAACACGGTCAACACCGTCGGCGTGATGGGCAAAGGTATCGCGCTCCAGTTCAAGAAGCGGTTTCCTGACAACTTCAAGGCCTACAGCGCCGCGTGCAAGCTCGGCGACGTGAAGCTGGGTGAGATGTTCGTCTTCGACGCTGGACAGTTAGTGACACCTCGTTGGGTGATCAACTTCCCAACGAAGCAGCACTGGAAGTCCCGATCGCGCCTCAAGGACATCGACGCTGGCCTCGACGATCTCGTGCACGTGATCGGTGAGTTGGGTATTCAGAGCATCGCCCTGCCACCGCTTGGTTGCGGATTGGGTGGGTTGGATTGGTTAGAGGTTCGGCCGCTCATCGAACGCAAGCTGGCCAGCGTCGATGCGGACATCGTCGTCTATCCACCGGAGGGGGCGCCGCCCGCTGCGGCGATCGTCCCATCGGGCAATCGCCCGACGATGTCGGCGGGCAAGGCTGCTTTGGTTCACATCATCGACCGATACTCACCGGTCGCCATGGGCGCGGGGCTGATCGAGATCCAGAAACTGATGTACTTCCTGCAAGTCGCCGGGCAGCCCCTCAACCTCCACTATGTGAAGGGCATTTACGGACCGTACGCGGACAACCTCCGCCACGTACTCAACCGGGTCGAAGGCCATTTTCTCACAGGATTCGGTGATGGCTCAGCCTCGGTGACCGAAGCCGAGCCGATCGCTCTCCTTGATGGAGCCGGAGCCGAAGCCGAAGTCGTGGTGGCCGCCGACGACCAACTTCGGCGCCGGATCGATCGAGTGCTGGCATTGGCTGACGGGTTTGAGTCGTCGTACGGCATGGAACTACTTGCAACCGCCCACTGGGCTGCGTCGAGTGAGGGTTGCGACGATCGAGCGTGCGTCATCGCAACCGTGCATGGATGGAGTAAGCGAAAAGAGCAACTCTTCACCGAACGACATGTCGTAGCGGCACTCGACCAACTCGTCGCGCACGGATGGCTCGGCGAGGATTTCGCCGCGTAGGTGCAACGTCGTATGTCGAGCAGCTCACGCACCGTTTGACGGCAAGCGAATCGCTACCGGCCTTCGAACGTCGGCGGTCGTTTCTCGCGATGGGCCTTGAGTGCCTCACGGGTGTCGTGGGTCGTGAGTGCGAGGCTCTGCGCGAGTGCCTCCGTCTCGAGCGCCTGTGCCAGCGATGAGGTCAGTGCGCTGTCGATCAGACGCTTGCTCATCTGCAGGGCCATGGGCGCTCCAGCCGTGATGCGTCGGGCGATCGTGTCGACATGGCCGTCGAGTTCGTCGGTCGCGACCATGGCGTTGACCAGACCCATCGCCAGTGCGTCCGAGGCGTTCACCATCTCGGCGGTGAGCGCCATCTCCTTGGCGTTCGCCACGCCGACCCGTCGCGACAACAACCACGAGGTTCCGAAGTCGAGGGTCAAGCCGACCTTCGCGAAGATGGCGCTGAACCGGGCGCGATCGGAGCAGTACGTGAGGTCGGTGACGATGGCGAGTCCGAGCCCAGCCCCCACCGCGACCCCGTCGACCTTCGCCATGGTCGGAATCGGGCAGTCGTGGATCGCCTGCACGGTCTGGGCGATGAGACGAAGCGAGTCGAGGTCGTTGCCCTTGAACCCACGCGACCCGGCCTTTCCCGACACGTCGGCACCCGAGCAGAAGTTCCCCCCGGCCCCGGTGAACACGATCGCTCGCGCCCCGGCGCCCGGCGCGTCTCGGACGAGGTCGCGCAGCTCGGTCCACATCGGGAAGGTGCAGGCATTCTTGGTTTCGGGACGGTCGATCGTGATCGTCATGAGGTGCTCGTCGAGGTCGACGCGGATGTTGTCGTGGGCCATGGCTCCTGCAATCTGGTCGTGTGATTTCGGGTTGGTTCAGTCCGTGCGCAACAACAGCACACCGGACGGGGTGCCGCCGCCGGAGGTCACCATTGCGGTGCGGGCATCGGCCACCTGACGTTCGCCGGCGTCGCCACGCAGCTGGGTGATCGCTTCGTAGATAAAGCCGAACCCGTGTGTGCGTCCCTCCGACAGCTGCCCGCCGTGGGGGTTGACGGGCAATTCGCCGTCGATGGCGATGCGACGACCGCCGTCGAGCCAGTCCTGGGCCTCGCCGATGCCGCAGAACCCGAGCCCTTCGAGCCACGAGATGGCGTTGAACGTGAAGCCGTCGTACAGCAGCGCAACGTCGACATCTGCCGGTGTGAGATCGGTGCGGGTCCACAGGTGGGCGGCCTGGCCGAGCACCTGTGGTTCGTGGGTGATCGTCCCCTGGTCCCACGACACCCGTTCGAGGATCTGGGTGCCCACCGCCTCGATGCGCACCGCCGGTTTGGGCAGGTCGCCGGCGACCGAGGCATCGGACACGATCACCGCGATCGACGCGTCGCAGGGGACGTCGCAGTCATACAGGCCGAAAGGTGTGGAGATGAGCCGCGCCTCCATGTAGTCGTCCATCGTCAGCGGGTCGCGGTAGATGGCGGCGGGATTGCGCGCCGCGTTCGCCCGACCGTTGAGCGCAACCCAACCGAGCATCTCGCGGCTCGCCCCGTAACGGTGCAGGTACTGGCTGGCGTTGAGCGCGATCCAGTTCGACGCCGACATCGCCCCGAAGGGCATGCGCCATTCGGCCATCGCCCCCGACACCGTCAGCCCGCCGCCGCGGCTGAGCCCGAGCGCCGAGTGCGTCGTCTCCCAGACCGTGCGAAAACACAGGACGTGACGACACAACCCGTTGGCGACGGCCTGCACGGCGGCGATGATGCTGCCGCCGGGGCCGGGTAGTTCCATGCCACCGTTGTGCCAGGTGGGGTTGAGGCGCAAGGCCTCGGTCACAGCTTCGACGCCGCCTTCGCTCATCCCCATGCCGAGCGGGCCGGGGTAGGTCGACAGGCCGTCGATGTCGTCGATCTCAAGTCCGGCATCCGCGATCGCTGCGAGGGCGGCGTCGACGGTGAGCGACAGCGGGTCGCGCATGAGCCGTCGGCCGATATCGGACCGGCCGACCCCCGACAGCACTGCGCTGTGTTCGAATCGCTCGGAGCCGAGCGGCGCCCGAGGTGTCGCGATGGCCGGTTCGCCCACGAGGTCGCGGTCGTCGCGCTCCCCGGTCGGGGTGAACAGCGGCAGGTGGAGCGGAGCGGAACCCTTGTGCCCGTATTCCTCGAAGCGGACTTCGACGACGTCGCCGATGCGAACGGTGTCGGGGTCGCAGTCGACGATGTTGGTCGTGAGCCGCACGGTCGGATCCTCGGCGAGGGCGACGTTCGCGATGACATAGGGCGGGTCGAAACCCGGAAGCCACGGATGGTGATTGACCGTGACTCCGACGACGGTGGCGCGCCCCGAGACCTCGACGATGCCCCGGTTGCGGCTCCGGCACTCGGGGCAGATGGGGGTCGGGGGATGAGCGATCCGGGTGCAGTCCTCACAACGCTGCATTCGCAGGACGCCGTCGGCGCCGGAGGTCCAAAACCATTCGTTGACGGGGGTGAGTTCGGGCAGCAGGCGCACCGCACGGGTCCTTTCGATGCAGATCCGTGGCGATCGTATCGGGCGGAGCGCCACTGGTTCGATGTTGACGTCGATGTCAACATCTTCGTAACCTCCACCTCACGCGCGAATCCGAGGAGCCACCGATGGGCGACGCCGTCATCGTTTCCACCGCACGCACGCCGATCGCATCGGCCGACGAGGGTTCGCTCGCCGACATCGCGGACTACAGCGCGGCCTTCGAAGCGTGGTTGAGCACCGAGTGTGCGACCTTGGCGGCCGTGTGCGAGCCGATCGTCGACTACGGGCAACGGGTCGAGGCGATGCGGGCCTTCATGGCCGAACTGTTCGAGGCCGGATGGGCCCGGTACGGCTGGCCGGTCGCACTGGGCGGGTTGGGCGGAACGATTGCGCATCGGGCGGTCATGTGGGAGGTCGCGGCCCGATTCGGGGTGCAGGGCATGGCGTTGTTCGAGCACCTCGAGATCCTCGCCCCGACCCTCGCTGTTCACGGTCCGAGCGAACTCATCGCCGATCTGCTCCCGAGGTTCTTGTCGGGTCGGGAGCTGTGGGCACAGGGGTTCTCAGAACCCAACGCCGGGTCGGACCTCGCCAACCTCCGCACGACAGCGGTGCTCGACGGCGACTCGTATCGGATCACCGGCCAGAAGATCTGGACGAGTTGGGCGCGGTACGCGACGTGGTGTCTGGTGCTGGCCCGAACCGGCGAGCCTGGATCGGCGCACCGCGGACTGAGCGCGTTCATCGTCGATCTCCGTTCACCCGGGGTTGACGTGCGGGCGATCGAGCAGGCGAACGGAACCGACGAACTCGCCGAGGTGTTCTTCGACGAGGTCGTCGTGCCCGCCGATCGCATCGTCGGGACGGTCGGCGGCGGCTGGGCGGTCGCCATGCACATCTTGAGCAACGAGCGCGGCACCTTCGCCTGGTTCCGTCATTGTTTCTTGTACCAACAGCTGCTGGATGCTGCAGGTCGGGCGACGGCGCGTGACGACGTCGCCTTCGGAGATGCGCTACTCGACCTAGCTGCGGTCACCGCCACCGGGTACGCCGGGGTTCGGGCACACGGGCTCGGACACCAACTCGGCGTCAAAGCGGCGTACACCAAGCTGTTGTTGTGCGCCTCGGAGCAATCGGTGAACGACGCGGTGCTGGCGAGCGACGAGGGCATCGCCATCGGCCCCTTCGATGCACAGACCGCGTTGCGCCGCCAGGAGTACCTGTTCTCGCGGATCGTGACGGTGTACGGAGGGTCCCAACAGATGCAGCTCGACACGATCGCCAAACAGATTCTGAGGCTCCCATGACGTCGGCGAACGAACCCGACGACGAGTTCCTCGCCGCTGCGACCCGCGCGTTGCACACCACGCCGGGGCCCGAAGCGCTCGACGAACTCGGGTGGTGGGATCTGCTCGGCGACGGGATCGCTCTGTGGGGCGACCCAGACGCGCGCGAGGCGGTCTTTGCGGTCTTTCGCGCCCAGGGGCGTGAACTCGCCGACACCGCCGCCCTCGGGGCGTTGGTCGCGTCGACCTTTCTCGTCGCGGCCGGTCGAGGGCCGGGCGAGGCCGTCGCAGTGCTCCCGCGAGGCGCGTCGAAAGGCAGCGGGGTCGACACGTGGACCCTCATAGGACCCGTGGGCCGGCGGCCGTTGCTCGTCGATCGTGCGGGATCGGGAGTCTGGCTCGTCGACCTGGCCGAAGTAGCCGTCACTGCGGTCGAGTTGTCGGGGCGTTTCAGCCTCGCCGAGGTCTCGATCCCGCCCGACGCGGGTGAGCTGATTCTCACCGAACCGCGAGCGGCGGCCGTGCGGGATCGTGCGAGGTATCTCGCCAGGCTCGCACTGGCGACGGAACTACACGGGCTGGCGGAACGGATCGTGGACCTCGCGGTCGAATACGCCACCGTCCGCGAGCAGTTCTCGAAGCCGATCGGAACGTTTCAGGCAGTGCGACATCTGCTGTCGTGGGCATCGACCGACGTCACCGCCATCGGCAGCGTGAATCGCCGTGGACTGGATTTCGCCGACTCTCCACCGGCGCGTTTCGACGAGGTGGTCAAGGCGCTGGCGGGGCGCAACGCCCGTCAGGCGTGTCAGCGTTCCCTGCAGGTGTTCGGAGGGATCGGGTTCACCGCCGAGCATCCTCATCACCACTACCAGAGTCGTGTGCTGATGCTCGATGCGCTGCTGGGCTCCTCGGCCGAGCTGACCCATGGGTTGGGACGTTGGCTGCGCGAGGTGAACACCGATCCGGGATTCACTGCCGCAGCGGCGCACCTCGCAGCGGCGACGTCGTCAGGGTCGCGCTAGACCGGTCCGTTCGTCGGTTTCCTGCCGGCGCCAGTGAGGGGAGATCATCGTGGAACTTGGGTTGAGCACCATCGGGTTGAGTTTGGCTCCGAGTGACTTGGCGGAGCTCGGGCGGATCGCGGAGGACTCGGGCTACGACTCGATCTGGACCGCAGAGGCGTGGGGAGCCGACGCCTTCACCCCGCTCGCGTTCCTCGCCGCGACGACGACCCGGCTGAAACTCGGCACCGCTATCGCTCAGGTGTGGGCGCGCACGCCCGGGGCAACAGCGATGACCGCGCTGACCCTGCAGCAGCTGTCCGAGGGTCGCCTGGTGCTGGGGCTCGGGGTGTCGGGGCCACAGGTGGTCGAGGGATGGCACGGCGTGGCGTTTCGGCGCCCGTTGGCGGTGACGCGCGACTACGTGGCGATCGTGCGTCAGGCGCTCGCGGCCGATACCAAAGTGAGCTACGAAGGCTCGGAGCTGAGCGTTCCGTATCGGGGTGCCGAAGCGACCGGTCAAGGCCGCCCGCTTCGTTCGACCCAACCCGGCTGGCCCGACACGCCGATCTACCTAGCGGCGCTCGGGCCCAACAACGTGCGCCTCGCTGGCGAGGTTGCTGACGGATTGTTGCCGTACCTGTGGAGCGCGACCCGTTGGGAGGCGGCGTGGGGCGAGGTGCTTGGCGCGGCCCGCCCGGGCTTCGCCGTCGCACCCACGGTGGTGGCCGCGCTCGGCGACGATCTCGCGGTGTGTCGCGATCAGGTGCGTCCACGCATCGCCCTGCACGTCGGTGCGATGGGTTCGAAGCAGACGAACTTCTACAAGTCTCTCGTGACCCGCTACGGCTACGGCGAGGAAGCGGAGCGCATTCAGGACCTGTGGCTGTCGGGTGACCGTGCCGGGTCGATCGCCGCGGTCACCGATGAGATGGTCGACGACATGACGCTCGTCGGCCCTGCCGGCCACATCGGCGAGCAACTTCAACGTTGGCGAAGCGGGCCGATCACCACGCTGATCGTCGAGCCCACGACTCCCGCGGCGATCGCGCCATTGGCTGAAATTTGGAGGGGACTGTGACCGCCGTCGGAACGTTGCTGTTGGAGCTGAGCGAGAGCGACCGGCCGGCGTTGCTGTACGGCGACCGGTCGTGGTCGTACCGCGAACTCGTGGCCGAGGGGCGTCGCCGGGCCGCCTGGTTCGAGTCGGTTCGCGACCCGCAGCGGCCCCCGCATATCGGCGTGTTGTTGGACAACGTTCCTGACTACCTGTTCTGGTTGACCGGCGCCGCCCTGTCCGGCTCGGTGATCGTCGGAATCAACGCCACCTATCGCGGCGAACAACTCGGACAACTCGTCGAGTACACCGATTGTCAGGCGATCGTCACCTCCTCCAACCTGGTCGGTCTTCTTGACGATGTCGACACCGCCGTCGCACCCGAGATGCGACTCGTCGTCGATGCCGAGGACTACGACCAACGCCTCGACGCTGCGGCGGAGGTGACCGTCGAGTACCAGCCTGCCGACGACGATCTGTTCATGTTGATCTTCACCTCCGGGTCGACGGGGCTACCCAAGGCGGTGCGCTGTACACAGGGACGCTTCGGTCGCACCGGTGCCCATGTGGCGAACATCGCCTCGTTGGGCGACGACGACGTCGCGTACGCGCCGCTGCCGTTTTTCCACGCGGCGTCGATGTTCACGGGCTGGGCGTCGGCGATCAACGCGGCGATTCCCATCGCCACCCGCGACAAGTTCTCAAGGTCTGCCACCGTCGGCGACCTGCGCAAGTTCGGCGCCACCTACATGACCTACACCGGCAAGGTGCTGAACTACATCTTGTCGATGCCGGAAGACCCGACCGATACCGGGTTGGGGTTACGGCTCGCTATCGGCAACGAGGCCTCCGAACACGACATCCGCGAGTTCGCTCGACGTTTCAACTGTCAGGTGCGCGACAGCTACGGCTCGACCGAAGGGGTCATCATCGTGCGACGCGACGAGACGATGCCGCCCGGCGCGCTCGGCACGGCGAACGAGTCGGTGAAGGTGGTCGACCCCGAAACGGGGGTCGAATGCCCTCGTGCGCATGTCGGTGCGGACGGTCAGATCACCAATCTCGACGAGGCGATCGGTGAGCTGGTCGAGACCGCTCCGGCATCGGGGTTCGAGGGGTACTACAAAAACGAGGCCGCAACGGCCGAGCGGTTCCGAGGCGGGTGGTACTGGTCGGGGGACCTGGCCTATCGCGACGCGGAGGGTTGGTTCTTCTTCGCCGGGCGCACCAACGACTGGTTGCGGGTCGACGGGGAGAACTTCTCCGCAGGGCCGGTCGAGAAGATCCTGGCGCGATTCCCAGGCGTGCGTTCCGTAGCGGTGTACGCGGTGCCCGACGATCCGGTCGGTGACCGGGTGATGGCGGCGCTTGAGATGACCGGGCAGGTCGACGATGGGTTGGGCAACGCAGCCTTCGATCCTGCTGCTTTCGATCTAGCGGCCTTCGAGGCGTTCCTGAGCGAGCAGCCCGACCTGGGCCCGAAGTGGGTGCCGTCCTTCGTTCGAGTTGATGTTGAACTGCCGAAGCTGTCGAGTATGAAGATCGACAAGAAGGCGCTGCGGGCCCAGGCGTGGGAGGCGCAGCGGGTGTACTGGCGTCCGTCACGCAACGAGGGGCTTCGGTTGCTCGATGCCGACGGCACCGTCGGCCTTGCGCCGCTGCTGCGTCGCTGAGCGCTTCGACGTCGAAGCGGACCCATCCCCGTAGAATCGACGGCGACCGAGTCGACCGAGCTCACCCATCGAGAGAGTGCTGCCTATGGCGAAGATCGAGACCATCGACCAGGGTGCCGCGGGACCGCGTTCCCGCAAGGGGGCACAGACCCGTGCACGTCTGCTCGAGGCAGCGAAGGCGGTGTTCGAACGCACCGGGTTTCTCGAGGCCCGGGTCTCCGACATCGCCAAGGAAGCGGGGATGTCGCACGGGTCCTTCTACCACTACTTCGATTCCAAGGAGCAGGTGTTTCGCGAGGTGGCCGAGCAGCAAGAGGCGCTGTTGACCGCCCCGCCGTCGGAATCGGAAACGGACGACGGCGGGGCCGAGCTCAGCGAGTTCGACCGGTTGTTGCGGGCGAATCGTCGCTACCTCGAGCGGTACCGCGATAACGGCCGGATCATGGGGGTGATCGAGGAGGTGTCGCGGTACGACCATGAAGTGAGTGAGGCGCGGATGCGTCGCCAGAAGCACTTCGCGGATCGCGCCGAGCGTTCGATTCGTCGGATGCAGCGATCTGGAGCGGTGTCGAAAGCTCTCGACCCGGAGATCGCGGCAGGAGCGCTGGGCTCGATGGTGGCGAGGTTTGCAGAACTGTGGTTGATCGAGCACTGGGGCGACTACGACCTCGACGAGGTTGCCATGCAACTCACGCTGTTGTGGGCCAACGCGATCGGCCTCGATACCCCGTAGTGCGGCATCACCGACGGTCGCTGAATCCAGTCGCGACTAGTGCTCGGTCAAGGGTGTGGCAGCTCGGCCGGGTAGACGATCTCGATCTCTGAGATGGTGGTTGGAAAATCGGACTGATTGTTGGTGATGAAACGGTCGGCGCCTGCGGCGACAGCAGTCGCCAGATGCACCGCGTCCGCAGCGCGTAGCCGATAACTGGATCCCAGTGCGGCAGCCAGACCGGCGACATGTTCGTCAACGGGTAGGAGAATGAGCCGCCCGAGCAACGTGGCCAGTTCCGTCATCTCGGTTGTCGCTCCCTCGCGCATCGGCTTGGAGAGGAGTTCGGGGATGAGGAGCACCGATCCGATGCCAGTGCCGTCCGGGGAGGTCGCGGCTGCTGAGAGGAGACGGCGCACACGTTTGCCGAGCGGATGATTCGGCACGGCTGCGTAGATCAATGCTTCGGCGTCGAATGCGTCCATTGCCGACTCAACGAATCGATCGTGTTGCTGCCAACTCGGCGATGAGTTCGTCGGCGCGATCGGCCGAGATCGAGGGCATGTCCGCGAGGGGGAGTTCGCGTGCACGTCGGAGCAGCGCGCCGACCTGCTCGGCCTCCGCAAGCGCGCGCCCCGCCTTGCGGACACGCAGCGCGTCGGGGTGTACGAGTACAGCGACTGTTCGCCCGTGGCGGGTGATCGTGATTTCCTCACCTGATGTCACCCGGTCGAGGAGATCGGGCAACGTCGTTCGGGCTTCTGTCGCCGATACGGTGCTCATGGGTTGAATGTACATCAACGTACGGCTCCATACAATCAGCAGTCTGAGTCCCCTTTGCGTGGTGGTGTCTCGGGCCCTCGTATCGCTGTGCCTACCTCCCGGGGTGGACTCCGACCCGATGTCTGGGGGCGTGGGTAATTGTGCCGGGTTGGCTTGTTGTTGGTGGGGTGGGGTCGATTCGTGGGTGAGGTTGACCCGGTCTGGCGGACACCTACCTTGGCCTGATGAGGCCAGAACGGAGTGTTCATGTCAGCAGCAGCGAAGTCCGGTCGTAGCCGGCGCAAGTTCACCAAGGAGTTCAAGGCTGAGGCAGTGGCGATGGTCGCGGCGTCGGGGGGCAATGTGGCGAAGGTCGCCCGGGAACTCAACATCTACGACTCGACCCTGGGGAACTGGGTTCGCCAAGCCCGCGAGGAAGCCGACGGCGGTGCCCCGACCGCGGAGGAGCGAGCAGAGATCCGCGAGCTCAAGCGCGAGTTGGAGCGGGTGACCCGGGAACGGGACATCTTGGGAAAAGCAGTGGCCTACTTCTCGGCCTCGGACCCGAGGAACGGGTGAGAGCGTTGTACACGTTCATCGCCGAGGAGCAGGCCACCCCCACCAACCCCACCGACCCGTGGACCATCAGCGAGATGTGCCGGACCCTGGATGTGTCTCGGTCCGGCTACTACGACTGGGTCGACCGGGCCCCGTCGAAGCGTGAGATCACCGACCGGATGCTCGAGGTCGAGATCGAGGCGATCTGGGAGTGCTCCGGGCGCACCTACGGCGTCCCGAGAGTCACTGCCTGGTTGCGCAAGCAGGGCTTCGCGGTGTCAGGCAAGCGGGTGGCCCGGCTGATGCGGCGCAACGGCTGGGAGGGCGAGACGGGCCGGTCCAAGATCCGCACCACGATCGTTGATCGCGGTGCGAAGGCCGCCTCGGACCACGTCAAGCGCGACTTCAACCCGACCGAACCGAACACGACGTGGTGCGGCGATATCACCTACCTGCGCACCGGCGAAGGCTGGCTGTTCCTCGCGACGGTGATCGACCTGTTCTCGCGTCGGGTGATCGGTTGGTCGGTCGCGAGCCACATGCGCACCGAGCTGGTCGCGGACGCCTTGAAGATGGCCGCCGCGACTCGGGGTGGCCACGTCGACGGGGTGATCTTTCACAGCGACCGCGGCTCGCAGTACACCTCCGCCGAGTTCGCTGAGCTGTGCGAGCAGCTCGGGGTGATCCAGTCGATGGGCGCGACCGGCGTGTGCCTGTTAACCGGCCAATGTGATCTAGCTGTAGCAGCCTAAGGGCCGGGTTCTCTGGGGAATGCTTGTCTTTTGGTCCGGTCAGCGTTACAGATGTGTCTGTGTCAGACGACGGGTTGTTCCTCGAACGGGGCGACGATGGTTGGCGGCTGGGCGGCGGCGACGCCGGCCGGTTCCGGTTGGTGAACGAGTACTTGTCGTATCTGGCGGACCGGAACTACTCGCCCCGCACGACGCGTACCTACGGGTTCGGTCTGCTGGCGTTCTGTCGTTGGCTCGACAGCGAAGACCTCGACTTGGCCTCGGTGACGACCGACGTGTTGCTGCAGTTCCTGGCCGCGTGTCGGACCGAGCTGGTCACGGGTCGACTGGGCGGCGCGAACGTGGTCGGACTCGACGGCCGCCGGACCGACGTGTTGTCCCCGGCGACGGTCAACATGCGCCTGGCCGCGATCTCGGGCTTGTACTCGTTCCGGTCGATGCGCGACCCCGACATCTCGAACCCGGTCCCCAAGGGTCGGGAAGCGAAGCGCCTGTCGGCGGGGGAACGGACCGGCATGCTGGCTCATGTGTCGCGTGCGCCGAAGCGACGGTCACCGCTGCGGGTCCGCGACACGAAACGCCTTCCTAAGACGCTGGATCACCGCGAGGTGATCCAACTGTTGGAGAGCTTGCGCACGTGGCGTGACCGGGCCATCGCCGGGCTGATGGTGTTCTGCGGGCTGCGGTCAGCCGAGGTTCTCGCCCTCGATGTCGGCGACGTCGACATCGGTGCCCGCTGGCTACGAGTGTCGGGCAAGGGCGGCAAGGAACGCCGGGTCCCGCTCGACGTCGACGTGGCAGGGGTGATCCAGACGTACCTGCTCGCCGAGCGACCAGACACGGCCAGCTCGCGGTTGTTCATCGTGGCCAAGGGACCGACCCGAGGCCAGCCGCTCTCGCCGGCAGGGTTGCGACGGATCTTCCGTTATCACCGTGACCTGACCGGCATCACGGCTGCGCATCCGCACGCGCTACGGCACACGTTCGGCTCCGCGCTGGCCGAGGCTGGTGTCGATCTGGCCGTGATGCAGGCCCTGCTGGGCCACGCGCACATCGACACCACCGCCCGTTACATCCATTTGGCCCCCACCCACGTGAAAGCCGAGTTCGATGCTGCCCGCGCCCGCCAACGCGCCAACACCTGACCTCGCGCCGATCCCGTCGGCCGATGTCATGTTGTCGGCGTGGCGGGCCAACCAGGCAGCGACCGGTCGAGGGAATCCGGCATCGGACTGGGCAGCACGATCGTTCCTGACCCGTTGGCCACACCCGCATGACTGGGCCGACCAATCCTTGGCGGCACGGTTGGACTTGGCGCCGTCGACCATGTCACTGCTCATGTTCTTGATGGTCCAGGGGTGGCTCCGTCCCGGTTGGGACTGGCTCGTCGCCAAGAAGCTGTCGAGCTTTTGGCGTGAGGTCGAAGGCTCTCGCCTCGAGGCCGACATGTCCCGGTTCTGCGACACCGCCGTCATGGTCGGGTTCACCGAGATCCAGGCCAAGCGGGCCGCGTCGCAATCGGTCGGCCGGCTCTTGATCCAGACCGGCCGCCCCCTCGAAGCGCTCACCGTCGGCGATCTCGACGAACTCGCTGCGGCGTGCCGGGCCCGAGAGGCAGCGACCGGGCAGGGATGGCGGCACTACCGGTCCGCACTCAGCTGCGCCCACATCGTGCTGTTCCACCTCGACGTCGTCGGCAAACCACCAGAACCGGCCCAGCAACCCGACACGTTCGAGGTTCGGCTGGCGGACTGCCACCCGAACCTTCGCCCAGCGTTCGTCGCCTACCTCGAACGCAAGCTCGGGACCTGCCGCCCCAAGACCGTCTCCAGCCTCGCTACCCGACTCGCTCACTTCGGCCGGTTCCTGGCCGAGACCGACCCCGACCTCGTCACGCTTGCCGGACTGCACCGTCAGCGCCACATCGAGCCCTACCTGAACTCGGTCGCCCACGCCGACTCCGCCAAGACCGGCAAGGCGATCACGCTCGCTGACCAGGACCGCCGCGTGCGCGCCGTCGGCAACATGCTCAACGAGATCACCGAATGGGGCTGGGACGACGCCCCGACCCGGAAACTGATCTTCCGCAGCGATCATCCCCGCAAGCCACGGCCGCTACCCCGCTACGTGCCCGTCGATGCCGATCGCCGACTCACAGCCGCGCTCGAAGGTTCCGACTACCGGCTCGCCGCCGACGCCCTGTTGCTGGCCCGGGCCGTCGGGCTCCGCATCGGGGAGCTGCTCGATCTCGAACTCGACTGTGTGCACGAGATCGGCGGTCACGGCGCTTGGCTCAAGGTTCCACTCGGCAAGCTCGACACCGAACGCATGGTTCCCCTCGACGACGAGACCGTGGCGCTCATCGACCGGATCTGCACAACCCGCTCGGTCGGCAAACCGTTGCCCCACCCCCGCACCGGCCGACCGACCCAGTTCCTGTTCACCCACTACGGCCGGCGTCTGTCCCAGACGGCGGTTCGCAAAGAGCTCGCCCGCAGCGCCCAGACCGCTGGGATCGGCCACGTCACTCCACACCAGCTCCGCCACACATACGCCACGGCGCTGGTCAACGCCGGCGTGTCGCTCCAAGCCCTCATGGCCCTGCTCGGTCACGTGTCCGCCGAGATGAGCCTGCGCTACGCGCACCTCTTCGACTCCACCGTCCGAGCCGAATACGAACGAGCCCTCGACCTGGCCAAGGGCCGGATCGGCGCCTTGCCCACACCCACCGGCAAGACCCGCATCCCGATCGCCAACAACGGCTGCGGTGATGGTGATGACTGGCGTGACGCACCCGCGATCAAGTCCCGTCTCGCCGGGGGTCACTGCCTCCGAGCCCCGTCCCAGGGCGCATGCCCCTACGCCAACATCTGCGAGCACTGCCCAAGCTTCCGCACCGACACCGCCTCCATCGCCGTGCTCGCCGCCCAACGCGTCGACACCCGGGCCCTCGCCGACGACGCCGAAGCTCGAGGTTGGATCGACGAAGCCGACCGACATCGGCGCCTCCTCGACCGGCTCGACGCCCTCATCGGCCAAGCCGAGGCCGGATGACCACAACCCTCGAGGCTGTCGAAGCCGCCTGCACACACCTCGCCGAGACCGGCGACCAGATCACATTCACCGGCGTCGCCGAGCACACCGGCATCAGCCGCACCACCCTCTATCGCAACCCCCAACTCCGGGCCGTCATCGACGACCACCGCCGCGACAGCCACGACCGCCACACCCTCACCGGCCTCGCCGCCGAAATCGCCCACCTCCGCACCGGCCTCGAAGCCCTCGCCGACCGAGTCCGCGACCAAGAAGAACGACTCCGCCACCTCGAAGGCCGAACCACAACCCGCCGACGAGCGAACTGACCACCCCGGATCCACACCAGAGATCGCTTCAACCCGAGCCGAGATTGGCCGGTTAATGCTGGGACAACGCCGCAGCAGAGTCGTTTTTCGGGACCCTCAAACGTGAGCTCGCCCACAAGCGCACCTGGCCCAACCGGGCCGATGCCCGCCGTGACCTGATCCGCTGGATCGAGGGCTGGTTCAACCCGAAGCGGCTCCACTCGACCCTCGGCTACCGCAGCCCGATCGAAACCGAAACCGACTGGTACCGTCAACAAGCCGAGGCCTCACCCGAAGCCGCATAACCAACCCGTCCGTTGAACCGGGTCAACCTCATGGTGAGCGCGTCTCGGGTTTCGTACATGTGGTGGTCTGCGTCGAAGACGGGACAGTCCAGTGTGCGAGTGGTCATCGTGGCCCCCTGATGTGTTGCGGCCCTCTGGCTGAGGAGAACCCCATTATCGCAAACGGAGAGTTAGGTTTCAACGAGCACGCGGGGGTTCGTCACATCTGCGAGCCGCCAGCTTCCCGCCCAGAGTCGCCATTCGAACACGATTGCGAGAATCAGCTTCTCCTCATAGAGTAACTTCACTTTCATCGCCGTCGTCAGGGGGACCGACATGGCCGACACCGCCACCAGCGCGCACGCTTCCGCCTCACCGTATTACGACCCGTTCGACTTCGACATCGACACCAACCCATATCCGGTGTGGAAACGGCTGCGCGACGAGGCGCCGCTCTATTACAACGACAAACACGACTTCTATGCGCTCAGCCGCGCCGATGACGTCGAGGCGGCACTCGTCGACTGGCGCACCTACAGCTCGGCGAAAGGCACCCTGCTCGAGCTGATTCGCGCCGACATCGACATTCCGCCGGGCTCGATCATCTTCGACGACCCGCCCACCCACGATCGCCTCCGCAGCGTGTTGTCGCGGGTGTTCACGCCACGAAAGATGAACGCGATCGAACCGAAGGTACGTGAGTTCTGCGCCCGAAGCCTCGACCCACTCGTCGGCTCCGGCGGCTTCGACTTCATCGCAGACCTCGGTGCCCAGATGCCCATGCGCACGATCGGCATGTTGTTGGGCATCCCCGAAACCGACCAGGAAGCGATCCGCGACCGGGTCGATGAAGGGCTCAAGCTCACCGATTCGAACAACGCCGGAATCACCGCCGAACAGATGCAGGAAAACATCGATCAGGCGCAGATCTTCGCCGACTACATCGACTGGCGGGCCAAGAACCCCTCCGACGACGTCATGACCGAGTTGCTCAACGCCGAGGTCGAAACCGACGACGGCACCACCCGCAAGCTCACCCGCGAAGAGGTGTTGAACTTCATCAATCTCCTTGCGGCCGCCGGCAACGAGACCACCACCCGCCTCATCGGGTGGAGCGGCAAGGTGCTCGCCGAACACCCCGACCAGCGCGAGGTGCTGGTGAACGACCGCTCGCTGGTGCCGAACGCGATCGAAGAACTCCTGCGCTACGAAGCCCCATCGCCGGTCAATGCCCGGTGGGTGACCCGAGACGTCGACCACCACGGCCAGACGCTTCCCGCCGACAGCATCGTGTTGTTGTTGAACGGCTCGGCCAACCGCGACGAGCGCCGGTTCCCCGACGCCGATCGGTTCGATGTGCGCCGCGACATCGGCCACCACTTCGCCTTCGGCTACGGCATCCACTTCTGCCTCGGAGCCGCCCTCGCCCGCCTCGAAGGACGGGTCGCCCTCGACGAGGTCCTCAAGCGATTCCCCACCTGGGAGGTCGATTGGGACAACGCCGTGCAGGCCCGCACCTCCACCGTTCGAGGCTGGGAGAAGCTCCCGGTCACCTTCTAACCGCCAGCACCCAACCGAGTTTTCACACCTCACGACCCGTTCAGGAGCATCACCGTGGCGCGACGTCGCACACGCGAGCATCCGACCCATCTGCGCAGCGCTGCCATGGTCGACATCAGATCGGGGGAACTCGTCGAACCCGGCTCGCTGCTCATCATCGACGACCGCATCGCCGAGGTCTCCCCCACGGCCCTGCCCGACGGCACCGTCACCATCGACCTCGGCGACGTCACCTTGTTGCCCGGCCTCATGGATATGGAGGTCAACCTCTTTCTCGGCGGCCCGGATCACGCCAGCCCCCTCACCGCCGTACAGGAAGACCCGGCGACCCGGACACTTCGCGGCGTCGTCAACGGCAAACGCACACTGCGCGCCGGGTTCACCACCGTGCGCAATCTGGGACTGTTCATCCAGACCAACGGGATCCTGTTGGACGTCGCGTTGGCGAAGGCCATCGACCGGGGGTGGTTCGAGGGGCCCCGCGTCGTGTCGGCAGGACACGCCATCTGCCCGACCGGGGGACACCTCGACCCGACGATGTTCCAGGCATTCGCCCCGCACGTGTTGCCCCTTACCGTCGAGGAGGGCATCGCCAACGGCGTCGATGAGGTCCGCAAGGCAGTGCGCTATCAGATCAAGCACGGGGCTCAAGTCATCAAGGTGTGCGCCTCGGGCGGGGTCATGTCACATACCGGACCGGCCGGCGCGCAGCAGTACTCCGATGAAGAACTCGCCGCGATCGCCGACGAGGCACATCGCGCCGGGCTGAAGGTGGCCGCACACGCCCACGGCGACGACGGCATCCGCGCTGCGCTCGCCGCCGGATTCGACTGCATCGAACACGGCTCACTCATGAGCGACGACACGCTCGAACGGTTCGTCGCTCAAGAGACGTTCCTGGTTCCGACCACCTATCTGGCGGACGGCATGGACGTGTCGCACGCTCCCAAGGAACTCCAGGCCAAGGCGGCCGAGGTGTTCCCACGGGCGAAGGCCACCATTTCCAAGGCCATCGCTGCAGGCGCTCGAATCGCCTGTGGCACCGACGCACCGGCCATCCCCCACGGCCGCAATGCCAAGGAGCTCGTCGCGCTGGTCGACCGGGGCATGACTCCGCTGCAGGCGTTGCAGGCAGCGACACTCGTGGCTGCGGAACTGATCGACGTCGACGACCGCGGTGCCCTCGAGGCGGGCCTGCTCGCGGACGTCATCGCCGTGGCGGGCAACCCGCTCGCCGACATCACCGCGGTCGAGCGGGTGTGTTTCGTCATGAAGGGCGGCGAGATCTTCCGCAACGACGCCCCTGGAGGCCGCTGATGTTGTTCCTGCTTCGATTCGACCTTCGCAACCCGGCCTTCTCGGGGGTCGACCTCGCCGATCGCTATGAGGCCGCGCTGCAGATGACGGAGTGGGGTGAGCGCAACGGTGCACTCGCGGTGTCGTTGTCCGAGCATCACGGCAGCGAGGACGGATATCTGCCGAGCCCGCTCGTAATGGCCGCCGCGATGGCGGCGCGCACCTCCTCGGTGGCGATCGCCATCAACGCCATGCCCATCCCCTTTCACGATCCGTTGCGCCTGGCCGAGGACATCGCCGTGGTCGACCGCATCGCGAACGGTCGGCTGCACGTCACCTTCGCCGGCGGGTACGCCGAGCACGAATTCGACATGTTTGGTGTCGAATTATCCGAGCGACCGGCCCGGGTGCGCGAGGCCGTAGCCGCACTTCGCCAGGCATGGACCGGCGAACCCTTCGAGTTCCGTGGTCGAACGGTTCAGGTGCTGCCGACTCCGGCTCAAAGCGGAGGACCCTCGATCATCCTCGGGGGAAGCAGTGAACCCGCGGCCCGTCGCGCCGCGCGGATCGCGGATGGATTCGTGCCCTCGGACCCCGAATGCTGGCAGCACTACCGCGACGAGTGCCTCAAGCTCGGAAAGCCCGACCCCGGTCCGGGTAGCGGGGCGAACGCGGCGGTGACGATCCTCGCCGAGGACCCCGAGGTGGCATGGCCGAAACTCGCCCCGTATTTCATCCACGAATCGAATGCGTACGGCGCGTGGAACCCGATGGCCGGCGACGACAAGTACCGGCCCGTTGAGACGCTCGAGGAGGTACGTGCCGGCGGGCAGTACCAGGTCCTCACCCCCGACCAGTACCGCGACGAACTCGAACGCACCGGCGCGATGTTCGCGGTGTTGCACCCGATGGTGGGCGGCATCCCCCCGGAGTTGGCCTGGGAGCATCTGCGCCTGTTCGAAGAAGCGTTCCTGTGAGCGTCGATCACGACGCCGTTCGCGCCACCCACGGGTTCCACCCGCTGCGCGTCGTCGAACTCGTCGACGAGACGGCCGATGCCCGATCGTTTCGCTTCGACATCCTCACCGACGCAGCCGAATTGTTCCGCTATCGCGCCGGGCAGTTCTGCACCTTTCGTTTCAGCATTGACGGTGTCGAATGCCTGCGTTCGTACTCGATGTCGAGCGCACCCGACACCGACGACGCGCTCACCATCACGGTCAAGCGTGTTCCCGGCGGACTCGTGTCGAACTGGATGCACGACCACGTGGCGGTCGGCGACGTCTTGGAGGCCACCCGACCGGCCGGGGTGTTCGTGGCAGCGGAGACGGTCGATGCTCGTCGGCCCATCGTCGCGTTCGGGGGCGGCAGCGGGATCACCCCGGTGCTGTCCATCGCCAAGAGCACGCTGAACTCCGGCAAGCGTCCGGTTCGGTTGTTGTGCGCGAATCGCGACGCGGCCTCGGTGATCTTCGCCGAGGTGCTCGAGTGTCTCGCCGTGGACCACTCCGACCGATTCGACCTCGCTCACCACCTCGATGCCGAGTCGGGGTACCTCTCCCCCGTCGACCTCGACGGGTTCCTGGGCGACGACCTCGACGCCGACTTCTATATCTGTGGCCCGACACCGTTCATGGATCTCGTCGAGGCCCACCTGTTGAGCCGTGGCGTCGACCCGTCGAACATCTCCATCGAGCGCTTCATCAACGCCGGCCAGAACGCGGCGGAGGTCGCTGCGACGAGCCAGGGCCAGGGCGAGGGCGGCGCCGGCGACGCCGAGGTGACCGCCGAGGTGACCGCCACGGTCAACATCATCCTCAAGGGCAAGCGAACCGAAATCGCCTATCAACCCGGCGACACAATTCTTGAGACCTCACGGCGGGGCGGACTGGCAGCGCCGTTCTCCTGCGAGGCCGGCAACTGCGCCACCTGCATGGCGTTGGTGACCGAGGGGTCGGCGACGATGCGCGTCAACAACGCCCTCACTCCTGAGGAGGTGGCCGAAGGGTGGGTCCTCACCTGCCAGGCCTTGCCACAGGGCCCGGTCGTGACCGTCGAATACGAGAACTTCTAGATCAATCAGGAGCAACAAGCGTGGACTTTGAGTTCGACGAGCACCAGAACGACCTCCACGAGGCCGTACGTGAGATCCTCACCAAAGAGGTCCCGTCGGGCGTGTTGAGGAAGGTGATCGACGGCGACAGCACCGATGCCCTGTGGCAGACGTATGTGTCCCTCGACTGGCCGGGCCTGGCACTCGACGTCGCCCACGGCGGCTCGGGAGCGACCGCGGTCGAGTTGGCGATCGTGATCGAACAACTCGGCTAGGTGGCCGACCCCACCGGCTTTGTCGCCACGACCACACAGTTCGCACCCCTCGTCGCCGCCTGCGGTAACGATGCACAGCGAGCGCGTCTGCTCGGCGCTGTCGCCAGCGGTGGGACCGCCACGATCGCCCTCGGTGCGCCCAGCGGACGGTGGAACGCCGAGACCTCCCCGGTGAGCACCCGCCGCACCGACGCCGGCTGGGTCTTGGAGGGGACCGCGTGCTTCGTCCTCGACGGCGACCGGGCCGATGAGATCGCCGTCATCGCCCGCACCGACGGCAGCGCCGGCGGCAGCGCTGATGGCAGCGCTGATGGCGGCGACATCGACGTGTTCGTGGTTCCGGGCACAGCGGTTACCGCAACCCGGATCGAGACCATGGACCCGACGATGCACCTCGCCGACGTCTGCTTCGACGGGGTCGTGGTCGACGAGGATCGACGCCTCAACGGGGTGGACCCGTCACAGCGACTCGCCGCGGTGGGTCGGGCCAACGACGAGGCGCTCACGGGTCTCGCCGCCATGATGGTCGGGGCGTGTCAACGGGCGCTCGACATGGTCGTCGACTACGTGTCCCAGCGTCACCAGTTCGGGGTGCCGGTCGGGTCGTTCCAGGCGGTGAAGCACAAGGCCGTCGACATGCATCTCGCCATCGAACGGGCGCGTGCGCTGGCCTACTTCGCGGCACTCACGATCGCCGAGGATGACGCTCGCCGACCTCTCGCCGCGGCCATGGCCAAAGCAGCGGCGGGCGAGGCCCAACGACTCGTGTTCCAAGACAGCATCCAGCTCTTCGGCGGCATCGGTTTCACCTGGGAAAACGACATCCACCTCTATGTCCGCCGGGCGAAGGCCCTCGAATTGATCTTCGGCGGCGCGGCAGATCACCGGGCCGTGGTGGGAGGACTCGTCATGGCCGCCGCCTTCGAAACCAGCACGGGAGCCGCCCGATGAAACTCACCTTCGACCACGCCATCGAATCGGTCCGCGCCGAGTTCTCAGCTTGGCTCGACGCCAACCTCCCGACCGCTCAGATGGCGGCCCAGCGGCCCCGTTCGACCGCGGATGTGCCTGCGTGGTCGCGGGCGTGGCAGCAGACCATGTTCGACGCCGGGTGGCTCGTTCCCGGCAACCCGCCCGAGTTCGGTGGCCGCAACGCCTCGCTGCTCGAACAGTTCGTCGTGTTGGAGGAGATGGGTCGGCGAAACATCGCCCCGTCGATGAATCCTCAGGCGCTCGGCATCATCGCCCCGTCCATCCTCAGCTTCGGCACCCCCGAACAAATGCAGCGTTGGGCGGTGCCGATCCTTCGCGCCGAGATGACCGCAGCGCTCGGCATGAGCGAACCAAACGCCGGCTCCGACCTCGCCAGCCTGCGCACCACCGCCGTGCGCGACGGCGACGATTTCGTCCTGAACGGCCAGAAGGTGTGGACCTCCGGCGCCCACGACGCGGACGTCATCTTGACCTTCGTGCGCACCGACCCCGACGCACCCAAGCACAAAGGCATCAGCGTGTTGCTGGTTCCGACCGACACCCCCGGGGTCGAGCGAGGCCCGTTCGGTTCGATCATCTCGCCCGACGACCTCGACTTCAACGAGGTGTTCTTCGACGACGCCCGCGTACCTGCGGAGAATCTGCTCGGCCCCCTCAACGGCGGATGGGGCGTGGCCAACGGATCCCTCGGCCACGAGCGCGCCATGTTGTGGCTCGAATACTCCCAGCGCCTCGACGACTTCCTCGTCTCGTTCGGTCGAGCTGCGCACGACGCCGACATGGCGGATGATGCTCGCCTGCTCGACTGGTACGCATCGGTGGCCATCGACGCACAGGCCATGACGCTGCTCGGCTACCGAACCCTCGCCAAGACCCGCCGCGGTGTGGAGTCGACCGAACAGTCGATCCTCAAGATGTTCGGTTCCGAGGCCATCCAGAACGCATCGGTCGCCGCCGTCGAACAACTGGGTCCGCTCGCACTCGATCAGACCCGCCTCGTCGGCGAGTACAACCACATGCAGATGGACGCCTACAACGCCGGATGGTTCGAACGGTACCTGCGCAGCTTCGCCGGCACGATCGCCGGTGGCACCTCGGAGATCCAGCGCAACATCGTCGCTGAACGGGTGCTCGGCCTGCCCCGCTGACCCTCAGACCTGCCCCCAAACCGCCAGTTCTCCGATAACCAGTGGTCGTGATCACGACCACTGGTTATCGGAGAACGGTGCGGGAGGGAGATGATCAGGTCAGATTCGGGGTTTATGGCACCGGTTCGACGATGATGTTGACCTCGGCCGCGCCACTCTCGGGAACACGCGGCTGGCGCCATACCTCGACCGGGAACGACACCGTCACCAGCGAGGAGAACAACCACAGCAGGTTCTGATTCTCCTCGGAGATGTCCTCCAGGCTCACCGACTTCAGGTACTCGACGCTGTCGGTGAGCGCCGGGAAGGCCACGTCATAGAAGGCTTGCAACTCGTCCATGGTCGAGGCGAGTCGTTTGGCGTAGCGGTCGGTCTCGCTCGGCAACGCCCAGTCGGCGTACGGCTCGAGGGCGGAGAATTGTGCAGGAAGCTTGCTCATCGGATACTCCTTCAGCTCGCCGCCGAGATGCGAACGGTCGTGCCGGTCTCGCTCAGGTGGTCATCGACGTACTTGCGGGCGACGGTGTGCAGGTGACGCAGCATCACCTCTTGGTCGCACAACGGGAACGTCTCGACCACGCCGTTTTCGATCATGGTCTGGGTGGCCTCGAGGGTGTTGGCGTCCTGGAGTGCGTACTCCTTGAAGGTCACCGAGGCGAGTTCCTGCTGCAGCCGCTCGTATGCGTTCGTCGGCGGGACGAAATACAGCGTGCCCTCGAAGATGTGGCTGCTATGCGAGGTCGGCCAGTAGTGGTAGGTGAGGTACCAGTTCGGCTTCCAGATCAGGATCATGAAGTTCGGGAAGAACAGGAACGAGTCCTCACCCCACGACTTGCTGCCGGACGGATTGAGGCCCGCCGGCAACTCGTCGATGCCGAGATCCGGTGCGTCCCACACCCCGAACAGGCCGCTGCGCAGCACCCGCTCGATCGGCTTGACCATGCTGAGATCCTTGGGCGGCGACATCCCACCCCAGGACGAGATCAGCGAATGCGGCCCGTCGATGTCGTAGTGAAGTGCCTCGTACCCGTAGCCCTGCAGCTTCACCGACTCCTCGGCCACCGCCTGCTTCGCGTGCAGAATCGGCGCGTGGTAGAACTCCATGAACGCGTCGATGAACAGCTTCCAGTTCGACCCGACCTCGGCACGGAACTTGTGCACCTGAGTCAGCTTTTCGAACGGGTATCCCTCGATACCGGCGCCGAGGCGGCCCATGTAGTCGCGCAGCGGCGCTGCCTCGTCGTCGAAATTGACGAAGATGAACCCTTCCCAGGTCTCGCAGCGAACCGGCACCAGGCCGAACTCGGCCATGTCGAGGTCGAAGAACTCCTCCTGTTGCTGAACAAAGGTGAGGGCGCCTTCGAGGTCGTAACGCCACCCGTGGTACTTGCAGGTGAACTGCCGGCAGCTTCCCGAGGTTTCCTCGCGCGGGTAGTCCTGCCAGACCAACTTGTTGCCGCGGTGGCGACACACGTTGTGGAAGGCCCGTGAGGTGCCCTTGGCGTCGCGCACCACGATGATCGAGGTGCCCGCGGCGTCGAGTTCCTTGGTGAAGTAGGCGCCGGTGCGGGGCAGCTGTTCGACACGACCGACATTGAGCCACGTCTTTTGAAAGATCGCCGCCTGTTCGAGCTGGTAGTGCTCTTCGGTGATCGAGTCGTCGTAGGAGACGGGAGCAGTGTCGAGGCCGAAATGCTCGGTCCAGCTGCCCTCAGGTGGTTTCGGGAAATGTGCCATTTGTTACGGACCCCTCCGATCGAGTGAACGGTGATGACGATATCATGGATCTCCTCAGATGAGAAGCCCATTTCCGCCTCGCCTCACCGCCTGTTCTCCCCCGCCGCCTGTTCTCCGATAACCAGTGGTCGTGATCACGACCACTGGTTATCGGAGAACAGGTATGGCGGGCAGCGGGTCAGGCGAGTTGGCCGCGGAGTGAAGCGAGATAGGCGCGGGTGCGCTTGGAGGAGGCGATCAACTCGTCGCGGTCGTTGCCGATCGGCACCACCCGCACCGACACGTCGGTGACCCCGGCGTCCGCGAACGACCGCAGCCTCCGCTCGATCATCTCCTCGGTACCCGCCGCGAGGATGTCGCCGATGCTTCGCGCATCGCCGTGGTCGAGCAGCTTCTGGTAGTTCGGCGAGATCTCGGCCTCCGACAGCACCCGGTTCGCTCGCGCCACCGCCACGTCGACCTCGTCGGGCCCACACAGACACACCGGCACTCCGGCGACGATACGGGGACGCGCACGCCCCGCCGCTTCGGCCGCAGCGTTGATGGCCGGGGCGATGTGATCGCCGATCGCCCGCTCGTCGGCCAGCCACAGGATCGTGCCATCGGTGCGTTCCCCGGCGAGGCGCAACATCTTGGGACCCAACGCGGCGATCAGCACCGGCGTCGGGGTGATGTCGGTGATGTCGAGCGGCTGATTGAGCCGGAAGAACCCGTTGTCGACCCGCACGACGCCGGGGCCGGCGAAGGCCTGATCCAACACGTCGAGATACGCCCGCATCGTCGCGAGCTGCCGCTCGTAGGGCAACCCCAACATCTCGTCGATGACCCAGTGGTGCGACACGCCGAGGCCGAGCGACAGACGCCCCTTCGCCACCGTCTGCACCGACAGCGCCTGATGCGCGAGCGCGATCGGGTGACGAGGCTGCACCGGCAACACCGCAGTGCCGATCTCGACGCGAGTCGTCGCCTGGGCGATCAGCGCGGCGGCCGTCAGTGCGTCGAAGTCGTCGGGGATCTGGGGAATCCACACCGTCGACATCCCCGCCTCCTCCGCCCAGGCGGCATCGGCCAGCATCCGTTCGACCTTTGTCGCGTAACGACCCCGCTCGGGACCGACCATCACTCCGATACGCACAACTCAACCCTTCCCGAACCAGGCCACCGCCCACATCAGATCGAACGCCGCAGCCAACGCCGCATGGCTCCACCCCCGGGCGAGAATGCCATTCTCTCGTCTGAGAACCCGAATGTACCCGAATGTGGTCCGTCGTGGCGAGGATCAACCTCCAGCGAGGCGCAACGCGGCGTCGAGACGAATGGTCTCGCCGTTCAGGTAGGGGTTCCGCACGATCATCTCCACGGCGAGGGCGAACTCGGCCGGGTCGCCCATCCGCTTGGGAAACACCACGCCCTTGGCGGGATCGACCTCGAGTTTGTCGAGCACCCGCTCCATCACCGGGGTTGCCATCGGACCGGGGGCGATCGTGCAGACGCGTATCCCGAATGGCGCAAGGTCGCGGGCCATCGGCAGGGTCATCCCCACGATCGCAGCCTTCGCCGCGGCGTAGGCGACCTGGCCGCGTTGACCCTCGAACGCGGCGATCGACGCAGTGTTGATGATGACGCCCCGCTCCGGCACCTCGGTGCCATCAGCTGACGCGGCGCCGGCGCCCTCGGCTGACGCGGCGCCGGCGTCGTGAGCCATCGCAGCAGCGACCAGGCGCGCCACGTTGAAGGTTCCGGCAACGTTCAACATGAGGGTGTCGACGAAGGACCCCTGTGAATGCGGCGTGGCGTCGCCGCGTACCGTCGACCCACCTCCCACAGCGCCGCCTGCCAAGTTCACCAGCACCGACAAACGGCCGAGCGAGCGGGCCGCGTCGATCGCCTCGTGCACCGTTTCGTCATCGAGCGCGTCGCCGACGACCACGCTCACCGTGCCCGGGTCCGACCCAACGGCGGCACCGCCGACAGCACCAGTCCCGCCGACGGCCTCAGCAACCTCGAGGGAGCGCCGCTCGTCGCGATCGACGAGCACCACCGACGCGCCCAAGGCGGTGAACCGCGCAACAACCGCCGCCCCGAGGCCTCCGGCCCCTCCCGTCACGATGGCGCTGACGCCGGCGAATTCCATCATCGCCCCCGGTGCCGACGCCGAGCCGCTCAGCGGACCCCGAGGCCGTTCAGCACAAAGTCGTAGAGCGCCTCGCCGTCCTCGGCCGTCGAGGTGACCGGCGTGCCCGAGATGGTCGCCGAGAAGGCATTGAACATGATCGCTTCGAGCACCACGCCCGCGATGCGTCGCCGGTTCAGTCCGTCACGGATCACCCCGGCGGCCTGAGCTTCGTCGAGCACCTCGTCGAACAGTGCCACCAACGGTTGGAACGAACGCGCCGCCTCTGCGGGGTGTTCGGTGAGCAGCTGCTGCGCAAACTCCACCAGCACCGGCGCTACCGGCTTGCGCGACGGCACCACCCGCTTCTTCGGTGCCGGTGAACGGCAGACGCGGTGATAGTCGATGACGAAACGGCGCAGCTTGGCCGCCGGGTCGGCCTCCTCGTCGCAATTGGCACGAAGTTGGTCGGCCGTCTTGCGGATCGATTCCTCGAACAGCGCGAGCAGCAGCTCGTGTTTGCCGCCGAAGTACTGATAGAAGCTGCGAAGCGACTGCCCTGAACGCTCGACGACCTGTTGAACGGTGAAGTCCTTGCCGTCGTTCGATTCCATCAGCTCGATGGCGGCGTCGATAAACCGCTGAACGCGATTCTCGGCCCGGGTTCGTGCGGAGTCGAGCGAGCGTGCGACCGCTTGGTCGCGCCAGCTCACCGGCTCGTCGGAGGCTTCGACTGCGGGGTTCGTCTTCACGAGGAGAAGCCTACCGGCGGCTGGGGAGAACGTCGATACCGCCATGTGTCACACCGACGACCCCATGATGAGAACGGTCGTTCTCATCTCATGGAGGATGGCGCTCCCCACACCCGACTCAGCCCGTGTTGCGCCCGCCGTTCACCCCGATCACCTGCCCGGTGATGTAGCTGGCCTCATCCGCGCACAGGAACGAGCACGCCGCCGCGATGTCCTGCGGCAGGCCCGCCCGGCGCACCGGGGTCAGGCCCGCGTGATGCTCGACGGTCGCGCCCAACAGCCCCTTCTCGGCGCTCGCCCGCAACATCGGGGTATCGATGAACCCCGGGGGAATCGTGTTGACGGTGATCCCCTTGGGCCCGAGCTCGAGTGCCAGCGCCTTGGTGAACCCGATCACCCCCGCCTTCGCCGCGACGTAGTGGGTCATCATCTGCTGGCCACCCTGCGCGCTGGACGACGAGATGTTCACGATGCGCCCCCAGCCCTGTTCGATCATGCCCGGCACGACCGCCTGACTGCACTGGAACGTGCCCGTCAGACTCACCTCGATCACCCGGTTCCACCGCTCGAGCGAGATCGACAAGAACCGGTCGAACCCCTCGATACCGGCGTTGTTCACCAGGATCGTCGGCGTGGCGAAACGCTCGGCGACCTGTGCGACCCCGGCGTCGATCTGAGCGCGGTCGGTGACATCGACGGTCAGCCCGAGTGCGGCGCCACCCTCGACCGCGATTCCCTCGGCGGCGGTCGTCGCGGCCTCACCGTTCACGTCGAAGATGGCCACCGAGGCGCCGTCGGCCGCGAGGCGTTGGGCAATCGCCAGGCCGATGCCCGACGCACCGCCGGTCACGATCGCGGTGCGCGGGCCATCCCATCGGCTCATCGGATGGCCTCGATTCCGTACAGGGTCGTTCGGTGCATGTCTCGCCCGGCGCTCGGGTCGTACGGACACGCCCGGTGCAACACGCCCGTGTTGTCCCAGATCACCATGTCGCCGACCGTCCAGTGGTGGCGATACACCCGCTCGGGCACGGTCACCCGCTCGAGCAGGTCGCTCAGGAACTGGCGCCCCTCTTCGGGGTCACGCCCTTCGATGTGATCCGCCGTCGCCCCCAACACCACCGACTTGCGACCCGACTCGTGGGTCCAGATGAGCGGGTGGGTTTTGCTGGGGCGCGAGCGCCACATCTTGACCTGCTCTTCGGTCGGGTTCGGAGTGTGGAGTCGCTGGGAGGCTTCGACGGTGTGAACGACTCGAATCGTCTCGAACTCGGCCTTTTCCTCCTCGCTCAAATCCTCATACGCCTGGTAGGTGCTGGAGAACTCGGTCTCGCCGCCCGATGCCGCGATCACATGGGCGCTCAAGATGGTGGCGCTGATCGGCACGTCTTCGGTCATACCGTCGATGTGCCAGTCGAAGGTGCCGCGCAGGTATCGGGCCGTCGGGTTGACGCTCGGGTCGAGCGACACCCGGAACAGTTCGGGCAGCTCGGGGTTGTTGCGGAAGGTCTCCACACGTCCCAACCGCTTGGAGAACGCCACCTGGGTCTCGTCGTCGAGGTGGAGCTCGCGAAACAACACGACGCCGTTCGCGTCGAGAATCGACAGCACCTGTTCGGGGAGATCGGGGTCGTTCAGCAATCGATCGCCATCGACGCCGAGGATCTCCACCCCCACCGTTTCGGTGAGCGCTTCGGTGGTCAACGTGGTCATGCAGTCCCCCTGATTCTTCGGTCACCCGGTTGTAGAGCGTCATTATCGCAGAGATAGAACGTCATTTCCATACCCAGCACCGCCATCATCGGCGCCGCCGCGCTCACGCTAACGACTCGTCGCGCAACCGCTCACGAAGCCGGAACTTCTGCACCTTGCCCGAGGGGGTGCGTGGAAACTCCTCCACCTCGACCAACCGCTCCGGCCACTTCTGTTTCGCCAGACCCGCGGCACTCAGGTGCGCCCGCACCTCCTCGATCGTCGGCATCGACGCCCCTTCGCGCAGGCGCATCACCGCCGCGGATGATCACATCGGACACCCGGTCGGTGATGGTGAGGAACCCGTCCGCGTCGAGCACACCGACGTCTCCGGTGCGATACCACCCCTGATCGTCGACCACCTTCGGGGTCATCGAGGCGTCGATGTAGCCCATGAAGCAGTCGGGGCCGCGGCTGAAGATCTCGCCGTCCGCACCCAGTCGAACCTCGACTCCGCCGAGCGCACGCCCGTCGGTGTAGAGGCGCTTGGCCGCATCGTCGGCCAGCAGACACCCGGTGATCGACGGGTGTTCGGTGCTGCCGTAGGAACGAAACGCAGCGATACCCATCCGCTCGAGCCGTTCCATCACCGCTCCGGGCACCGTCGAACCGCCGAGGCCGGCGAAGGGCATGTTGGCGAGATGGGCGTCGGTGAAGTCGGGATGATCGAGCAGGCTGGTGAGGAAGTAGGTCGCCCCGCCGGCGACGCCGAGGTTGCGCTCCTGCATCAAACGCAGGATCGTCGCCGGATCCCAGACATCGACAAGGTTCACGGGCCGCTCACGCAATAGCGGGACCAGGAACGCGTTCACCATGCCGATGAAGTGACCGACCGGAGCGCCGGTGATCGGAGCCGGCCCGCCGCCAGGAAACATCTGGTTGAGCTGGCGGGTCTCGAACCCGATCGTCTCGTGGGTGTGAATGACCCCTTTCGGGTCGCGGGTCGTTCCGGAGGTGAAGGCGACGATGGCCGGCGCGCAGGGGTCGACGGTGGCGGGGGCTTCGATCGGTTCGCCCCGCAACATCGCCTCGAACGACACTGCCCGTTGCGGCAGGTCGGCCGCCGGGGTCTCACCTGCGACCAGCCACAGCGGGCTCTCTCGATCGGCGAGCAGGCGAGCGTAGGTCTCGATGAAATCGGCGTGGCCGAAGCGATCGGCGGTGACGATCACGTCCGGGTCGGTCGCCTCGATGATGTAGGCCACCTCCTTGGCCCCATAGAAGTGCACGACCGGAACGACCACCGCACCGAGATACGCCGAGGCCCAAAAGGTCACCCCGGCTTCAAGCCAGTTCGGCATCTGAAACATGACCACATCGCCCGGGCCAACCCCGGCACGCCGCAACGACCCGGCCAGCGTGCGAGCCATGCGGTCGACCTCGCCGAAGGTTCCCGACCATGGCCGAACCGCCGAGTGGACGTTGAATTCCAGACGCGACCGCCTCGCCAGCCCCTCCGCCACCGTGGCGCCCAGGGTCGAGTCATCCCAGTGGCCTTCCTCGCGATAGCGACGAGCCAACGCTTCAGGAACGGTTCGCAGGTTCCAACGTCGTCTCTCAGCACCCGGATCGCGACCGTTCACCTCTGCCCCCTCGCGACAATCACCGCGAACGGCGATTCGCCTCGTCTAGCGTCAACTCAAGCGCACATCCTACGCGGCCACCTCATTACCGGAAAGGTCGTTGTCCGAATGCGAGAACTTGGTTATCGTCACGTCATGGAGTCACCCTCCCCCGACACTGCCGACCTCCACAACGTCATCGGCCTGCACAACGTCATCGGCCTGCACGATGTCATCGAGGTGCAGCAACTGCTCGCCCGTTACGCGGTCGGCATGACCAAGAACGACGTCGAGTCGGTGATGGACGTGTTCACCTCCGATGGCACCTACAGCGCGTTCGGAGACACCTACGCACTCGCCGACTTCCCGACGTTGGTCGCCGCCGCACCCAAGGGGCTCTTCATGGTCGGGCTTCCCGTGGTCGACCTCGACGCCGGGGCCGGAACCGGCACCGGCGAACAGCCACTGTGTTTCGTCGATCAGACCAACCACCACATGCGCATCGGCTGGTACACCGACACCTACCTGCGCACCGAGCGGGGGTGGCGCCTCCGCACCCGTTCGATGACGTTCCTGCGCAAGAGCGGGGCACGAGACTCCGGGCGAGCACACGACCCCACCCGACCGACCCCGACCGCCGCGTCCGGCTCCGCCGACGCGACGGCTGGCTGAGCGGCGGCCGTGGAACTCGAAGAGTTTCGCGAGGGCCTCGACGCCTGGCTCGACGCCAACGCCGCACTGCTCGCCGCCCACCACGAGGGAGCGGGCACACTCGACGAGCAGATGGCCCATCTGTCGCAGGTCAAGCGCGAAACCTTCGACGCCGGATGGATGCGCTACGGCTGGCCCACCGAGGTCGGCGGCCTCGGCGGATCGACGCTGCTGCGCGCCTACCTCGGCGAAGCACTCGCAGCGCGCGACCTCGTCGAACCCGGCATCTACTCGATGACCGAGGTGCTGGCCCCGACGATGATCGACTACGCCTCGCCCGAACTGGCGGCGCAGATGGTGCCCCGATTGTTGCGAGGCGACGAGACCTGGTGTCAGGGGTTCTCCGAGCCCGACGCCGGGTCGAACCTTGCATCGCTCGCCTGCCGTGGCGTTCGCAGCGACGACGGCTGGCACGTCACCGGCCAGAAGGTGTGGACGAGCCTCGCCCAGTACGCGCAGCGCTGCGTGTTGTTGGTGCGGACCGGAACCGTCGAATCGGCCCATCGTGGCATCACCGCGCTGTTCGTCGACATGGACACCCCTGGGATCACCGTACGGCCGATCGAGACGATGCACGGCGTGGAGGAATTCTCCGAGGTGTTCTTCGACGATGTCGTCGTCCCCTTCGACAGAATGCTCGGCGAGGAGGGCCAGGGCTGGGCCGTGGCCATGGACCTGTTGCCGTTTGAACGCAGCACGGCGCTGTGGCATCGAGCGGCTTTTCTCCATCAGCGGCTCCGCCAGATCCTCGACAGCGCTGGTCCCGGCACCCTCGATCCGGTGCGGGTCGGTGAGGTGACCCAGTTGCTCTACGCCTTCCGATCCCGGTCGCGTTCGACGCAGTACCGACTGCATGACGGCGAACGCCTCGGCGCGGAAACCTCCATCGACAAGGTGCTGGTCGCCACCGTCGAACAGGCCGTATTCGACCTCGCGGAGGACGGACTGGCCGAGTCGATCACGATCGGCGACGACCCGCTCAGCGCTCGATGGCGCAGCGAGTTCCTGTACTCCCGGGCGGCGACGATCTACGGCGGCAGCGCCGAAATTCAGCGAAACATCATCGCCCGCCGACTCCTCGACCTCGGAAACGATCTGTGACCGGGGTGCTGCTGACCGGGGCGCTGCTGAGGGCGCTGATCGTGAGGTGCTGCTGATGGATGGTGACGACCGCGAACTCTTCGAGCGAAGCCTTCGCCACGCGGCCCAGACCTGTTCGGGGGCCGAACTCGACCGGGCCCTCATCGAGCTCGGCTGGATTGAGGCCCTCGAGTTCGACGAACGGCTCGCCGTGTCCGCATGGTTCGAGACCCAGGGGGCCTCGGCCACGAGTTCGGGCGCCCTCGAACTCGTCCTCATGCACGCGCTCGGACTCCACGACATCGGATCCGATACCGCACTCGTGCTTCCCCAACTCGGATCCACCTCGGTTCCCGGGCAGGTGGTCGAGGGCCGGCTGAACGTGCACGGCCTCGTCCTCGGATCCCCCGGCGCCGACGGGCACGATCGCCACAGCTCCTATGTCGTCGTCTGGAACACGGGCTCGACCACGGTCGCGCATCTGGCGACCAGCGCCGCGGTGACGCTGCGGCCGATCTCGGGCATCGACCCGGCGCTCGGCCTCCTTCGGGTGCGTGGCGAGTCGATGACCCCCGATGACGCGCCACGCCTCGACACCGACCCGCTCGAGTGGGGGCGCGCGGTGGCCGCCGCCCAGGTAGCGCTCGGCCACGAACTGGTCGGAGCCTCACGAACGATGCTCGCCCAGGCCGTCGAACACGCCCTCGGCCGGATCCAGTTCGGGCGCCCCATTTCGCAGTTCCAGGCGGTGCGCCACCGCCTCGCCGAGGTACTCATCGCCATCGAGACCGCCGACGCGATGCTCGACGCCGCCTGGCAGGACCGCACGGCAACCTCCGCGGCCATGGCCAAGTCCCTCTCCGGACGGGCGGCACGACTCGCGGCCCGCAACTGCCAGCAGGTACTCGCCGGGGTCGGATTCACCACCGAGCATCCGCTGCATCTCACGATCCGACGGGTGCTGGTGCTCGACGAACTCCTCGGGTCGGCCCGCCGCCTGACCCGCGAACTCGGCGACTCGCTCATCGAGTCCCGCGCACTGCCACCCCTCCCGCTTCTGTAGGCCCGCCCGCCCTGTCCACCGGGCGTTCTGCCCACCGAGCGTTCTGTAGGTAATTGCGGTGGCCATAGCCACCGGAATTACCTACAGAACCCGAGGGAAGCGGGCGAGGCGGGCAGTGCCGGCGGGCCGGCGGGCTGGTGCCCTATTTGGAGGCGGCGTCCTGTTTGGCCTTGAGGTGATCGAGGTTGGCTCGAAGCTCGGGGGAACGAAACGACCGGTCCTCCGCCGCGAGCGCGTAGTCGAGGCACCCGAGCACGGCGCGTTCGAGGTGCAGGTTCATCACCCGCTTGGTGTCCTGCACCGTTCGTTTGGGCAACTTCGAGATGCGCGTCGCACACGCCATCGCCTGGTCGAACACCTCGCCGTCGGGGCACACGTGATTGGCGAGGCCGATCTCCGCGGCCCGTTTGGCCGGAATGCGATCGCCGGTGATGGCGTATTCCTTGGCCAACTGCATGCTCGTCAGCAGCGGCCACACCACGGGCCCACCGTCCGCGGCCACCAGGCCGAGCGCGACGTGCGGGTCGGCGAGATGCGCGCTCTCGGCCATGAACACGATGTCGCTGAGCGCCACCAGGCTGCACCCCAGCCCCACCGCCGGGCCGTTGACCGCGGCGATAATCGGCGGCCGACACGCCACCATGCCGGTGACGATGCGTCGCCCCGAACTCAGGGTCTGCTCACGCAATGCGTCGTCTTTGGTGAGTTCGTCGAGGTACTCAAAGTCGCCGCCTGCCGAGAACGCACGACCGTTGCCGGTCAACACGATCGCGGTGATGTCGGGGTCGGCGCCGAGGCGTTCGAACAGATCGGCGATGGCCTCGTGCAGGACGTGATTCGACGCGTTCAGCGCGTCGGGACGATTCAGCCGCACGACGCGGATCGTGCCGTGCGCCTCCACCTGGATCTCCGCGGGCAGGCCGTAGTTGTCGGAGACGGAATGGGTCGTGGATGTGTCGGTCATTTCGTTGGCAGTCCCAGGATTCGTTGAGCGATCAGGTTTCGTTGGATTTGTGAGGTTCCGCCCATGACGCTTTGGGCGCGGCTGTAGAGATACACCTTCAGCCAGGTGTCGTCATCTCCGCCGTGACCGAGTCCGCCGATCGACGTCGAGGCGTGACCCACCGCCTGTTCGACCTGGGTCATCAACAACTTGTCGACCGACCCCTCGGGGCCATGGTCGATGCCGTCGAGGCGGTCGGACAGGCGACGACTCACGTGCAGGCGCAGCATCTCCGATTCGACGATGGCCCAGCCGAGGTCCCGCACCTGTTCGGAGTGACCGCCCTCGGTGGCGACGCGTTTGGTGAGGTCCTTGACGAGCTTGCGGTATCGGGCGACGAAGCCCAACTCGCCGGGCTCGCGCTCGTGGCTCACCACGGTCATGGCCATGTGCCACCCCTCGCCCGGGTCGCCGATCATGTTCGCCGCCGGCACGCGGGCCTCGTCGAAGATGACCTCGCCGAACTCCTTCGTGATGCCGTTGATCATCTTGAGCGGACGCTGCTCGATGCCGCTCTGATGCATCGGCACTGCGAATGCCGAAATGCCCTTGTGTTTGGGGACCTCGTGGTTGGTGCGGGCCAACACGAGGCACCAGTCGGCGTCGTCGGAGTAGCTCGTCCACACCTTGTGGCCGGTGATGACGTATTCGTCGCCGTCGAGGTCCGCTCGGGTGCGCAGCGAGGCGAGATCGGACCCGGCGTCGGGCTCGCTGAACCCCTGACACCACCGCTGGGTCCCGTCGACGATGCCCGGCAGGAAGCGCTGTTGCACCTCGGGGGAACCGTGCTCGAGAAACCCCTGCACGAGATAGCCGAGGCTCGGTCGAGGGGGCGCCCCGGCCGCGGCGAGTTCGTCGTCGATGATGACGTCGTACACGCTCGCAAGGTCCTGACCGCCCACCGATTTCGGCCACGACATCCCAAAGAACCCGGCCCCGTGCAGGGACTGATGCCACGCCGCCATGCCGGCCCAGTACTCGTCGTCGGTCGACGAGGTCGGCAGACCCGGGTTGTTGTCGGCCAGCCAGTCGCGGAAGCGTTGGCGGAACTGCGCCTCGGCGCTCGAATCACCGAAGTCCATGGCCTGCTCCTGTCGGTTGAAGCTGTTGAACCGGTCGCACATCGGCCCCCACGCCTCGCGAGGCCAGCACCCGGTCGAGGTTGATGCCCGCTCCCCCGGCGATGTCGGTCGAAACCAACGCCCGGCGCAGGTAGACGTGAGCGAGGCACTCCCACGTGTTGCCGATGCCTCCGTGGACCTGCACCGCGATCTCACACACGTTGCGAGCGGCGCGCGCGGCGTACGCCTTGGCGAGCGCGCCGGCGGCGAGCGCCTCGGAGGGGCTGAGCGCGTCGACGGCCCAAGCCGCGTGGAGGGCGACGCTGCGCGAGCCTTCCATCGCCACGAAGGCGTCGGCCAACAGGTGTTGCACCGCTTGAAACGAACCGATGGGCGACCCGTATTGGCGGCGCTCCTTGGCGTAGTCCACCGACAGATCGATGGCTCCGCGCATGACCCCGACGAGATCGGCACTCGTGAGCGCTAGCGCGAGGGCGGTCCAACGGGTGAGGTCGTCGCCGTCCAGATCCCCGCCGTCCACATCCCCGCCGTCCAGGGTCGCTTCGCCGTCGAGATCCCCGCCATGGACCGCAGCGCACGATCGCGTGAGATCGACCTGCGCGTCGGGGTCGTTGAACGGAGCAACCGGAAGCGACACCAACGATGTCGTCATCCCGTGCGAGGTCACCGCCAACGCCGACTCCGCCCCGTCCGAGTCGATCGCCAGTGCCCGCGAACCGGCCGTGGACCCCGACTCGGCCAGACGCGACAAGTCCGAGGTCATCGCCACGGTCTCGGGCCCCGCCGCCGGCGGGGCACCGGCAAGTCGCCGCAACTCGACCGCCAGGGTCGGACCGAGATAAGCGGCATCGGCCAACCCACGGCCCAGTTCCTCCGCCACGATCGCCGCTTCCACCGCCGAGGCCAACGCCGACCCGTCGTCATCGGGCGTGCGCAACTCCAGCCACCCCGACTCGACGATCGCGTCGCGCAATTTGGCGCGCCGCTCGGCGTCGTCGAGTTGGCCGACGGCGCCCACCCCATGACGATCCACGATCCGCGCCGCGGCGTCACGCAACGCGTGTTGTTCCGACGAGAGTCGAACGTCCATCACTCCTCCTGTTCTGCCTCGGCGGCATTCGAACCAGCATTCGAACCAGATTTCGAGCCAGCTTTCGAGCCGGCCAGCGTTTCGCCAGCCAGCGTTTCGCCGACCGGTTCGGCGACCGGTTCGGCGAATCGATCGCGCAGCACGCGGCGAAGCACCTTGCCCGAGGGCAGTCTCGGAACCTCGTCCACCACCACGACATGGCGCAATCGCTTGTAGGTGGCGAGCTCATCGGCGACGAGCCCTTCGAGTTCGCCCTCGCGGATAACGGCTTCGGCGGCGAGTTGCACCGCGGCGGCCGGGACCTCGCCGGCGACGGGATCGGCCACGCCGAACACCGCGCAATCGACGACGGCATCGTGTGACAACAACACCGCCTCAATCTCGGCAGGTGCGACCTGAAACCCGCTCACCTTGATCATCTCCTTCGTTCGATCGGTGAGATGTACCCACCCGTCGGGTTCGATCCATCCGACGTCACCGGTGCGATACCACCCATCCACGAACACCTCGTCGGTCGCCTCCGCCGGCAGATACCCCGCCATCAACGACTCGCCGCGAGCCTGGATCTCCCCCACCCCGCCGGAAGCAAGCACCTCACCGCCGTCGAGGTCGACCACGCGCAATTCGACGCCGCGTGGGGCGAGTCCTGCGGAGTCGAGACGCCACTGGTCGGGTCGATCGACCGGATTGCAGGCCAGCACGGGCAACTCGCTGGCTCCATAGGCCGCTAGCCATCGCACGCCGCTTCGCCGGGTCACGGTCTCGGCGACACTCGGGGTGACGGGAGTCGCTCCCCACATGATGTAGCGCAGCGAGGACAGGTCGTAGGCCTCGAGGTTCGGGTGATTGGCGAGGGCCAGGGCGATCGGCGCGACCGCCATCTCCAGGGTCATGCGCTCGGCCTCGATACAGGCCAGCACCTCGTCGAGATCGAAGCGGCGGTGCAGGCGAACCGTCGCACCGGATTCGATCGCCGCGAGGAGATTGAGCAGCCCGAGGATGTGCGACGGCGGGGTCGCGACCTGGAACCGATCGTCGGGGCCCAGACCCAACGCCTCGACCCAGTGTCGCGTTGCGTGGCCCAACGAACGATGGGTGTGGCGCACCGCCTTGGGCATGCCGGTCGTGCCCGAACTGAACACCAGCACCGCGTCGGCGTCGGCGTCGGCGTCGGCGTCGGCGTCGGCGTCGATGTCTACGTCGGCGTCGGCGTCAGCTGCGGCGTCAGCGCGCTGGGCCGCAACGGCTTCTGTTTCGCTCTGGCCGGACCCGAACTCGCCATCGGTGACGTTCACGACCCGCTCGGCGCCCAACTGCGCGCAGAGCACGCCTATCGAGTCGTCGTCTCCGATGCCCAGCACCGGTGCCGTCAGCGCGACCGCATTGGCGACTTCGGTGCTTTTCCATGCCGGGCTGATGAGGACCGCAACGCCCCCGGCGCGAACGATGCCGAGCACCGAGGTGAGGAACTCGACGCGGTTGGCCATCATGACCGCGACCCGGGCACCCGGCTGGACTCCACGTCGGCCCAACGCCGCTGCGACGTCGCTCACGGCGGTGTCGAGCGCCTCGAAGGACCAGGAGTGCTCCCCCGCGCGAACGGCGACGCGGTCGCCGAACCGTTGCGCAGCCCGAGTCAGACTGCGATCCAATATTGACGTCGACATCGGAAACATCATTCTCGCTTTTTGAGAGGTACGTCAACCCCCACGGTCGGTACCATTCTCGCCATGAGCAGCCCCGAAGGTTCCACCCCCACCGGAGCGACCGATCCCGAGGTTCGCCGCGAGATCGTCGAGACCGTCCGCCGCTTCGTCGCCAAGGAGGTCATCCCGGTCGCCGGCGACCTCGAACACGCCGACGAGTTTCCCGCCGACATCGTGGCCAAGATGCGCGACCTCGGCCTGTTCGGCGTCACCATCCCCGAATCGCTCGGTGGCCTCGGCCTCGATCTGTTGACCTATGTCGCCATCATCGAAGAACTCGCCTACGGCTGGATGTCGCTCACCGGCATCATCAACACCCACACGATGTGCGCCACGCTCATCATGTATCACGGCAATGAAGAACAGCAGCGCCGCATCCTGCCGACGATGGCCTCTGGCGAACGGCGTGGAGCGCTGTCGCTGTCCGAACCCGACGCCGGCAGCGACACCCGCAACATCTCCTGCAAGGCGACCCGCGACGGCGACGAGTTCGTCCTCAACGGAACCAAGGCGTGGGTGACCAACGGCGAACGGGCATCGGTGGTCGCCTTGGCCGCACGCACCGAGGCCGGCATCTCGACCTTCGTCGTCGAAAAGGACCCGGGGCCGGTCTTCGAAGGGGTCTCCACATCCAAGAACGTCGGCAAACTCGGCTACAAGGGCGTCGAAACCGTCGAGATGACCTACGTCGATCACCGCATCCCGGCGGCCAACCTGATCGGCACCGACGGCCGCGGCCTGCCCCAGATCCTCTCGGTGCTCGAGGTGGGCCGCATCAACATCGCGTCGCGGGCCGTCGGCGTGGCACGGGCCGCGTTCGACGCTGCCCTCAGCTACTCCCAACAGCGATCCACCTTCGGCAAACCGATCGCCGAACATCAGGCCATCCAACTCAAGATTGCCGACATGGCCACCCGGCTCGAAGCCGCACGCCTCCTCACCCAAAATGCCGCCAACCGAAAGGCCGCCGGGGAACGCTGCGACGTCGAAGCCGGCATGGCAAAGCTGTTCGCCAGCGAGACCGCCCTCGAACTGTCGATGGAGGCCATGCGCATCCACGGCGGTGTCGGCTACACCACCGAGTTCCCCGTCGAGCGCTACTACCGCGACGCGCCCCTCATGGTCATCGGCGAGGGTACCAACGAAATCCAACGACTCGTCATCGCCCGCGGCCTGCTCGCACGCGCTCAACAAAGCCAGCGCTGAGACCGACCTCGGCACGCACCCGCCGACATCACCCGCACCGACATCACCGACTCCAGGAGCACCACAACATGTCCGACCTCGACAATGTCTTGCAGTCGTTCCAACTCACCGAAACCGGCCCGAACACCTTTCGTGCCCCCAACGCCGCAACCGGACACAACGTCGTGTTTGGCGGGCAGTTGCTCGGCCAGTCGATCATCGCCGCGCTCGCCGGCCACGAGGACAAACGGGTCATGACCCTGCACACCGTGTTCGCTCGCGCCGGGCGACCCGACCAGGACGTCGACATCACCGTCACCCCGGTCAACACGGGCCGATCCCTCGCGAGCGCGACCGTGACCATCTCCCAGGGCGACCGCGCCTGCACCCAGTCGAGCGTTCTGCTCACCGCCGACGATCCCGACTTCATCCGCCACGCCGACTCGGCCCCGTCGGTGAGCGGCCACGGCGAGTTCGCCCCGGTCGGCCACCTCGCCGGGTGGGAGATGCGCATCGTCGGCGACGTCGACGTGAACGACCCGGACCTGGTCGGCCCGCCGCAGCTCGACGTGTGGTCGCGATGGGCCGGAGCCCCGACCGGAGGCGGCACCGACGAGGCGCTGTTGGCCTTCGCGTCGGATGGCTTTCTCATCGCGACGGCCATGCGCCCGCACCTCGGCGTCGGCCAGTCTCAGGCCCACGTGTCGATCTCGACCGCGGTGATCAGCCACACGATCACCTTCCATGACCGCTTCGATGCGGGCGACTGGCTGCTGTTGAGCCACCACAGCCCACATGCGGGCAACGGCCGTTCCTACGGGCGGGCGGCGGTGTTCACCGAGGACGGGCGACTCGTCGCCTCCTATGTGCAGGACGCGATGATTCGCCCGATCAGCACCGGGGCGAAGCTGTAGCCCGGCGCCTACTTCTTGGCGTTTGCGGCGGCCAGCTTCTTGACGAGGGTGTGGATGTCGCCCAGCTGCTTCTTCATCGCCGGCACGTCGTCGAGCACCTCAAGTCGCTCTTCGAGAACGGCCAACAGGCCCTTCACCTCGGTGAGCACGGCGGTCGCTTCGGTGAGTGTCGCGGTCGCGTCGCCGAGGGTTCCCTCGACATCCACGAGGGTGCGTTCGACGTCGACGAGCGTGGCATCGACGCGCCCGAGCACCGGACGCACCTCGGCGATCAGGTCGTCGACCTTCTTGAACACATCGGTCGGCAACCCCGGAATCAGCTTCCCCATACACACTCCTCCCCGACGGCGGCGAGGCGCACACTACCGACTCGCCGCATGCCTTGCCCGCTGCAATGCATCGTGGTAGGCATTGACGCACATGATGCTGTGCACTCGCACAGCAGGGGGAGCCGCAACTCGACTGCGGCCGATGACGTGGGGGACACGTGAGCGATTGGAAGAGCATCGATTTTTTCACCGACAACTCGTTGGTGGATGACCCATATCCGTACTTCGACGAGCTGCGTGGACAATGCCCGGTGCTGCCCCTCGACCATCTCGGAGTCGTCGCCGTCACCGGTTATGACGAGGCTTCTGCGATCTACCGCGATCCCGAGACTTTCTCCTCGTGCAATTCGGTCGTCGGGCCCTACGCGATGTTCCCCGAACCGCTCGTGGGCGACGACGTCACCGAACAAATCGCCGCGCAGCGCCACCACCTCCCCATGCACGAACACATGGTGACCATGGACGCCCCCGAACACACCCGTGAGCGCTCGCTCATCATGCGCCTCCTCACCCCCAAGCGTCTCAAGGAGAACGAGGAGTTCATGCGGCGCCTCGTCGACGTCGAACTCGATACGTTCATCGACGACGGGAAATGTGAGTTCATCTCGGCCTATGCCCAGCCGTTCGCCATGTTGGTCGTCGCGGATGTCCTGGGAGTCCCTGAAGAGGACCACCAGCGCTTCAAGGCCG
Source organism: Microthrixaceae bacterium (assembly GCA_023957975.1). Taxonomy (NCBI): domain Bacteria; kingdom Bacillati; phylum Actinomycetota; class Acidimicrobiia; order Acidimicrobiales; family Microthrixaceae; species Microthrixaceae bacterium. The sequence goes on along the minus strand of JAMLGM010000001.1, from coordinate 36,341 downwards.
GTTTCGGCATGCGCGCCCACGTCGGCGAGGTCGGCGCCGGGGCCGAGGGCAACCCCGAGGAAAACCCGCTCGGCTGGCTCGACGAGGAGTTCGCCGCGTACCTCACCGATCGCCGTGCCAACCCGCGCAACGACGTGCTCACCAAGCTCGCCGAAGGCACCTACCCCGACGGCACGTTGCCCGACATCACCTCGGTGGTGCGCACCGCGACGTTCCTGTTCGCCGCCGGTCAGGAAACCTCAGCACGCCTGTTGGCGGCCTCGATGAAGTATCTGGCCGAGCACCCCGAGACCCAGGAACTTCTGCGCAACAACCACGACCTCATCCCCAACTTCCTCGAAGAGGTCCTGCGGATGGAAAGCCCGGTGAAGACCGACTTCCGGCTCACCAAGCGCACCACCAACGTCGCCGGTGTCGATATCAAGGCCGGCACCCCGGTCATGTTGTTGAACGGCGCCGCCAACCGCGATCCTCGCCGCTTCGAATGCCCGGCGGATTTCAAGCTCGACCGCGACAACGCCCAGTCGCATCTCGCCTTCGGGCGTGGCCAGCACGCATGCCCCGGTGGTCCCCTCGCCCGGGTCGAGGCCCAGGTCACGATCGAGCGCATCCTCGACCGCATGCACAACATCCGCCTCGACCCCGAGTTCCACGGCTCCGGCGACGACGTGCGGTTCGGCTATGAGCCCACGTGGATCCTGCGCGGCCTCACCGACATCCACCTCGAATGGGACACCGTGGTCCCTGCAGGAGACGCCTCGTGAGCGGGGCCGCTCGGGTCGCGGTCGTCACCGGCGCAGCGTCGGGCATCGGGTTGGGCATCGCCCAGCGTTTCGCCGCGGACGGCCACAAGGTCGCGGTGCTCGACCGAAACGCCGAGGCCGCGGCGAAGGCCGCCTCGGAGTTGGTCGCTTCCGGTGCGACGGCCATCTCAGTGGCGGTGGATGTCGCCGACCACGACTCGGTGGTGGCTGCGTTCGGGCAGGTTCGCAACGAACTCGGCAACACCGAGATTCTCGTCACGAGCGCGGGAATCGAGGGCTTTGATTCGCTGCTCGATGTCTCCCCGCAGCGTTGGGAACAGATCATCGCGGTGAACCTGACCGGCACCTTCTGGTGCGTCCAGGAGGCGGTTCCACAGATGATCGACGCCGGCTTCGGCCGCATCGTCACCATCTCGTCGTCGAGCGCACTGTCGGGGGCGCGGCGCATGACCCACTATGTCGCTTCCAAGGGTGGCGTCATCGGGCTCACCAAAGCGCTCGCAGCCGAACTCGCACCGCAGCGCATCACCGCCAATTCGATCGCTCCGTGTCTCATCGACACGCCGATGGTCGACCAGGCGGTCGAGTCCGGCGACTTCCCGGGGGTAGAGGCCGTTGCCCCGCACATCCCGTTGGGGCGCGCCGGCACGCCCGACGACACCGCCGCAGCGGCGGCCTACCTCGCGTCCGACGGCGCCGAGTACATCACCGGGCAGACCCTCACGGTCGCCGGCGGCCTGTACCTCTGATCATCGGCTGATCGTCGGCCGGGCTCGGCGGGCTCTCTTCGGCGGGATCCCGCGAACTTTGTGCGGAAAGCGACACGTGGTGTCACTTTCTGCACAAAGTTCGCGTTCGGACCCCGCGTTGGCGCAGCTATTCACCTCTTTTCTGAAACACTCGTTCCATAAATGCAGTTATCCGGATAGACTCTGCACATGGACTTCGTGCGACCGATCGAGGCGATCGTGCCTGGGGCTCAGGGACGGGTGCTCGAGGTACTCGCGCGAACGACCGATGAACTGAACCTTCGCACGATTGCCCGCTTGGCCGGCATCAGCCCCGCACAAACCTCGCGGGTGCTTCCACGACTCGCCTACCTCGGCATCGTTCGCCGGCGGGAGGTGCCACCAGCATCGTTGTTCAGCCTTGCTCTCGACCACGTGGCCGCTGGCCCCTTGCTTGCCCTCGCGGCTTCGCGGCAGTCGGTCCTCGACGAGATCGGACGCGCAGCAAGTGAACTTGTGGACCTACCGATCAGCGCCATCGTGTTTGGCTCGCTTGCGCGAGGTGAGGCCGACGCCGAAAGCGATATCGACCTCGCCGTCGTACGTCCCACCCACATTGACGAGGACGACGATTCCTGGGTCGACGGGCTCGAATCCTTGCGGCAGCGGGTGCGCGACGTCAGCGGAAATCAGGTCGAGATCCTCGAAGTCGGCGTTGATGACGTGGCGCACAAGCTGACCTCGGACAATCCGGTCTGGGCGGACATCTGTCGCGAGGGGCGAGTCGTCTACGGCCGTTCCATCGACGAACTTCGGGAGATCAAGGTTGGGTAAGCAGGGGCGGACTCGGCCTGTGACCGCAGCGCAGGTACGCGCCTATGCGGCCAAGTCGCAGGAGTTTGCCGAAGCGGCCGCGAGCGACCTCGATGCTGGCCGCAACATCGCAGCCACGAGCCTTGCCATCCACGCGACGATCAACGCAGCCGATGCAGTTTGCGGTGCGCGCCTGGGCAAAAGGTCGGGCGGCGACGACCACGACCAGGCTCTGAGCCTCCTGCAGGTTGCAGGAACGGACGGGGCCGAGGTCGAGCGTCACCTGCGGCGCCTCCTTCCCTTGAAAACAAAGGCAGAGTACGACCCCGATGCCATCGCTGCGTCGGTGGCCAAGCGAGCGGTCGAGCGAGCACTTCAGTGCGCCGCTATCGCTCGACGGGTCGCCGTTTCCGTGCGCTGATCGTCGACGCTGACAGGCTTTCGCGAAGCACCTGTCGGGATCCCGCGAACTTTGTGCGGAAAGCGACACGTGGTGTCACTTTCCGCACAAAGTTCGCGCGCCAGCGCCGGCACCCGCGCGCCGGCGGCGCGTCGATCAGAACTCGATATCGACGACGTGGCGTTCGAGCGGGTTGACGTTCACCTCACGAAGCGCCGAAGCGAGCCGGTCGTGGGGCAACCCGGCGAGGAACCCGTCGAGGACCCGTTCGAAGTTCGACAGGTGGCCCTCCCCCGTCTGCGACAGTCGCATGAACTCGAAGGCCTTCGAGTGCAGCCCGAGTTGTTGACGCGGCAGGTTCGAGAAGTCCTGCGCCGGAATCGGGGGCCAACGCGGATCGTCGTGTGGCCAGATCTCCGGCGGGACCGGGCGAGGCCGTTCGGCGTCGGAGGGATACCGGGTCATCGACCAGATCTCCATGATCGTCTCCTCGGGCCCGACCGGGCGGAAGCGATAGGAGGACGCGCTCGAATACATCGGCAACACGAAGTAGTGCGGGAACACGTAGCCCATCGGCTCGGCGAGCCCCTTGGCCTCGAGGTCGACGAGGTCGGGAACCTCGTGGCCGAGGCTGCGATGATGCTCGACCACAGCGGTATTGAGCGCCAGGTACCACGCCGCCATGGCCGCGGCCGGGTCGGCGGGCAGGTCGATGTCGCGGATCGACTCCGCAACCGCGACGTCGGTGGCGTGCACCATCCCCGCCATGCCCTCGCTCATCGTGTGCAGGTACTGGATCTCGGCGTCGACGAAGCGTTTGGGGTCGAACTCGCCGTGTTGCGCGCCGTATCGCATCCCCGCGATGACGAGCTGAGGGTGGGTGACCACGACGTGGTACATCTCCTGAAACGCCTGCTGGGCCAGCTTCCAGTTCACCGGAAGGCGGCACGCGTACCACCACTCGACCCGCAGATCCTCGACCTTCCACGCATCGAGGATGCTCGCCGCCGGCTCGATCGACTCACGCAGCGGCGGCGCCTCGGGGTCGAGGTTGATCCACACACACCCACCCCACGTATCGCACTGAACCGGGGCGAGGCTCACGTCATCCGCGTCGATGTTGTGCTGCGCAAACGACTTACGCATCGGGATCTTCGTGTTGCGCCCGCTTTGGTCGTAACACCAGCCATGAAACGGGCAGACGAATTCCTTGGCGCAGTTGCCCGGCGCGGTCGCCAGCTTCACCCCACGGTGACGACACGTGTTGTGCATCGCCCGGATCTCGCCGTCCTCGCCGCGGATGACGATCACCGACTGGTCGAGAATCTCATAGACGCTGAAGTCGCCGGGTTCGGGGATCTCTTCGAGACGACAGGCCATCTGCCAGGTCCGCGACCACAGCTGCTCGGCCTCGAGATCGAAGAACTCCTGGCTGTAGTAGCGCTCCTTCGGCGCCCGATCCGGCACCTCGACCGCATACGGAATCGGCTGTTTCGACCACGCGTGAGTCACGACCATCCCCCTGAGGCCGCTCGGGACGTCCCCGGCGACATCGTTGCAGTAGGTTTAGACCAACCGGTCGGTACATTCAACGACGGTTCCGATAAACACCGTCGATCAGGGGGATTTGATGTCGAGTCGCACATTCGCAGACGTGTCCGAAGGGGTCCGGGCGACCATCGCCCGCTACACGCTGGCCCTCGACGATGGTCGGACCGACGATGTCATCGCGACGTTCGCCGCCGACGGGTCCTTCGAGCTCGAGGGCAAACCCCCGGCGGCGGGAATCGAGGCGTTGCGCACCATGTACGAGCGCTGGGTGCCCCGAGTCCCACAACGCCATCTCGTGTCCAACACGCTCGTCGACACATGGAGTGACACCGAGGCCACCGCGATCAGCGACGTCGTGTTGCTGGTCAAGATCGACGAGGCGTGGTCGGTGCAGTTCGTGGCCCGCTATCACGATCGCCTCGTCGCAGACGGCGACACCTGGAAGTTCGCATCGCGCAAGGTCCTGACATGACCTCGACTCCCATGACATCTCCCGACATGAGTTGGGTCGCGGTGCTGGAACTTCACGCCCGACGCCGTCCGGACGCGCCGATCGTCGAGTTCGAGGGTCGGGCGATCAGCTACGCCGAAATGGCCGACCGTTCGGCCGCGGTCGCTGCGTCGCTGCGGGGTCTCGGGGTCGACGACGGCCAGGTCGTCGCCCTGTTGGCCTACAACAGCGCGGACTTCCTCACGACGATTTTCGCGGCCAACACCCTCGGTGCCGTCGCCATGCCGATCAACTGGCGACTCGCCCCCGACGAGGTGCGCTACATCCTCGATCACTCCCAGGCCGTCGCGCTCGTGTGCGACGCCGACACCCTGGCGTTGGGAGCGGCGGCGGCCGACCTGTGCGAACACGACCAACTCGTGCGGGTGGCGATCGGCGCCAACCCAGCCGCGACCGCGGCAGCAGCTGCCGCCGGGTGGCATCGCTTCGACGACCTCGCGGCCACCGATGAACGCTGCGAGCGACTCCCTGCGGCCGGCAGCGACCTGCACCGGCTCATGTACACCTCCGGCACGACGGGTCGCCCCAAGGGCGTGATGATCACCCATGAGAACCTGGCGTGGAAGAACGCCGCGCACGTCGCGGAGCTCGGGTTCACCAGCGCGGACGTCGGGCTCGCGTGTGGGCCGCTGTATCACGTCGGTGCGCTCGATCTCGTGACGACCTCGATGATGTCGGTCGGGGCGCGCACCATCGTGCACCGCAGCTTCGACCCCGCGGCCGTGGTGGACGAGATCGAACGATCGAAGGTAACCGTCATCTGGGCGGCACCCGCGATGGTGCGCGCCGTGCTGGACGTCGAGGGCATCGAAACACGGGACCTGTCGTCGGTGAAGGTGATCATCGCTGGCGGCGAGAAGATGCCGATCCCGACGATCGAGCGCATCGGTCGCATCTTTCCCTCCGCCTGGTTCGCCGATGCGTACGGCCTCACCGAGACGGTGTCCGGAGACACCTTTCTCGATCCCGACCACACGATCGCCAAGCTCGGCAGCGTCGGTCGGCCGTGTCAGTACCTCGAGCTCGACATCTGGGATGAACACGGCGCGTCGCTGCCCGCCGATCAGCCCGGCGAGGTGGTGTTGCGCGGCCCGAAGGTGTTCACCGGCTATTGGCGTGACCCCGACGCGACGGCGAAGGCGTTTGCGGGAGGGTGGTTCCACACCGGCGACATCGGGGTTCGCGACACCGACGGGTTCGTCTACATCGTCGATCGTCTCAAGGACATGATCGTGTCGGGCGGCGAGAACATCGCCAGTTCCGAGGTCGAGCGGGCGATCTATGAACACCCCGCGGTCGTCGAGGCGGCCGTGGTCGCACGACCCGATGACCGCTGGGGCGAGGTTCCGGTCGCGTTCGTGGTGACCTCCGACGAGGCGACCACGCCCGACGAACTCATCGACCATTGCCGGGCACGGCTCGCTAAGTTCAAGGTGCCGACGGCGGTGACCCTCATCGAGGCACTCCCCCGCAATCCGTCGGGCAAGGTGCTCAAGCGTGAGCTGCGTGAGCGGTGAGCTGCGTGAGCGGTGAGGCTGGTCAATCCGCAGCGTGGAGGTGTCTGGTGAACTCGGCCGACCATTCCAACAGGTCGGCCGAGATGCTCAGCGTGGACGTGTCGTCGATGGCCGCCCAGTTCTGCGCGATGTCGTCGATCGTGGTGTCATGACCTCCGAGGTACCCCTCGGTCGTGGCGATGACCATGCGCGAGAACCGGCCCGCTCCGGCGGCGTAGATCTCGCCGCTCACCGAGCAAGCGTCGTGGCAGAGGTAGGCGACGAGCGGCGCCACCAGCTCCGGGGCCATCGGCGAGTCGGGCGGGCTGTCGGTGGCCTGGCCCGCCATGCGGGTTTCAGCCGCGGGGGCGACCGCGTTCACAGCGATGTCGTGGCCCCGGCCCGACGCCGCGAGCGCTCTCATCAGCCCAACGACGCCGCCTTTTGCCGCGGCGTATGCCAGGTTCGCTGGGTGTCCCAACATGCCGGCCGAGGTGGTCATGACGATGCGGCCCCGACCCTGTTTGACGAAATGTGGCCACGCGGCGCGGGCCGTGTTGAACGAGCCGATCAGGTGGACATCCAGGTGGCGCTGCAGCGTGTCGAGGTCGATCTCGGGCATGGTCGCCCACTTCATGATCCCGGCGTTGTTGATGAGTGCGTCGAGGCGACCGAAGTGTTCGAGCGCGGTCGCCACGAGCGCCTCGGCGCCCTCGACCCTCGACACGTCGTTGCCGTCCGCCACCGCCACCCCGCCGCAGTCATGGATCTGTGCGACGACCTCGTTCGCCGGCGCAACGTCGGTGCCGCGGCCGCCCATCGAGGTGCCGAGGTCGTTCACCACGACGCTTGCACCGCGCGCCGCGAGCAATTCGGCGTAGGCCCGTCCGATGCCGCGTCCTGCGCCGGTCACCACGACCACCCGGTCGTCGAAGGAAAGTTCGTTCACGCTGCCAACCCCCTGATGTACCAGCGACCGTCTCGCCGCGAACCCCCGTTAACGTTGGAGTCCTGATGTCCGAGCCAACCACGATGCCAGAGCCATCCTCGCCCGCCGAGCCATCCCCGCCCGCCGACGAACGCGCCCGGAGCGACAAGTGGCTCGCTCGCCGCGAATCGATCGTCGACACCTCGGCCAAGGTGTTCGCCAAGCAGGGCTATCACGCCACCGGCATCGTCGAATTGTGCGACGCAAACGGGCTCGGCAAGGGCGCGTTCTACCACTACATCGGCTCGAAGGAGGAGCTGCTCGCAGCGATCCACGACCGGGTGATGGACGAGGTGCTCGCGGGTGCCGATCGGGTGATCGACGGCGACGGATCCCCGGCCACGAAGCTGGCCTTGCTCGGCGACGAACTGCTCGATGTCATTCACCGCTACCCCGATCACGTGTGGGTGTTCCTGCACGAATTCCCGGCGCTCACCGAGGAGCGGGCGGCGACGTTTCGGGCACGGAGGCGACGCTACGAGGCGGCCGTCGAGTCGGTGCTGCAGGCCGGCATCGACGCCGGGGAGTTCCGCGACCTCGATCCCCGACTCACCACACTCGCCTGGCTGGGCATGCACAACTACACCTACCTGTGGTTGCGCGGCGAAAAGGGCGTCGTCGCCCACGACATCGCCGAACCCTTCGCCGACATCTTCCTGCGGGGCATCCTGGCCTGAGGCAATTCGGGCGCCGAGGCTCACGCTGCGGTGCGTTCGAAGCCCAACAGATCTGCGAGGGTTCCGCCCACCATCGCCTTGCGCTCCTCGTCGGGAACTCCCGCCATCAGCGATGACAGAAGTTCCTGGCTGCCGCGGAAGGTCCCCTCCGCGTGCGGATAGTCGTTGCCCCACATGATCGTCGACAGGCCGGTGACGTGACGGCACGCGACGGCGACCGGGTCGTCCTGGAACGACACGTGGAACTGACGCTGCACGTACTCACTCGGCATGAGCGGGTACAGCCATTTCTCGTTGAGCTTGAACAGCTGCGCCATGCCGGGTTGGTCGTCGTTGGGGCGGGTGTCGTCCCACACGCCGATCCACCAGTCGGGGTCCTGACCGATGCCGGTCACCCAGCATTTGCCCATCGACCCGACGAGCGATGCCAGCCAGTGCGCGTTGAACTCGATGAGTGAGAAATGCAGGTCCGGGAAGCGCTCGGGCACGCCGCCGCCGATGAGCTGACAGATGAGGGTCTGGGGCACCACGGGTTGCATGACCGCCTGGGTCACCATGCGCTTGGCCGCCATCTTCTCGGTCATCGGCTGGTTCACCTGCTGGGCGTTCTCCATCATGATCTTGAGGGTGAGCGCCTCGGGATCGTTGACCCGGATGCCGCCGGTCTGGGTGTGCACGAACACGCTCATCCCGGTGTCCTGGATCGCCGCCCACACCGGGTCGTAGTCGCGCAGGTAGTACGGACGAGGTGCGGTGGCCGGAAGCAGCACGGCCTTGAATCCGCCGGCCGCAACACGTTCGATTTCGGTGACGGCGTCGCCGATGTCGGTCAGCGGGATCGGTGCGGTGGGGGCGAGGCGATGGAAGTACGGGCTGAAACGCTCGATGACGTAGTCGTTGTAGACGCGGGCGTGAGCGATCGACATCTCGTGATGGTCGGTGAACAGGCCGAACTGCGACAGGTTGGGGTGCAGGACCTGGGCGTCGACGCCGTCGGCATCCATGTCGGACAGGATGTGTTCGGGGTCGCCTTCGGGGGTGCGCCCGGTGGTTTGGCGATAGCGAGAGACGGTCCACCCCTCGAACCCGGGGGTGTGGAGCTTGCGAAACACTCGGGCGCCGCCCTCGACGAGGGGCTCGATCTCGAACTCCTCCTCCCACACCGCGAGATGACGCAGTTCCTTGGGCAGGCGCTCCTTGAACAGGGTGATGGGCTCGAGCAGATGCCCGTCGGCTGAGACGACGAAATCACGTTCGGTCATGGCTGGTTCCTCCCCCGAGGTGTCGACAACGACATGGTGCTGGCAGCGACAGTGCCGACAGCGACAGTGCTGACAGCGACGTTCTGGCGACAGCGACAGTGCTGACAGCGACGTTCTGGCGATTCGGATACTTCATTCTCCTCAATCGCGAATCCGCGTGTACGTTAGACCGATCGGTACAATTCGGCAACGACGTCGCCGCACCCGCCTGTTCTCCGATAACCAGTGGTCGCTATAGCGACCACTGGTTATCGGGGAACGAGCGGGGTGAGGGGCGAGGGGTCTCACGCTCGGGCTCTGGCTCGTGCAACAGGGGGTATGAAGGTGGCGAAGCGTTGGGTGCAACGACCGGAGGGCTCGACCTGGGGCGACTGGGGCGATGACGACGAACTGGGTCGCATCAACCTGCTCACGCCGAACAAGGTGCTCGAGGGCGTGCGCGAGGTCACCGAGGGCATCTCGTTCTGCCTGAGCCTGCCGCTCGATTTCCCCGGCGGCACCGCGCTCAATCAGCGTCGCCACCCGCCGCGCATCGCCCCGACCGAGGACATGGAGGGGGTGCGCGACACCTTCTACAACGTCCACATGAGCGAGATGCCCGACTTCGGCGACCCGAAATACGTCGACGTGTGGACCGATGATGTCGTCACGTTGTCGCTGCAGTATTCGACCCAGTGGGACTCCCTCGCCCACGTCGGCGCCGAGTTCGACGCGGATGGCGACGGGGTCGACGAGCCGGTCTTCTACAACGGCTACCGGGCGGGCATCGACCTCGTCGGGCCGAGTGAGGACGCCCGCGGCGACGGCAGCGGCCACCGTTGTTTCGCCCATCACCTCGGGTTGGAGCACATGGCGGCGCACGGGGTGCAGGGGCGAGGTGTGCTCGTCGATCTCGAAGCGCACCTGAGCGACGAATGGCGCGCGGTCGACCTGGCGACCCTGCAGCGGATCATGGACGAGGACGGCGTGGTCGTCGAACCCGGCGACATCTTGTTGCTCCACACCGGTTTCGCCACGCGGATCCTCGAATGGGGCGGCAACCCCGACCCCCGCAAGCTGTTCACGACCTCGAGCTATCTCGACGCGAAGGACCCGGCGTTGTTGGAGTGGATCGAGGCCTCACAGATCTCCGCACTCGTCGCCGACAACTACGCCGTGGAGGGACTGCTGGGTAAGGACCGCGAGCCCGAACGCCACTCGTTCCTGCCCATTCATCACCTGTGCCTGTTCAAACTCGGCGTGCCCCTCGGCGAGATGTGGTACCTGCACGACCTGGCGCTGTGGCTGCGCGAGCACAACCGAAGCCGGTTCCTGCTCACCGCTCCCCCGCTGCGCCTGCCCGGCGTCGTCGGCTCGCCGCTCACCCCCGTCGCCACCGTCTGACGCAACCGAGACGGCGAGACGGCGAGACGGCGACCGGCTCAGTCGGTGATGCGGGGGAACGGGTTGGCTTGTTCCAACAGGTACGCGGCCTCGATCAGCGTGCGCTCATCGCCCCACGCCCCCTGCAACTGCACGCCAACCGGCAGGCCCGTCGACGACAACCCCGCCGGGACCGACATGGCCGGCGTTCCGGCGATGTTGTTGAGCGGCGTGTAGGCGACATAGGAGAACAGCCGGTCGATCAGCGTCGAGAACGGGAGTTGGGGGCTCAGGTAGCCGATCTCGGGAGCGGGATGGCGAAGCACCGGCGACACGACGAGTTCGTGGCCCCGAAACATCTCGCCGTACGCGGCCGGAACCTGCTTCAGGCGCTTGATCGCCCCACGGGTGTGGCGCAGGTTCGCCCGGTGATGATCCCGTAGGCCGCGCCCCACACCGTCGGCCTTCGTCTTGTCGAAATCCGATGCGACCAGGTGCTTGCCGAGATCGATGAGCGCGTGGGCCAGCAGCGCCCAGTACTGCAGGAAGTCGTCGCGGAAACCGAGGCCGACAGGCAGCGGGATTTCCTCGACGTGGTGGCCGGCTTCCTCGAGGATCGCCACGGTCTGCTCGACGGCGGCGCGGGTGTCGGCGTCGGGCGGACCGGTGATGGAGTCGAAGATGACCCCGACACGCAGCCGCCGGTTGCCGGGCCCTTCGATGCGTCCCACGGGCGGCAGCATCGGGTTGCGGTAGCCGGCCTCGATCCCGTCGAGGAACACCGCCGTGTCACGCACCGACCGAGACACGATGCCCTCGGTTCCGATGTCGATCGGCACCTTCTTCATCCGGTCACTGATGAGATGGCGCCCGCGGGTCGTCTTCAACCCGACGAGCCCCGCACACGCTGCCGGGATGCGGATCGAGCCACCGCCGTCATTCGCGTGCGCGATCGGCACGACTCCAGCCGCGACGAGCGCTGCCGAACCTCCCGAGGAAGCACCCACCGAATAGGCGGGATTCCACGGGTTACGGGTCGGCTCGCGCGTCATGAACTCCGTCGAGGCGTTGAGCCCGAACTCGGGAAGCCGCGACTTGCCGATGATGGTGACCCCGGTCGACAGGACCTGTCCGGTGAACGGCGCGTCCTTCTGTGCCGGCTTGGCGACGTAGGCCTCGCTGCCGTTACCGGTGGGCACGCCGAGGACCTCGGTGTTGTCCTTGAGATAGGTCGGCACGCCGAAAAACGGGGCGTCGGAACCGGCGCCGGTGCGGGGTCGGTCATACATCGGGGTTTCGACCGCACGAAGGGTCGGGTCGACCATTGCCGCCCGTGCGATCGCCGCCTCCAGCAACTCCTTGGGATGCACCGCTCCGGAGCGGACACGCTCCGCGAGCGCAACCGCGTCGTCATCACCGAGCGCATCATCGGTGAATGCATGCACTCGTTCGGACGCCGCTCGGTCGGACACGGCTCGGTCGGACGCCGCTCGTTCAGACATTGGTACTCCCCTGAGATCGGCTTCGAGCGCGTCTCACTGGTACGCGTCGACATCTGCCAAGAGCGCGAGCGTACCGCGGCTTGCAGCGCCCAGCAGTCAGCGCTGGTGGTTCAGGTTCGGTCACTTGGTGGGTTGTCTGGGTGACGGTGTCGAATCGTCAGTGGCCACTAATAACGGACCACCCACCGACGAGGCACTGGAGACTACCGACGAGGACGTTTCGGTCAATCTCGACGGCAACCCTCTCGCTACACCCGCGAACGTACGTGAACATCTCGAACGCCCGAACCGCGAACGCCTATCAGCCCAACAGTGCTCCTGCGCTTGCGGAACAACCCATTCTGCGCCATCGCCTCCGACGAGATCGCCAGCGAGCACCGTGGCACTTCCGTGGCATAGTCGTGGCATAGTCGTGCCATACTTGCGAATGGCCCGAATCCGCATCAGCACCACCGTTGACGCCGACCTCCTCACCGACGCTCGGCGCCTTCGTAGCGATTCAACCGACTCGAAGCTGATCGACGCTGCGCTCGCCGCGCTTCTCGCAGCCGAGAGACGCGCGACGATCGACGCCGAATATGCCAAGGCCTACGAGAACCACCCCATCGGTGAACCGGACGACTGGGGTGATCTCGAGTCGTTCCGCAACGCCGTCGCTTCGACATGACCGCCTTTCCTCGACGTGGTGATCTCTGGTGGTGTGAACACCCGGAGATCGGTCGGCGACCAGTCGTTGTGTTGTCTCGCGATGTCGCCATTCCACGACTGGGGCGAGCTCTCATCGCCCCGTGCACGACGACGGTCCGCGGTCTACCAAGCGAGGTCGTCCTCGAACCAGGCGATGATCCGATCGAACGCAGGTGTGCAGTGAATCTCGACTCCGTCGAGTCGGTATCGCTCGCCCTGTTGGTTCAGCGGATTGGCTCGCTCAGCGGCGACCGAATGCACGGAATCTGCGAGGCACTCGCAGTCGCCACCGATTGCCGGTGAGCCGGGCCCACCTCACCCCCTCCCGCCGCGCACCCAAGTTGGTTCAGCGCGAGAACGTTCGCGAGAGCATCGCTTTCGCCAAGGCCTGTCTGTGGGGCATGTAGCGCCGCGGCGGCCGCTTCGAGTCGGCGCAGAACCTCGTCCGACAGCTCGATCGCCACGGACATGACCCGAGTGTAAGGAGCCCCGTCAGTTCGACGGAACCGGTAATCGCCGCTTCAGTCCGCACCGTCAAGCCACACAAGCGCCGACGATCCAATCAATCCGCTCCGGCGCCGGCCAACGAATCAGGCGACTTCGAACACGACGCGTCCGCGCACCTTTCCGTCGAGAATGTCCTGGGCCAACGCCGGAGCGTCGGACAGCGGATGGGTGACGGTCAGCGAGTCGAGCAGATCGAGGGGAAGGTCCGTCGCCAGACGTCGCCAGGCCTCGTGGCGCAACTCAAGCGGGGCCATCACGCTGTCGACGCCGAGCAGGCTGACACCGCGCAGGATGAACGGCGCCACCGATGTGGGCAGGTCCATGCCCTGCGCCAACCCGCACGCCGCGACCGTGCCGCCGTAGCGGGTCTGTGCCAACACGTTCGCGAGGGTGTGACTGCCGACGCTGTCGACCGCGGCCCCCCAGCGTTCCTTACCCATCGGACGCCCAGGCTCGGAGAGTTCGGAACGGTCGATGATCTGTGTCGCACCGAGCGACATCAGGTATTCGCCCTCGGATTCGGCACGGCCACTCGATGCGATGACCTCATAGCCTCGGGCCGCGAGGATAGCGATCGCCACGCTGCCGACACCCCCCGCAGCACCGGTCACCAGGACAGGTCCCGACGCTGGTCGCACCCCGCGGCTCTCCAGTGCCATGACACACAACATCGCGGTGTAACCGGCAGTGCCGATCGCCATCGACTGGCTCGGGGTGATGCCCTCGGGCAGTGCGACGAGCCACTCACCCGGCACTCTCGCCAACTCCGCGTAGCCGCCCAGGTGGGTCTCGCCGACACCCCAACCGTTCAGCACGACCGTGTCACCCTCCTCGAATGCCGAGTTGGACGAGTCGCGCACGGTTCCGACGAAGTCGATGCCGGGAATCATTGGCCAGCGACGAACGACCGGCGACGATCCGGTGATCGCCAGACCGTCTTTGAAGTTGAGCGACGAGTGCGACACCTCGACGGTGACGTCGCCTTCCATCAGGTCGGTCTCGTCGACCTCGGCCCATGCGAGGGACTGGCCGTCGTCGGTCTTGGACAGGAGAAACGCGTTGAATGAAGCCACGGGAAGCACGTTAGCGAAAACCGAGAACCAAAGTTGTACCGGTCGGTACGATGATTTCCATGAGCGAACTCAACAGCCCCGCGGCGCACGGAGCCGACGGCCCCCGACGGCGGGCGATCATCACCGGGGGCAGCAGCGGCATCGGGTTGGCGACCGGGGCCGAACTGGTCCGCCGGGGCTACGACGTCGTCCTCACCGCTCGACGCGCCGATGTGCTCGCCGAGGCCGCCGAATCGATCGGTGCGCGATGGGTGGCGGGTGACTGCGCGGATCCCGAGCAGTTCGCGGCGGTCGTCGCCGAAGCTGGAACCGTCGACCTGCTCGTACACGCCGCCGGCGTCATGCAGGGAACCTTCGTGCGCAAGGAATCGCTCGCCACGTTCGAATCGGTGCTGCGTATCAACCTCACCTCGGCCTTCGTGGTGACCCACGCCGCGCTGTCGGCGATGGGTGCCGGGGGTCGCATCGTCATGTTGTCCTCGAGTTCCGCTCACGCACCCCAGCCCGGCAAATCCGCATACTCGGCGTCGAAGGCCGGGCTGAACGCGTTCGCCGCGGCGCTCGCCAAGGAGGTGGAGCGAGACGGCATCGCCGTGCACGTCGTAACGACCGGACCGGTGGCGACCCCCATGCTCGACGACGTCCACTTCCCGATGATGACCCTGCGCACCTCCGATGTGGTCGACACGATCGCCTGGCTCGACACCCTGGCCCCCAACGTCGTGTTGCCCGAGATCGAGGTGTCCTCGGTGGCGACCGGCCCCTTCGCTCCCGAACCGTTCGTCCCCGAGGCCGCCGCCAAACTCGGCCGCACCGAGATCGGCCGCGCTGAGATCGGGTAACGCCTATGCCCACAGTTCAACTGTGGGCAAAGGCGTTCGACAGGTGGCCGGATTTACCCACAGTTGAACTGTGGGCGCGACAGATGAACTGTGGGCGCGCCATTCACTCGCCCGAGGTCGCGAGGAGAGCGGGCAGCTCGGTGCGCACGATCTTGCCCATCGCGTTTCGGGGAAACGAGTCGATGACGACGATCCGCTCGGGCACCTTGTACTTGGCGAGTTGCGAGGCGCACCAGGCTCGGGCAGCCTCGCCGTCGAAGCCATCGCCAATCTCGGCGGACACCTCGACGAGCGCGACGACCCGCTCCCCCAGCCGCTCGTCGGGCACGCTGATCACCGCCGAGGCCGCAACCCCGTCGATCTCCTGCAACACCCGCTCGACCTCGGCCGGGTACACGTTCGCACCGCCCCGAATGATGACGAGCTTCTTGCGGTCGCGCAGGTGGAGATAGCCCGCCTCGTCGAAGAACCCGACGTCACCGGTGTGTAGGACCCCGCCCGCCAACGTCTCCGCGGTGGCCTCGGGCCGGCGCCAGTACTCGAGCATCAGCCGGTAGCGATCGTCCCCCGCCGCTGGCCCGACGCACACCTCACCGGTCTCCCCCGCCGCGACCTCATCGCCGGCCTCATCTCGGATCGTCACCGCCAGATGCGGCAACGGCCGACCGCTCGCCCCCTCAACCCGGCCGACCTTGCCATCGAGCGCCGCGGCCTCGATCGGGTCGATGGACACCACGGTCGGCGCCTCGGTCAGCCCATAGGTGCTCAACACCCGATGGCCGAACTTCGCTTCGTACGCGTCGAGGATCGTCGCTGGACAGTCCGCTCCCCCGGTCCAGGCCTCGCGCAACGACCCCAAATCGCTCGCCGCTACCGAGTCCATCGAGGCCAGCGAATGCAACAACGCGGGCGGCCCATTCCACAACGTGGCCGCCTCGTCGCGGATCCACTCGGCCACCCCTTCGGCGTCGATGCGATCCATGAGAATCGTCGTGCCGCCGGCCCTCGCCGCCAACAGCGTGGTCAGCACGGTCATGTTGAGGATCGTGAACGGGAAACAGTCGGCCTTGCGCAGCGTCGAGTCGTACCCCCGGCTCTCCACCAGCACCGTCGCCGGCACGAGCAGCCCCCGCTGGCTGTGCACCACACCCTTCGGCCGCCCCGTCGTCCCACTCGTGTAGGCGATGCCCGCCGGCGCGAGCGGGTCGACCTCGATCCCAACAGCGTCATCCGACGCCCCCGCCACGAGCGATTGCCACTCGCCGAGCGACAGCGTCATCCCGCCGACGGCACCAGCGCCACCGCCACCAGCCCCAGCGCCTCCGGCGTTCTCGCAGATGAACACCGCCGCCTCGGTGTCGTCGAGTTGGAACTGCTTCTCCGGCACGGCGAGGGCACGGTTGATGCCCAACCACACGGCCCCGGCCCGCATCGCACCGTGGAAGGCCACCACCACATCGACGTCGTTCGGCAGCGACGCCGCCACCCGGTCGCCGGGGCGCACCCCACACGACACCAGCGCCCGGGCGGCACGATTCGCGGCGGCGTCCAAGTCGGCGTAGCTCAGTCGAGCCGACCGCGTCACCAACGCCTCGCGACCCGGGTCGGTCGCGAGCACGTCGTCGAGCGCCCGTGCGATCGACCACGAAACAGCCATCGCCTACTCCTCCAAGAAGTCGGGTTGTTCGGTCACGATCCAGTCATAGAGCGGCTGGAACGAATACCACCCCGACATCGGATGTCCGATCATCGACGCTGTGGCCGCCGCCTGCTCGTGGGGAATCGGCACCGGAACGCCGGCCGCCTCGGCGAGCAGTTGGGCCTGACACGACCGTTCCATCGTGATGAACCACCACGCCGCCTCGTCCACGGTCGCCCCGACGGTCAACAGCCCGTGGTTCGCGAGGATCGCCGCCTTGTGCGAACCCAAGGCGGCGGCGATGCGATCGCCCTCGTCGTGTTCGAACACCACACCCCCGTAGTCGTCGAACACCGCATGGTCGCCGTAGAACGCGCACGCATCCTGGGTGAGTGGCAGCAGCGGCTGGCGAAGGGTCGACAGCGTCTTGCCGTAGATCGAATGCGAATGCGCCGCCGCCACCACGTCGGGGCGCGCCTCGTGAATGTGCGAGTGGATCATGAACGCCGCCTTGTTCACCCGCCAGGTGCCGTGCACGACCTCGCCCGCGGCGTTCACCAACAACAGGTCGCGCACCCGGATGCGCTTGAAGTTCATCGCCAGCGGGTTAACCCAGAAGTGATCGGTCAACTCCGGATCGCGGGCGGTGATGTGGCCCGCCGCCCCCTCGTCGAACCCAAAGGCCCCGAAGAGACGAAACGCCGCGGCGAGACGTTGCTTGCGATGACGCCGCTCCTCCTCGACCGTGTCGAAGGTCGGAAACGTCGGCTGTTGGCGGTCGCTGGTCATGGGCGCACCTCCCTCGGACATGGTCTCATCGTCGAACGTGCCACGGCGCTAGGAGGCCTCGCCGGCGAGCGACCAGCCCTCCCCCGGCCCCTCCATGTGGATGATCTCGGGGATGGCGGCGCACCAGCGGGCCATCTCGCCACTCGCCTTGGCGAAGTGCTCCGACGCGGTGTGCGCGTCGCCGGCGGCCTTGTCGGCGAACACCTCGACGAGGATCCACAGGTTCGGATCCTCCGGGCTGCGATACCAGTCGAAGGAGATGTTGCCCGGCTCGGCGCGGGTGGCCTCGGTGTACTCGCGCACGAGTTCGGGCCAGTCGTCCGCGTACTTGGCACGGACGGGTTGTTTGACGACGACGAGAATCATGATTCGCTCCTGGTTCGGTGGGGTTTGACGGGCAAGGCATTGACGGGCGCTGCTCAGGAAAGTGCTGCTCAGGACAGTGTGTCGGTGCTTGGCAACTCGACCTCGACGGTGGCCTTGGCCATCACCGTCTCGTCCTGGTTGCGCAACTCGACAGCGACCTTCACGCGGTGACGGCCTCGGCGCAGGATCTCCTTGCCGATCACCTCACCCGACAGGAACGTGGCGTCGCCGGTGAAGGCCGGGTTGCGGTACTGCGAGGTGGCGTGGGTGACAAAGCCCCACTCCCCGGCCCACGCCGCCACATAGTCGATGATCCACGCACCCATCGACGCCCCGTAGCCGTAGCCACGCGGCATGCCGACGTGTTGAGCCCAGCGAGGCTGCAGGTGCCCCCGCGACGGTCCGTAGTAGGCGCCGTCGGTGAGTTCGGGGTTGGTGCGTTCCATTCGCCGGTCGCCTTCAAAGCCCGCCATCTCCTTGGTGTAACCGAGCTCCTCGGCCCGCACGGTGGTCGGGCCCTTCGCCGTCGCACCCCACGTCGTCATGGGAAACGCCCGCCACTCGGTGGTGAAACTGGCGAGGGAATGGGGGCCCAACACGTTCGGGGCGAGCATGTCGCCGACGCTCACCGACTCATAGGTGCGCGGGTCGTGGCGCAGCGTCTGGATCTGATCGATGAACCAACCCTTGATCTCGTCGAGCTCCGCGAGTTTCGCATCGCTCCATTCGGGTTCCTTCGGCTCGGAGAACAGCTTCTTCTCCTTCGCCTCACGCACCTGATAGCGAATCGCCGTCGAACGCTGCAGCGCCACCCGCTCGCCGCGCTGGTTGATGTAGAGGGTGTCGCCGCGCTGGAAACACGTCGGCCCGGCGAACTTGGTGTCGGACACCTTGTAGTCGTACGGCATCCGGTGACAGACCATGTGATCGCCCGGCCAGATCCGCGGCCCGAAGAACCACCAGTCGTCGCCACCGAAGATCAGGTGACTGTTGGGAATCTTGCCGACCTGCGCAGGAGAACACCCGTGACTGGTGTCGGTGGCGACCGTCATCGGCTGCGGCGCCACGATGGTTCCGAAACGGCTTTCGGCCGCCCAGCGCTCGTCGTAGTGCAGGGGGTTCGGGTAGTGCATCGCCTGCACCCACCGCCGGATGTCGTTGAGCGCGACCGGCTCCTTCAACTCGCCCGGCTCCATCGGCACGCCCATGTGGCGGTCGAGATCGCTGGTGTCGAGGGTCGGCTGGTCCTGTGAGGTCTGGTCCTGTGATGTCATGAGGTCTCCATTCAACGTTCGGTCGGTGCGGGTTCGGTCGGTGCTGGCTCGCCGGCGAGGCGTTCGGCGGCGACGCGTTCGGCGATGAGTGAACGCAACTCGGCGTCGCGGACCTTGGTGCCACTCGAGGTGAGGGGGATCTCGCCGGCGTCGAAGATCAGCACCCGCCGCGGAACCTTGTAGGTGGCGATCCGTTCACGAAGGAACGAGGTGACGTCGTGCGCGGTGAGCGTGGCGCCGTCGGCCACCTCGACACAGGCGACGGCGATCTGGTCGAGACGTTCGTCGTCGACGCCGATCACGCGGGCGAGTTTCACCCCCGCGCACGCCCGCAACGCCACCTCGATTTCGGCCGGGGAGATGTTGGCGCCGCCGGACTTGATCATCTCCGTGGCACGGCCGTCGTAGTGCAGCTCACCGGCGGAGTCGAGGTGGCCGCTGTCGCCGGTGTGGAAAAACCCATCCGCGTCGAAGCACTCTGCGGGGTCGCGGCCGAGGTACCCGAGCATCACCGTCGACCCCCGCACCGTGATCTCGCCGACCTCGCCGACATCGAGCGCGTCGCCGGTCTCGAAGGAGGAGATCCGCACCTCGATTCCCGGCAGCAACCCCCCGACCGACCGCTTCATGGCGTCACGACCAGCGTCACTGCGATGACCCGACACGAACGCGCAGGTCTCCGAAAGTCCGTATCCCACCGGCATCGTCCAGCCGGTGTCGCCGTCGACCGATGGATGCCGGGCGAACACCGACTTGCCGAACACACAACGCAGCGAGGACAGATCGGCGTACGGCCAGTGCGGGTGCTCGGCGAGCGCCGCTCCCTGGTGGGGCATGGCGTAGGGCTCGGTGACGCGCTCGCGGCCCATCAACGCGAGCGCCTCGCCAGCCTCGAAGGTCTCCTGCGCGACCCAACACCCACCGGCCGCGAGGGTGGCGCCGACAGCGGTGTTGAACCCGGCGGTCCAAAACAGCGGCAACGCCGTCCACATGCGGGTCTGTTGTGTGCGCCCGAAGATCTGCGCCTGCACCCAGAATTGTTGGCTGGGCGCCCGGTTGGTGTGCAGCATCGCCTTGGGTCGGCTCGTGGTGCCGGAACTGAAGATGACCAGGCCGGGGTCCTCGGGTTTCACCACCGCCAGTCGAGCGTCGAGTCCCTCCGACCCGACAGCGTCGCCCGTGGCGAGAAACTCGGCCCAGCCAGGCTCGCCCACCACCTCGACGCGACGCAGCCCAGGCACCCGGGGCTGCAATGCGCAGAGGTCGTCGCCGAAACTCCGGGCGAGCAGCCGGGGCTGGGTCACCACGACCGAGACTCCCGAGATCTCGAGCATCGCCTGCAGTTCCGGCGGCGGAGCGAAGGTCGACATCGGCACCGCGACCGCACCGATCATGGCCGCGGCGAAAATCGACTCGATCGCCTCGGGGCGATTGCCCATGACGACGCCGACGAACTCGCCGGGTTCAACACCGGCGGCGACGAGGGCGGCGGCGATGCGACGGGTTCGCTCCCACACCTGCGCATAGGTGAGGCGCACGGTCGCAACGCCGGCGTCGTGGTCGGTCAGCGGGTCGTCGAACACGATCGCCTCGTTGGTGGCGAATCGTTCGGTGACCTCGCGAAGGAATCCCCCAAGGGTGAGCGCGCCAATGCCCTCGACGCTCTCAAGCGACGGGCCGCTCAACACTCCTCGGGACACCTCCGCGGCCGGGCTCATCGCTCCGAGGACTCCGCAGCAGTCGAGAAGTCGAAGGCGGCGAAGTCGGTGTTGTGCACGCGTTCGATCTCCTTGAACAGCTTCGGCCGACCTCCGGAGTTCAGCAGGTACTTCACCGGCTTGCCCGCAATGTTGGTGCCGAAGAAGTAGCTCTTCTCCCCGAACGGTGCGGCCACCGCCCCCCGATCCACCATGTCGGTCCAACGCCGTTCGGCATCGGCGCCGACCTCGATCACGTCGAATCCGTGGTCGCGGGCGTGGACCAACAAGTCGATGACGAAGTCGACCTGATCGCCGTTGTAGCGAGGGTTGTTTCCCGCCGCGGCGTGCGGACCACCCGGGAAATAGAAGTTGGGGAACCGGCTGGTCTGCACGCCGAGGAAGGTCGTCGGGCCGTCGGCCCAATGCTCGGTGAGTGCCACCCCGTCACGCCCGACGACGCCGAGGCGATTGAGCGCGCCGGTGCCGAAGTCGAATCCGGTCGCCCAGATGATCACGTCGAGTTCGACGAGCCCCTCGGTGGTCTCGATGCCCGTCTCGGTCACCCGAACGATGGGCGTGGCCCGCAGGTCGACGATCGACACCTTCGGATCGTTGAACGTCTCGTAGTAGTCGGTGACGAAGGGCGGACGCTTCTCGCCGTAGCGATGGTCGGTGGGAACGAGTTTGTCGGCTTTGGCGGGGTCGGTGACGATCGAACGCACCTTGGCCTCGATGAAGTCGCACCAGGCCCGATTCGCCGCCTCGTCGAACAACAGGTCGAGGTAGTTCGACGACATCTTCGAAAAGCCCGGACTCGCCCACATCTTTTCGAAGAACGCCTGGCGTTGGGCGTCGGTGTCGTCGAAGGCATTGCGGTCATGGGGTTCGTGCAGGAAGCCGGCGATCGAGGTGTTGAGCACCTCGCGCATCTCCTCGAAATTCGCCCGCAGTTCGGCCTGTTCGGCGGCGGTGATCGGCGAGTTGTTGAGCGGGGTGCACCAGTTGGGGCTGCGCTGATACACCGTGAGCGAGGCGACCTCGGGCGCGATGACCGGGATGATCTGCACGCCGCTTGACCCCGTGCCGATCACCGCCACCCGCTTGTCGACGAGATCTACCGGCTCGGCGGGCCACAATCCGGTGTGATACGACTCGCCCGCGAAGTCCTCGCGGCCCTCGACGTCTGGGTAGAAGGGCACCGACAACACGCCCGTGGCGGCGACGACATGGCGAGCGGTGCGCCTCGAACCGTCGCCGAAGGTGACGACCCATCGTGCGCCGGCCTCGTCCCACACCGCCGAAGCAACCCGGGTGCCGAAGCGAATGTGACGGCGCAGATCGAAACGATCGACAACGTGGTTCAGGTAGCGCTCGGTCTCGCCCTGCTCGGCGAAATGCTCGCTCCACTCCCACTCCTCGAACAGTTCCTGCGAGAACAGGTAGGCGTAGGTGTAGCTCTCCGAGTCGAACCGGGCGCCCGGGTAGCGGTTCCAGAACCACGTCCCGCCGACCCCGGAGCCGGCCTCGACGATCTCGGCGCTGAACCCGCACTCGAGTGCCCGGTAGAGCTGGTAGATGCCCGTGACCCCGGCGCCGACGATGAGCACGTCGACATCGACACCTCGGTCGGACGGTTCAAGATCGTTTGGTTGCATGTCGCGTCCCCCGGCACAGCCATTCCCCCGAATTTTTTGTACCGACCGGTTAGTATACAAATGTGGACTTCGAGCTGACGGAAGCAGAACGCGAACTTGCACATCTGTGCCGGGATTTCGCACGCAACGAGATCGCCCCACGGGCACCCGAGGCCTGGGAGGCGGCGGTGTGTCCCACCGATCTCCTGCGGGAAATGGGCGAACTCGGCCTGCTCGGAATGTTGATTCCCGAACGCTGGGGCGGCATCGAGATGACCACGGTCGGGTTCGTCGCAGCGATGGAACAGATCGGCCACGCGGACCAGTCGGTCGCCGCGGCCTGGCAGGCCCACGTCACGATCGGCTCGTTGCCGCTGCTGTTGTTCGGCAACGACGACCAGCGCGAACGGTGGTTACGCCCCCTCGCCGAAGGCACCGCGCTCGGGGCGTTCGGCCTGACCGAACCCGATGCCGGCTCCGACGCCCGCGGTATCCGCACCCGTGCCGAACGTGTCGATGGCGGCTGGCTCATCAACGGCGCCAAGACGTTCATCTCCAACGCCGGCACCGACATGAGCTTCGGGGTGACCCTGTTGGCACGCACCGGCTCCGACGACAACGCGATGTTCGCCAGCTTCGTCGTCGAGAAGGACACTCCGGGGTTCACGATGGGACCCAAGATGCGCGGCATCGGCTGGAAGGGACTCGACACCCGAGAACTCTTCTTCGACAACGTGTTCGTGCCCGACGATCACCTCATCGGCGACCCCGAGATGGGGCTCAGCCAGTTCCTCAGCGCCCTCGAAGTCGGACGCATCTCCATCGCCGCCCTGTCGCTCAGCCTCACGCAGGCGGTGTTGGACATGGCCGTCGACTACGCACATCAACGCCAACAATTCGGCCAACCGATCGCCAAGTTCCAGGCCATTCAGTTCAAGCTCGCCGACATCGCTACCGAACTCGAAGCGGCCCGGTGGCTGACCTACCGGGCGGCGGCGTTACGCGACGCTGGCAAGCCGTTCCTGAAAGAGGCGTCGATGGCGAAACTCAAGGCGAGTCGCCTGGCAATGTCGGCGGCATCGGAGGCCGTGCAGATCCACGGCGGACTCGGCTACATGCTCGAATCGCCCGTCGCCCGCTTCTACTGCGACGCCAAGGTGCTCGAAATCGGCGAAGGTACGAACGAGATCCAACACATGGTCATCGGCCGAACCCTCACCCCCAGCGCATAGATACCTAAGGGCGGCGATTCGCCTACATCCGCGCACGTCAGGCGCCCCACCTCCAGTCCGCCCGTGTTGCCCCTCGCGCGACAGTGCCGGCAATCATGCCGGGACCGTGCACCCACCGCTGAAACTCACCGTCTCTACGAAACTTTGACATGTCCGGAGTACTTTCGTTCCCGGATTCGCCTACGATAGCAGCGTCCTATGACAGCGACCCGCCAAAGCCAACAGATCACTCCGCCCATGCCGCCAAAACTCACATCAGGCTCAATATTCGCTGCAGTCTTCGTCATCGCTCTAGTGATTCCGCTACTAGCCTTAGTAGGCTTCGCAATCTCGTACAATAGAGATCTACAAGAAGCATTTGGCGAGTGCAGCATTACGGCCGTAGGGGAGCGGTATCGAGCCACGAATCAGGTGGAGCCGGATCAACTACCAAATGGGCAAGTTGGCCAAGTCTATAGATCTACATCTGGTTGCATTCCCACTGATATATCGCTAATCCCTCCTCGGAAGTAGCGAGTTCATTTCCCCCGCAGACACACATGCTGCTATGGACAACTCCAGGGACCCACGGCTGTGGCGCGCCAATCAGCTGCACGCCACAGCTGACCAAATGCACCTCAGCACGCCACTTCCGCCAGCTGGCTCACGGAAACTGCTTGCAGCCGCAACCGCGAAGTCCAGCACCTTAGTGGTTCGTCGCTGAAATAGCGAATCGGGTTAGTGTGGTGGGGTGCCGGTAGAGATCGCTGCCCCGTTGATGGTGTCACCCGAGGATCGGGCCGAGTTGGAACGGATGGCGGTGTCGTCGTCGTTGCCGTATCGGGTGGTGGTGCAGTCCTCGGCGTTGTTGTTGGCTGCTGATGGCGAGTCGAACGGGGCGATCGCGCGGGCGTGCGGGACCACGACGGTGACGGTACGCCGGTGGCGTACCAAGTTCGAGGCTGACGGGATCGCTGCGGTCGGGTCGATCGCGAAAGGTCGGGGCCGCAAACCTGAGATCGCGCAGGAAACGATCGACGCGATCGTTTCCGACACGTTGCACACGGTCCCTGATGATGGATCGACGCAGTGGTCGACTCGAACGATGGCGCAGCGTCACGGGGTTGGTAAAGACACCGTGGCGCGGGTGTGGCGGGCGCGGAAGTTGCGGCCGTGGCGGGTCGATACGTTCAAGTTGTCGAACGATCCCGAGTTCGAGAAGAAGCTGGTTGATGTCGTCGGGTTGTATCTGAACCCGCCCGAGCGGGCGGTGGTGTTCAGTTTCGATGAAAAGACCCAGTGTCAGGCGTTGGACCGAACTCAACCGTCGTTGCCGATGGTGGCGGGGCGGGGCCGCACGATGACCCATGACTACAAGCGGAACGGCACGACTGATCTGTTCGCCGCGTTGAACGTTGGGACCGGCGAGGTGCTCTACGACACCCGCAAGACCCACACCGGCCAGGATGTGTTGGCCTTTTTCAAGTGGATCGATCTGCACGTCCCGCGTCACCTCGAGGTGCATGTGGTGTTGGACAACCTGTCCGCGCACAAGTCCGAACCGGTCAGGCGCTGGTTGGCGAAGCCGGCGCAGAAGCGGTGGCATCTGCATTTCACGCCGACCTCGGCGTCGTGGCTGAACTTGGTCGAGGGCTGGTTCGCGCAGCTCACGAACAAGCGGTTGCGGACCGGAAGCTTCAACAGCGTCGCAGCTCTGGTCGAGGCGATCGATGTGTGGGTTTCACACTGGAACGACGACCCCAAACCGTTCGTCTGGGTCAAGACCGCGGAAGAGATCATCGCCAAGGTCCAGCGAGGCCGCGCCGCACTGACCCAGACGATCAATTCCGCGACACACCATTAGCCCTGGTTCTTCGCGGGGTTGATATGGGTTGAGGGACTCGAAACGCGACAAGTGCCCCTCCGGTGGGCTTTTCTGGGTGTTGCGAAACATCGAGAAGGCCGATCGAGGGAGCACTTGCCAGGTGAACGCTAACAGCACACGCAAGATCAAGGTAGAGGCGGGCGGAACTGGTGTCGTGGCTCATGTCGGGTTACACGCGTTGGGGGCGTTCGCTGATCGGATCGGACTCGGCACAGCGTTGTCGGCTGCGGTGACCTATCGGGGCCGCGGGACTCCTGGTCATGATCGGGGCAAAGTGCTGGTGCAGACAGCGTTGACGCTCGCCGGGGGCGGCGAAACATGTTGCGATGTCGAACACCTCGGAGTCAGCCCAGCGTTGTTCGGCGATGTTCCCTCAGACACGACCGTGTCTCGCACGCTCTCGGGAATCGACGCGTCAGACCGGACCGATATCGCTGCTGTACTGGCGCCGTTGCGTGAACGGGTATGGACCCAAGCGGGTATCGCAACGTCCGGGCCGGTGATGTTGGATATCGACGCGTCGTTGATCGAGATCCACTCGGAGAACAAACAGAACACTGCTGCAACGTTCAAGGGCGGGTTCGGGTTCCACCCAATGGTTCGCATTCGCTGACGGCACTGGTGAATGCTTGGCCGCGGTCCTGCGACCGGGCAACGCCGGCGCGAACACCGTCACCGACCACATCACAGTGTTGGACGCTGCGATCAACCAGCTCCCCACCAGGATCGCTGTCGGTCACCATGTCGACGACGACCCGGACCTGACCGTACGCCAAGTCGTAGTACGAGCGGACTCTGCTGGATGCACGAAAGGGTTCCTGGCCGCGTGTCGGGAACGCAACATCGGGTTCTACGTGACCGCCCGATCCAACGAAGGCGTGACAGAAGCAATCAGCGATTCGATCGGTGTTGACGCCTGGATCCCTGCACTCGACCGCAACGGCGAGCCACGCTGCGATGGTGCCGCGGTGTGTGAACTCACCTCGTTGATCGACGACGACAAGCTACCGGACCGAACACGGCTGATCGTGCGACGCGAACCCCTCCACCCCGGCGCGCAACGATCCTTGTTCCCGTCCTTCGAGTACCGGTACTGGGGGTTCTACACCGACCAACCCGGCGACCCCATCGAGTTGGACGCGACGATGCGCGCGCACGCACACGTCGAACAACACATTCAACGGTTGAAAGACTCCGGACTGTGCCGGTTCCCGTTTCGTGACTTCGACTCCAACCAGGCATGGCTCCAAACCGTCTGCCTCGCCGCGGATCTCGTGCGCTGGTTCCAACTCGTGTGCCTGCCCACCAGCTGGGCTGACACGCGCCCAAAGAAACTCCGCTGGACCCTGTTCCACACGCCAGGCCGCCTCATCCGCACCGCTCGCCAAAGCATCGTGCGCATCATCGACACCTGGCCCACCGCCGAAGTCCTCACCCACGCCTACCAACACATCGCTCTACTCGCCTGACACGCCACCGACTGGGCTGTGTCAAGTTTTGTAGACGGTCTCTTTGTGGATTTCAGGCCGCGGTTGCGGTCCGGGCGTAGTAGTCGGCGCGGGTCTCGACGGGGGTGCGGTAGCCGAGCGCTGAATGAAGCCGGCGGCGGTTGTAGAACACCTCGATGTACTGCATCACGGCGAATCTCGCCTTCCGCCGGGTGGGGAAGGCGTGCCGGTAGTACATCTCGTTCTTGAGCATCGAGAACCACGATTCCGCGACAGCGTTGTCCCAGCACACCCCCGTCCGCCCGACCGACAAACGAACTCCGAAAGCCTTCGCGAGTTTGGCGTAATCGTCAGAGGTGTACTGGCTTCCGCGATCCGAGTGGAACAGGGCGCCCGGCTCGATGCGCCCGTGGGTGCGGGCCATCTTCAGGGCATCGGTGATCAGTTCGGTGCGCATATGGTCGGCCATCGACCAGCCCACCACCTCTCGGTTGAACAAGTCGATCACCGTCGCCAGATACAGCCATCCTTCCCCGGTGCGCAAGTAGGTGATGTCACCAACGAAGCGGACACCGGGCCGGTCGGCGGTGAAGTCCCGCTTGAGCAGATCGGGACGATCGACGGCATCTTCAGCGGGGATCGTGGTGCGCTTGCGGGTGTGGGGCTGGACCCCGAAGATCCCCAGTTCCCGCATGATCTTGCGCACCAGGCCCTCCGACGCCGCGACACCCTGACGGGCCAGCTCGGCGAGCACCCGCCGGAACCCGTTGACACCGTTCGAGTCGTCGTGGATCTTCTTGATCCGCTCGGTCAACTCCGCTCGCCGCGTCGCCATCGGTGACAGCAAGCCCAGACGCTTCGCCCACGCGTAGTAGCCAGCGCGTGAAACCCCGAGCAGTCGTGTCATCAACTCGATCGTGAAGGTGGCCTTCTGCGCGTGTATCAGCGTGAACTTCTCGCTCACCGCTGCTCCCTCGCGAAGAAGGCCGCCGCTTTTTTCAAGAACGCGTTCTCCTCGGCCAGCCGCCGGTTCTCCGCCTCCAGTCGAGCGATCCGCGCCGCTTCCACCGGCATCGGCGCGATCTCCGAGTCCGGGTGCTGCGCCCGGTACGCCTTCACCCAATACCCGAGCGAACTCTCATTGACCTCCAGCTCCCTGGCGACCTGCGCGATCGGCCGGTCACCAGCCACGACGAGTTGGACCGCGTCGGCCTTGAACTCATCGGTGAACTTCCTGCGATTCGTAGACATATCGTCCTGTCATTCCTTCCTGGTAACGACCGTCTACAAGAAGTGTCACACCCCACCTCGTCGATCCTCGGGCGCTCGCGCACCACGAAGTCGCGCAACGACTCCAACGGCGGCACCGGCATCGCCCGAGCCGTAACGATCGCCGAGTCGAGTTCTGCTGCGACCTCGACATCGATTCGGTCGATGTCGTCACTCGCAGTGCCGGAATCGACCAGACGACGATGGGCGACCACGAGCGGATCGCGATCCTTGGCGGCCTCCACTTCCTCGGGGGTGCGGTATCGCTCGGGATCTCCCTCGTAGTGGCCGTGCCAGCGATAGGTGGTCGCCTCCACGATCACCGGTCCAGCACCCGTGCGGACCGATTCGACGATTCCGCCCATCGCCTCGGCCACGCCGACGACGTCGTTTCCGTCGATCGCCGTGAACCCCACCCCATAGCCGGCGGCACGGCTCGACAGTGGCGCTGCGTGCTGGGCTTCGGCTGGCGAGAATTCGGCGTACCCGTTGTTCTCGCAGAAGAACACGACCGGCAGTTCCCAGACCGCCGCCAGGTTCACCGCCTCGTGAAAGGCTCCCTGAGCGACCGCACCGTCGCCGAAGAACGCGACGACCACCGCATCGTCGGCCCGCAGCTGGGCCGCGGTGGCCGCACCCGCGGCGATGGGCAGGCCAGCGGCGACGATGCCGTTCGCTCCGAAGATCCCCAGGTTCGGATCGGCAATGTGCATCGACCCGCCTCGACCTCGATTGGTGCCGCCGTCGCGACCCATCAGTTCGGCGAACATCGCCGTCGGATCGAGCCCCTTGGCCAGGCAGTGGGCGTGACCGCGATGGGTGGAGGTGATGACGTCGTCGCTCCGCAGCGCCCAGCACGCACCGACCGCGGTGGCCTCCTGGCCGATCGACAGGTGGACGAACCCCGGCACCTCACCGTTGCGGTAGAGCACCGAGACGCGCTGTTCGAAGCCGCGGATCACCGCCATGCGTCGATACATCTCGAGAAGTTCATCGTTGCCGGCCATGAGCGGTTATCGTACCGGTCGGTACAAGATCCTGGGGGCGAATCGGGATCCGAACTTTCTGGGGGACGCCGTGGGCGACACATCCGAGGCAGCACAGGTCGAGGCGGCACAGGTCGAGGCGGCACAGGTCGAGGCGGCACAGATCGAGATTCCGGCGACGTGGCCCAACCCAGGCGACGTCGCGGGAAGGCGGGTCGTGCTGACCGGTGCGAGCCGTGGCCTTGGCCGCCTCCTTGCCCATGGGTTCTCCTCCGCGGGAGCCAAACTCACACTGGTGGCACGAACCCGCCACGACCTCGTCGCCCTCGCCAGCGAATTACCCGGCCCCTCGATCATCGTGGTGGGTGACGTCTCCGACGAAGAGGTCAACGAACGCATTGCCGCAGACACGATCGCCGAATGGGGCGGACTCGACGTGTGGATCTCCAACGCCGGAATCTCCCCCGTCGTCGCCGATGCCCGCTCGGTTGATCTGGAGACCTGGCGACAGGTGCTCGAGGTCAACCTCACCTCGGCCTTTCTCGGCGCCCGAGCAGCCGCGAAGGTGATGCAACCCGGTGGTCGGATCGTGTTCACCGGTTCGGTCCTCGGCGAACGATCGGCACGTGGACTCGGCGCCTACGGGGCCTCCAAGGCGGGACTCGTCGCCCTCGCCAAGAGCCTGGCCCTCGATTTCGCCGATGAGGGAATCACGGTGAACGTCGTCGCCCCCGGATGGTTCGACTCCCCGCTCGCCGAGGGATGGAAGAAGAATCCCAAGCTCGCCGACCGGGTCCTCAGCCACACGGCCCAACACCGCTGGGGGGCCAACACCGACCTGGTCGGGGCCTATCAGTTCCTCGCCTCGGACGCCTCGGCGTTCATCACCGGCACCGTCATCAACGTCGACGGAGGGTATCTCCTCGTATGACCAGCAACTCTGACTCTGACTCTGACTCTGACTCTGACTCTGACACTGACTCGACCCCGACCCCGAACTCGGCTCGACGCACCGTCGTCATCACCGGAGCGGGCGGCTCGCTCGGCGCCGCGCTCGCCACCCACTTCGCCGCCGACCCGGCGACAAACCTCGTCTTGAGCGACCTCAGCGACGCCTCCCTCAGCGCAACCCTCGACGCCATTGAGGCCACAGGTGACTCCGTCAACCTCGCCACCCGGCTCGCGGATGTCAGCGAACCGGCCGCCGTGCAGGCGGTGGTCGATCTCGCGCTCGAACGCTTTGGCGCCGTCGACGCCATGATCTCCAACGCCGGGGTGCTGTCGCCCAACGGTCGGATCCACAACCTGACGCCCGAAGACTGGCAACGGGCCTTCAACGTCAACGTCATGGGGGCGGTCAACGCCATCTCCGCGGTCGTGCCCTCGATGCGCGAGCGGCGATCCGGCTCGATCATCCTGACCGCATCGGTGTCGGGGCTGACCGCATGGTCTCACGCCGCGCCGTACTGTGCGACCAAGGCGGCGGTCATCCAACTCGCCAAGGTTGCGGCGGTCGAATACAGCCGCGACAACATCCGGGTGAACTGCGTGTGCCCCGGAACGTTTCGCTCAGCGATCCACGAACAATTGCCCCAACAGGCCATCGACACCATCGCCGCGAAACACCCGCTCGGACTCGGCACCGCCGCGGATCTCGTCGGGGCCTATGACTATCTGGCAAGTGACGCGTCCCGATGGCAAACCGGCTCGGCGGTCGTCGTCGACGGAGGATATTCAGCACCATGACCGACGACCTCAACCCTCGCATCGCTCCCCTGCCGCCGCAACGCTGGCCTCGGGAGATGAAAGACGCCCTCGCTCCGCTCAGCGCCGAACGCTACGGGCGACCTCCCCAGCCGCCCGGTCGGCCCAAGGGGCTCAACGTGTTGGGAACCTTCGCCCATCACCCGACGCTGGCCGCGGCGTTCATGCAATTCAACGCGCACGTCATGCACACCACGACCCTCACCGAGCGCCAGCGTGAACTCGTCGTGTTGCGGGTCGCCACGGTGTACCACTGCGACTACGAGTGGGCCCAACACGAGATCATCGCCGGCGACTTCGACATCACCGCCGACGACCTCGACCGCATCGCCGCCGGACCAGACGCCCCCGGTTGGTCGCCGTTCGACTCGGCGCTGTTGCGGGCCGTCGACGAACTGGTGGCCGACGCGCAGATGGGCGAGGACACCTACGCTGCGTTACGCCGGGAGTTCGACGAACAACAGGTGCTCGACCTCGTCTTCACTGTCGGCGCGTATGGGGTCCTCGCCATGGCGCTCAACGTGTGCGGCACCCCGCTCGACGACGACCTGCGCCCACCCGCCTGACCCGCGCCCGCCCCACTGCCGCGCCCGCGCCCACCCGCCACAGCCGTTCTGTAGGTAATCGCGGTTGCCATGACCACCGCGATTACCTACAGAACCGCGCAACGCCAGCCCGGCCCAATGCCAGAACGGCCCAATGCCAGAACGGCCCAACGCCAGAACACGACCGCTCAGGACGAGGCGCGTGCGGCGAGATCCGTTGCGAGGTACGCGGCCCGGGTGCGCGTCCATGGCTGGGCAGACTCCGGGTCGTACTCACTCGGCAAGGCGACACCCTCGGGCACCCCAGCGTCGAGGCCGGCGGAGCGAACGTTCATGAGGCAGCGGCCGACGTGATCGGCGAAGCACAGCACACCCGCCGTGCCGATCTCGACCCCATCGCCGGCCGCCGCAGCGAGCGCCTTATCGAGGACGCCCTTGGTGCTCAGGTAGACGATCTGGCCGTTCTCGTCGACGTCGGGGCGAATGGAGGTGACGCGCTCGACGCCGCTGTTCACGAGGAGGTCGCCGACTTCGAACTGCGCGTAGATCGGCACCCCGTGTTCGGTTGCGAACTCTTTCGCCGCAGCGGCCAGCTGTTCGTTCGGCGGCCCGGCGATCACCGACCCGTCGGCCGCTTCCCGGTACCCGAAGGAGAACACGATGATCGCGTCGACCGATTCAGCGGGGATGGGCTTGGGACGGTAGGTCAACACACCGCTCGTCGCTGCATCCTCGCCGACGCGGTCGATCAACTGCTGACGGCCTTCCTCGCCTAATCCGGCGAACACCTCCGCGGCGAGCTGGGCGTCCTGAAACTCGTCGGCGAGCCGAGCCTGGATCGCAGCGCCGGGCGCGAGCGGCGCATCGGTCGCCTCTGACACCGAATCGCCCGAACCACGGCTCTGTGTCGTCGAGGTCGCCTCGGGGCGGGCAGTCGAGGCCGGCGATGTCGCCGCCTCACCGCCGCCACACGCAACCAGTGTTGACAGCGCAGCCATCACCACGGCCGTGACGCAACGACCGGCGGTCGGCCCAGCCAAGACGGTTCTGTAGGTACTTTCTGTTGCCACAGCAACAGAAAGTACCTACAAAACGCGAGATTGAGGCGGGCTTAGGCCGGCTGCTCGCCGCGGAGCGTGATGCGGTGCATCATGCGGCGGAACCCGTGGTAGTCGTTCACCGGGTTGTGCATGGCGCAGCGGTTGTCCCACATGGCGATTGATCCCGGCTTCCACACGAACCGGCAAGTGAACTCGGGACGCACCTGGTGTTGGAACAGGAACTCCAACAGCGGGCGGCTCTCCTCAACGGTCATCGCGTCGAAGCGTTCGGTGTGGGCGACGTTGACATACAGCGATTTGCGGCCCGTCTCCGGATGGGTGCGCACCACCGGGTGCACCGCCTCATACAGCGGAACCTCGTCATCGTCGTCGTGCGATTCGCGGTAGCGGTCCTCGCGGGTCTTGGAGACATCGGCCAACGCCGAGCTGTTCACCGCCTTCAACGGATCGAGCAACTCGCGCATCGCTGGTGACAGCGCCTCGTACGCGTCGTACATGTTGGCGAACATCGTGTCGCCGCCATAGGGCGGGATCTCACGGGCAACGAGCATTGTCGCCATGGGCGGTTCGTCGTTGTAGGTGCCGTCGCTGTGCCAGATTCCGCCGAAATTCACCGTTTCATCGGCCTCCTTGAGCACCGAGATGATCTCGGGAAAGCCGTCGATTCCGGGAACGAACTTGTACTCGACCGGTTCGCCGATCGTGCGGGCGAACCCAAGGAACTGTTCCGGGGTGAGCGGCTGATCGCGGAAGAACAGCACCAAGTGCTCGAGCCATGCGGCCCGGATGGCGGCGACCGTGCCGCTGTCCAGCTCGGCGCCGAGGTCAACTCCAGAGATCTCAGCGCCGAGCGATCCCGCCACCGGCGTAACGGTCACGACGTCGTTCATCAGCAGCCTCCCGTACTTACCCGGTCGAAGAATATCGATCTCGCGAACGAGAACGCAATTCTCGCACCGTCTCCTGAGGGCCAGGCGCCCTACTTCTTCTGCTTCTGGATATTCGCCCACTCGTCGCGCAACCCCACCGTGCGATGGAACACGCTCGGATCGTCGAGGTCGGCCGCGAAATATCCGAGTCGTTCGAACTGCACGACTTCCCCGGGCGCGATCTCCCCCAGTGCCGGCTCGACACGTGCGGAGGTGGTCACGCGGCTGTTCGGATCGAGGTCGTCGAGCACATCACCGGTCTCAGAACCCGGATGTGCCGCTCGGAACAGGCGCTCGTAACGATGCACCGTCGCCTCGACGGCGTGGGGTCGTGACACCCAGTGCATCGTCGATTTCACCTTGCGGCCATCGGGGGCGTTGCCGCCCTTGGTCTCGGGGTCGTAGGTGGCGAGCACCTCGATGATGTTTCCGTCGTCATCGGTGACGGCCTCGGTCGCGGTCACGAAATAGGCGTTGCGAAGGCGCACCTCACGGCCGGGGGTGAGGCGGAAGTACTTCGGCGGCGGGTCGGCCATGAAGTCCTCCTGTTCGATCCACAACTCACCCGTGAACGGAACCGACCGGGTGCCCGCGGCCGGGTCCTCGGGATTGTTGACGACGTCCATCCACTCGACGTGACCCTCGGGCCAGTTGGTGATGGTCAACTTGAGCGGCTCGACCACCGCCATGCGTCGCAGGGCATGGGTGTTGTGGTGCGTGCGCACGAAGGACTCGAGCAGTTCGATCTCGACGACCGAGTTCGTCTTGGCCACCGAGATGTGATCGGTGAACGCCCGGATCGCCTCAGCCGGATAGCCGCGGCGGCGCAGCCCCCGAACCGTCGGCATACGGGCGTCGTCCCAACCCTGCACCGCGCCGGTGTCGACGAGGGTCTTGAGCGTGCGCTTCGACAGCACCGTGTGGGTGAGGTTCAGGCGAGCGAACTCGGTCTGCTCGGGCCGGTGCGAAGGAAGGGCGATGTGGTCGAGACACCAGTCGTAGAGCGGACGATGCTCGGCGAACTCCAGGGTGCAGATCGAGTGCGTCGTGCCTTCGATGGCATCGGATTGGCCGTGTGCCCAGTCGTAGGTCGGATAGATCGACCAACGGTCCTCGGTACGGTGATGGGCCACCTTGCGGATGCGGTACAGGACCGGATCGCGCAGCCACATGTTGTCGGCCTGCATGTCGATCTTGGCGCGAAGCACCCGCTCGCCCTCGCCGAACGCTCCGTCGCGCATCTGGCGAAACAACCCGAGGTTCTCCTCCACCGAGCGGTCACGATGGGGACTCTCGATTCCCGGTTGGCCGAAACCGCCGCGCTGGGCCGAGATAGTTTCCTTGTCCTGGTCATCGACATAGGCGAGCCCCTGGCGCACCAGTTCCTCGGCCCATTCATAGAGCTGCTCGAAGTAGTCGGAGGCGAACTTCGGCGGCCCCGACGGGGTGACGCCGAGCCAGGCCAGGTCCTCTTGGATGGCGTCGACGTAGGACACGTCTTCGGTTTCGGGATTGGTGTCGTCGAAACGCAGGAAGCACTGGCCGCCGAACTCCTCCGCGATCCCGAAGTTCAGGTAGATCGACTTGGCATGGCCGATGTGCAGGAAGCCGTTCGGCTCCGGCGGAAAACGGGTCTGCACGACACCGCCGTACCTTCCGGAATCGATGTCGGCCTGCACTTTCTCACGAACGAAGTCGGACATGGCCGCCACGCTATCGGCTTCGGGGCATCGGCCCGACCCGGACAAACGACCGCGCGGCGCCGAACTCTCGCCCAAAAAGGCGACTTGGTCGTCGGTCTTGATGACCGACGACCAAGTTCATCAGCTCTGTGCCGACGTTGAATCGCCGAAGAATCAGGGCGCCGTGACAGTGAAGGTCTGGGGAACGCTGGTCCCGCCCCACGTGTTGACGGTGACCGCGTAGTCGCCGGCGACGAACGGGTCTGCCTCCAAGGGGGGTGTGAACCCGAGCGCCGGCACCGTGAACGTGATGCTGGTCGGGCTCGATGCGGTCACCTCCACCGGAAATGCGTTGAAGTTCACCTCTGGGGTATCGCCCAGGTTGTCGAAGGTACCGGTCCACGTGATGGAATCTCCGGGCGCACCCGTAAGTGGGCCGGACGCATAGACCGGCAAGGGCACGGGCACCGTCGAGGTCGTGGTCGAGGTCGAGGTGGTGGACGTCGAGGTCGAGGTGGTGGACGTCGTGGTCGGCGCCGGCTTGGTCGGAAGGGTTCCGATCGTCACGTTCTTGCCGGAGGAGATGTCAACGAACTCCTGGGCGGTCATCGTGGGGACCCACTCGCCCTTGTCGCAGTAGAGGACCCAGTGGCCGTCGGTTCCCCACGGATCGCCTGCGGGGTTGCATGATCCCCACAGGGCTTGGTCGGTGATGCAGGCGCTGGCGAGCATGGTGACGGATGCGGCGGTAATCGCGAGAGAGCGTTTCATAAGGTCCATGCTAGGCCGCAGAAATCGGGTTTCCGCGCCATCCAGGTGGAAAATTCTCGTGAATGTGACCAATTACCAGAAATGTCACCACGCATGACACATGCAAGATCACGAGGTATCAAATCTGAGTCATTCGCCTCAATTAGCCGTATTCCTCCCGCCGCCAAAACGCGACGGTCGGGGGGGGGGGGGGGGGGGAGCACCCCCCCCCCCCCCCCCGGGGCG